>CAZMGU010000013.1:0-39176 GCA_964565905.1 uncultured Halobacteriales archaeon
TCTCGGCGCTCAAGCAGACGGACGCCACCGTCCTCCTCATCTCGGAGATGACCGATCCCTCCTCCTACAGCGACGAACACTACCTCGCCCACGGCGTCATCTTCTTCCACAACTTCCTCGAACGCGGGAGCATGACCCGCGGCGCGCAGGTCATCAAGATGCGCGGCACCGCCATCGACTGCGACATCCGCCAGATAGCGTTCTCGGACCAGGGCCTGCGCGTGTTCCCCGAGAAGAAACTGGAGCCATGAGTTTCTACGAGGACGAGTACGGGACCGACTGGACGCGCCTCGACCGGGACGAGGCCACCGAGCGCGCCTACGCCATCGGCGTCGCCGAGAGACTCGGCGAGTTCGACCGCGAGGAACTGGAGGCCGTCTACGACGAGATGGACACCTCCTACGACAAGAGCATGGTCGAACTGGCGTACTCGGAGGGGCGCCAGGAGGCCAGCGAGGCCACCGGCGCGAACACGGACGGCGAGGCGGTGTGGGCCGAACTCGTCGAGGGCGAGACGGTCACCGTCGACCCGGAGGACGTTCCCACCGGCGGTCGCGACGGCCTCCCCGAGGCGCTCGATTCGAGCGACGTCCTCAACCGCAAGGACGTCGACAGCACCGACGTCGTCGACCGGCCGGAGTTCCTCGACAGGTAGCGGGCGGCGTTCGCGGCGACGCCCCGGACCGGAGTCAGAACCGGACGGTCAGAATCGGACGGTCAGAAGGAGACCTGGTCGGGTCCGTCCTCGCCGATGGAGACGGGGTCCCGGTCCGAGTAGCCCACGCGGCCGATGCCCTTCGTCGAGACGGCGCTGTAGACGGCGAGGCGGGCCTGTTCCGCGTCCTCGTACGTCTCCGTCGTGAGGCGTTCGAGGACGTCGCCGAGGCTCTCCGTCCCGTTCGGGAGTTCCAGTTCGACGTCGCCGTACGCGTCGATGAGGTCGTCGGTGGTGGCGGGATAGCTGTGCTCGTCCATCGGCGTCGTCGCGCTGTCTAGCAGTCTCACGTCGTACCCCAGGAGGTCGTCGGGGATAAACCTTCACTATTAATCATTCTAGAGTGGGCGGGTTGTGTATAAGGACCACACCGGAACCCCGATAGGACGGCCGGCCCAGTGACGGGTATGGTCGTCGCGGACCTCCACGTCCACACCACGAACTCCGACGGAACGCTCGCGCCCGGCGAGGTGCCGGGAGCGGCCCGGGCGGCCGGCCTCGACGCCGTCGCCGTCACGGACCACGACCGGCTCTCCCCCGAACTGGACGCCCCCGTCGTCGAACGTGACGGCGTCACCGTCGTCCACGGAATCGAACTCCGCGTCGACGCCGGCGACCAGCGGGTCGACCTGCTCGGCTACGGCGTCCGGCCGACCGGCGCGCTCCGCGCCGAGTGCGAGCGCATCCAGACCGACCGCGCCGAGCGGGGCCGGGCGATCATCGAGTGCGTCGAGGAGCGCCTCGACGTCTCGCTCCCCGTCGAACCCCGACCCGGCCTGGGCCGCCCGCACGTCGCCCGGGCCGTCGCGGAGGTGAGCGACCACGACGTCGCGAGCGCGTTCGACGAACTGATCGGCGACGACCGCCCCTGCTACGTCGCCCGCGACGTGCCAACCTTCGAGCGCGGCCGCGAGTTGCTCGCCGACGCCTGCGGCCTGGTGGGACTGGCCCATCCGCTACGCTACCCCGACCCCGACGCGGCGCTGGCCCTGTGCGACTCGCTCGACGCCGTCGAGCGCTGGTATCCCTACGACGGGTCGGTCGACCACGCGCGGGTCGAACGCGCCGTCGACCGGTTCGACCTCGTCCCGACCGGCGGCAGCGACGCCCACGGGGACCGACTGGGCGGGACGGGGCTGGACCGCACCGCCCTCGATCGGTTTCTGGCCGCGCTCGGCGTCTGACGCGCGGCTGACGGGAGCGGAGGGTTCAATGCCACCCGGGCCGAACCGTCGGGTATGCAGTGTCACTACTGCGAGAACGAGGCCGACGTCGCCGTCGAGAAGGATGCGGTGAAGGTCGGCGTCTGCAAGGCACACTTCCGCGAGCAACTCGAGGAACTGGAGGAGGCCGAGTGGCTCTCCGACGTGGACGAGGAGCTCGACATCGACCGGTCCGACTGACCGCACGCACGCCGACGGCCTCGCGTGGACTCACCCTAGCTTTACTCGCTGGCCCTCCTACCGTCGCGTATGAAGAAGCTCTCCATCGACGCCGTCGACTCCCGCATGGGCCCCGCGGCCGTCAGACGCCCGCTCTCGAAGGCGCTCGGCGCGGAGAACGTCGCCCTCAACTACTTCGAACTCGAACCCGGCGACAGCTTCGGCTTCGGCTACCACCGCCACGCCGACCAGGAGGAGGTGTTCCTCGTGCAGTCGGGCACCGTCACCTTCGAGACGGAGGACGGCGACGTCGACGTGGCCGCCGGCGAGGCCATCCGCTTCCCGCCCGGCGAGTGGCAACTCGGCACCAACCGCGGCGACGAGCGCGCAGTCGCGTTCGCCCTCGGCGCGCCCGCGGACGCCGGCGCGACGGAGATGCTCCGCGACTGTCCCGACTGCGGCGGCCGCACCGAGAATCGCGTCGAGATGGCGGACGAACGGGACGCGCTCGTCACCGTCTGCGAGCAGTGCGGGGCCGAGACGGGGCGGTTCACCTGATGGCCGGAATGGCGCCACCCCGCATCGTTTACGACGACCAGTGCGGCTTCTGCACCTGGTCGGTTGAACTGGCGCTCGCCCACGGCGAGTTCGAAGCCGTCGGCTTCTCCGAGTTGACGCCCGACCAGCGCGCCCGCCTCCCCGAGGACTACGAGAACTGCGCCCACCTCCTGACCGACGACGCCGTCTACTCCTGCGGCGAGGCGGCCGAGCGAACGCTCGAACTGATGGAACCCGCGTCGGGGTACCTGTTCGGCACGCTCCGTCGCCTGCCGGGGTACGACCGCCTCCGCGAGCGGATATATCGGGGGTTCGCCGACAACCGGGGCACGCTGGGGAAGTACCGGAGTTCGTCGCCGCCGGCCGACGGGTGAAAGGCGCTCCGCCGGAGTCGGTCGAACCGCCCCATCCGCCGGGCCAAGACTACGTGAGAGCGCGCGCCAGCGGCAGCGTCACGCTCGCCTCGACGACCGCTGCGACGGCGAGCACCAGGAGGGCGAGCGCGACGGCCGCCAGCGAATCGACGACCGTTCGCGGGACGTCGCCGGTGCGGGACGCGCCGTTCGCGAGTCGCCAGAGCAGGTGCGTCCACCGCAGTCCGACCGCGCCAGCGAGCCAGACCGCCGGCAACTCGAGGACGCCGTGGGGTGCGACGAGCGCGACGGCGCGGAGCGGGCCGAGCGACCCGGCCGCGTCGACCATGGTCGACCCGAACAGAAAGCCGTTGTACGCGAGCAGGAAGAGGGTCGGCAGACCGAGCAACAGGACGCCGCCGGCCGCGCCGAGGGCGATGCCGGCGTTGTGGCCGAACAGCGAACCGGCCGCCAGTTCGGGGACGGGATCCGACGGCGAACGGACCGGGACGACGAAGGACTCCCGTTCGGTCCCGACCGCGGCCCCGACGGTCGCCGCCGCGACGAACAGCCCGGCAGCCGCCAGGAAGTAGGGGATCCACCGGACGGCGACCGCCTGCAGGCGCGCACCGAGCGCCCCGTTCCGCGCCCCGCTCATGCCGATAGCGACCGAAGATTTAACACCCGGTCCCGCAATCCACCACCAATCATGATGTCTCTCGGCCAGAAGTTGATCGCCATCGGTATGATTCTGTTCCTCGAACTCCTCGCCTTCTTCTTCGTCCCCATCATAGGTATCGTCGGCCTGTTCGTGGCGATTCCGATGGCCATCCTGATCCTGAAGCGGTAGCCGTCGGCGCGGACCGGAGCGGCACCGTTTTGCCCCGGCGGACGAACGGACGCCCGTGACGAACGCGAACACCCGTCGGGAACTCATCCGGCAGGCCGGTCGGACCGGTGTGCTGCTGGCCGGCCTCGGCAGCGTCGTCTGGGCAAGCGGGCTCCCCTTCCTCTTCCCGAGCCTCGGCCCGACGGCCTACCTGTTCGCGACGAACCCCGACGCGCCGGCGTCCCGCCCCCGTAGCGTCGTCGGCGGCCACGCCATCGGCGTCGTCGCGGGCCTGTTCGCGTACCACGCCCTCGGCGGTGGGGTCGTCCTGACCGCCGCCACCGGGGCCTGGTCGCTGGCCTCGCTGCGACTGGCCGCCAGCGGCGTAGTCGCGGTCGGACTGACGACGGCGGGGATGCTCGCCACCGACACCGGCCACGCGCCGGCCTGCGCGACGACGCTCATCGTCTCGTTGGGCATCCTCTCCGCACCGCTGGAGGGGGCCATCATCGTCGTCGCGGTGACGGTGCTCCTGATCCAGCAGGAGCTCCTGTCGCGGCTGTGGTAGGAGAAGCGAGTCAGTCGTCGGCGGCGGCACCGTCGTCGGCAGGTGCGTCGGCCGCGCCACCGTCGGCACCGGCCGCGGCGTCGCCGACCGTCGCGTCTGTCGCGGTACCGTCCGGGACGTCGGTCGCGTCGGCTTCGGCCGCGACGGCGGCGGCGGCCGAGCGGTCCCGCACCAGGTCGGTGAAGTTGTCGAACAGCAGTTTCGCCTCGCAGGCCCGGGCGTAGTTCTCCTCGGTGACGCCGTCGAGCACGCGCTCGATGCGTTCGTCGGGTATCTGGCCGTCCTTCCCCTTCGTCACGTCGCGGGCCGTCGCCGGGTCGTACTCCGGGTGGAACTGGACGGCGTAGACGTCGCCGGCGCGGAAGCCGTGGACGCCGTAGTCGTTCTCGGCGAAGCGCTCTGCGTCCGGCGGGAGTTCGACGACGCGGTCCGAGTGGGTCGTGAAGACGGTGAACTCCTCGGCGACGCCGTCGAGCAGCGCCGACTCGCCGTCGTGGCGCACGGTCCGGTAGCCTATCTCGTAGTCGTCCATCGGCTCGACCCGCCCGCCGAGCGCGTCGGCGAGTAGCTGGTGGCCGAAACAGACGCCCAGGAACGGCACGCCGCGGTCGACCGCCTCGCGGACCCACTCGCGGAGTGCCGCGATCCACGGTTCCTCCCAGTAGACGGAGGCGCGCGACCCGGTGACGACGCAGCCGTCGAACGCGAAGCTCCCGGGGAGGTCGCCGTCGACGACGTCGTACTCGACGAGGTCGGCGTCCAGCTCGCGCCGGAAGTTGCGCCGGTTGTCCGACCCGTCGTGGGCCGCGTTCAGCAGGGCGATCCTGGGACTCATCGTCCGAGGCAAGTGGCTCGGAGCGGAAAAACCCCCGTGTTGGGGACGGTATCTGCCACTGTCCGGATCGCTGGAGGAACGGTCGGTCAGAGACGAGTCACTCCGCCCTCGGCCGGTCCACGTCCCTGGTGAGTTCCTTCAGCCGCCGGATCCGCTCGGCGGTCGGCGGGTGCATCGACGGGAGGAACGTCGACGAGTAGGCGGTGGGGACGATGGCGAAGGCGGTGAGGCCGGCGACGCGGCGCAGGTCCCGGTCGGGGGTGTCGGTGACAGCTCCGTGGAGGTCGCCCAGCGCGGTCGCAAGGGCCACCGGGTCGCCCGTGAGCGCGACGGCGCCGCGGTCCGCGGCGTACTCGCGGTAGCGCGAGAGGACGACGGTCCCGGGGAGGCTGGCGACGAGGAGCGGCACCCCTAGGATGGCGAGGTAGAACGGGACGAACAGGTAGCCGAAGACGAACGCCTTCCAGCCGAGCGAGCGGGCCGACAGCGACAGCAGGACGACCCCCAGCGTGGCCGGGAACCCGGCGACCGTCATCACCGCCGTGTCGCCGTTCTTGAGGTGGGCCACCTCGTGGGCCAGCACGGCCTCCAGCTGGTCGTCGTCGAGTCGTTCGAGCAGTCCGAGCGTCACGCAGACCACCGCGCGGTCGCCGGAACCGGCGGTGATGGCGTTGGGTTCGTCGGTCGGGACGACGGCCAGCGCCGGCGAGGCGACGTCGGCCTGCTGGGCGAGGCGGTGCAGCGCGTCGTACGCCACCGGGTAGTCCTCGCGACCGATGGAGACGGCCTTCGTCACGAGGTAGGCGAGTCGGTCGGCCTCGCGGACGAGGAGGGCGATGACGACGACGAGGAGGACGGCAGCGGGGCCGGCCACCGAGGGCGGCAGGAGCCAGACCAGCATCCCGATCAGGGCGGCGTACCCCAGCGCGGAGAGGGCCAGCGCGGCGACCATCCGGTGTCTGAGGGTCGCGTCGGTGCACCAGTGCATGGCCGGGGTGTTCTCGTCGTGGTGGTATACAGTTGACGGTTTTTCGGGGGTGTCACGTCGACTCGCAACCCGGAGGAGCACGCGAACGCCCGTGAACCGCGAGACGAGAGTGGCGGCCCGTCGCGGAGCGAGGTCAGCCGAGGTCGGCGCGGTCGAACCGCCAGTAGCCGAGAGCGAGCGGTACGACGGCCCACGAGAGGAGGACCGCGAGGCCGAACAGGTTGACCAGCGGTCCGCCGAAGTAGCCGATGGAGGGGTCGGCCAGGCTGGCGACGAACTCGCGACTCATCGCAAAGTTCTCCATCGGGTTGAGCCGCTGGACGTACTGGTACCACGTCGGCCACGTCCCCGGATCGAGCTGGTCGATCCCCGTAACCGAGGCGCTACCGGTGAACGCGAGCGCCGCGAGCGGGACGGCGAGGGAGTCCCACAGCTGGAACGGACCGAAGAACAGGAAGAGGCCGAGCAGCGCCGCGATGGCCTGCAACCGCGACGGCGCCGCCGCCGAGACGCCGACCGTGACGGCCGTCCACACGGCACCGTAGGCCACGACGTACGCGGCCATCACGGCGAACAGGGCGAGCGGCAGGGTACCGTAGGCGGCGACGACTACCGCACCGAGGCCGAGCGTCCCGACGAACAGCACCGCCGCGACCAGCGCGACGCGGCCGAGTAGCTTTCCGACCACGACATCGCGGCGCGTGACCGGTTGGCCGAACAGGATCCGGAGGCTGCCGGACTCGCGTTCTCCGACGACCGCACGATACGCGGCGATGGTCGCGATCATCGACACGTAGTTCTCGAAGTTACCGGGGAGCCACTCCGTGGCGTCGACGGCCCCGTCGATGAACGTCGAGTTCGTCATGCCGTAGAAGGGGGGAACGGTCACGATCAGCAACACCAGCGTCAGCCCCCAGACGAGCCGCGAGCGAGCGGCGTCCTCTATCTCCTTCCTCGCGATGGTCAGGGCGGTCGAACTCACGCGTCGACCTCCGGGCGATCGGTCTCGGTCGTGTAGCTTGCGAACAGGTCGGTCAGGTCCGTCTCCTCGACCTCTATGTCGGTCACAGTTGCCCCGGCCTCTTCCACGCGCGAGATGACGTCCGCCTTGATCGCGGGGTCGGAACAGCCGACGCGAAGCGTGCCGTCGTCGACGGTCACGTCGGTGACGCCGGCGAGGTCGGTCAGCATGTGGTCCGTCGGCACCGCGTCGACGGACACGACGAGCGTCGACGCCGAGCCGGTGGCGTCGTGCAGTCCGTCGATCGTGTCGACGGCCACGAGTTCCCCCTCGTCCATGATCGCGACGCGGTCACAGACGGCCTCGACCTGGTCGAGGACGTGGCTGGAGAAGAACACGGTAGTACCGCGGTCCGCTTCCTCCCGGACGACCCGGCGTAGCAACTTGGCACCGTTCGGGTCGAGACCGCTGGACGGTTCGTCGAGGACGAGCAGGTCGGGGTCGCCGACGAGCGCCATCCCGAGCGCGAGGCGCTGGGACATCCCCTTCGAGAAGCCGCCGACCGGGCGGTCAGCGTCGTCGGCGAGGCCGACCCGGTCTAGGACGGCGTCGGGGTCGTCGTCGCCGTCGGCCAGTTCGATAGCGAACGAGACGTGTCTGCGAGCGGTCAGTCGGTCGTAGAGGTCGTACCCCTCGGGGAGGATACCGATACGCTCGCGGACGACGCGCGGTTCGCGACGGGGGTCGTGCCCGAGGACCGAAACGTCGCCGGCCGTGGGCCGGACGAAGTCCAGTAGCACGTCGATAGTCGTGGACTTCCCGGCGCCGTTGGGGCCGAGGAAGCCGAACACCTCGCCGCGCTCGACGGTCAGCGTCACGTCCCGAACGGCGACGACGTCGCCGAAGCGTTTCGACAGCCCGTCCGTACTGATCGCCGTCATGGCTCGGACGTCGTCGACCCCGTACTAAGCCGTTCTGGACGGTTCGAACGCGACGTTAGCGAAGGGTTGGCACGCCCGGTGCCGGATCGAGTGCGGCGCCCGTAGCCCCGTCGAGTTCGATCCGGCGACGTGGATAATCGGAGCGACGCGCTAGAACCCTTCGAGTTCGCGCTCCAGGTCGCGAAGGCGTTCGACGCGCTTCTCCGTGGACGGGTGAGTGCTGAACAGTTTGCCGACGAAGCCGGTCTTGATGGGGATGATGAAGAACGCGTTCATCTCGGCCTGGTCGCGCATGTCGTCTTTCGGCACCTTCTCCATGTCGCCGTCTATCTTCATGAGCGCGGAGGCGAGCGCCGAGGGTTTGCCGGTGATGACGGCACCGCCGCGGTCCGCCGCGTACTCCCGGTAGCGCGAGAGCGCCCGGATGAGGAGGTACGAGATTATCCAGACGACCAGCGAGGCGACGATGGCGACGAGGACGGGTGCCTGGTTGGAGTCGCGGCTGTGGCCGCCGCCGAACAGCCACCCCCAGCGGACGATCATGAACGCGATGGTCGAGAGGAAGGAGGCGATGGTCATCACCGCCACGTCGCGGTTCTTCACGTGGGCGAGTTCGTGGGCGATGACGCCCTCCAGTTCGTCCTGGTCGAGCGTACCCATCAGCCCCGTGGTCACCGCGACGGCGCTGTTCTTCTTCGACCGGCCGGTGGCGAAGGCGTTCGGGACCCGTGAGTCCGCGACGGCGACCTTCGGTTTCGGGAGGTCGGCCTGCTGGGCGAGGCGTTCGACGGTCCGATGGAGTTCCGGGTACTGGGACTCGTCGACCGTCTTCGCCCCCATCGAGTAGAGGGCGAGTTTGTCGCTGAAGAAGAACTGCGCGAGCAGGAAGACGGTCATCAGCGGGACGACCACCCAGAAGTACGAGGTCTGGGAGAGGACGCCGATGAAGACGATGTAGAGCGCGAACAGCAGGAACATCGTCAGGAGCATCCGTCCCCGTAGACCCCAGTCAGTTTTCCACTGCATGGGAGGGAGATACGTCCCGAGACGGGTAAAAGCGTTCGTTACTCGTCCGCCGCCGTTCGGTGGTCCGCGACGCGGTCATTTATCCGGAACGGTACCGAACCCGGTGACGAATGCACGTACTCGTCACCGGCGGCCTCGGCGGTTCCGGGCGGTGGATAGTGGACGAACTCGCGACCGGCGGCCACGACGTCGTCTGCGTCGACCGGATCCCCGGCGAGAGCGGCCACGCGAACGTCGACGTCCGCCGGGCGGACCTCACCGACCGCGGGGACGTCTTCGACCTGTGTACCGAGTTCGACCCCGACGCGGTCGTCCACTGGGGCGCAATCCCGAACCCGGAGGGGCACGCCGGCGGCCACGTCTTCGAGAACAACGTCGTCTCGACGTACAACGTCCTCGACGCCGCGGGCCGCGTCGGCGCTGACGTCGTCTGGGCCTCCTCCGAGAGCGCCTACGGTTTCCCCTTCGCGGCGGAACCCGTCCTCCCGGACTACCTCCCCGTCGACGAGGCCCACCCGACGCGCCCGGAGGACCCCTACGGGACGAGCAAGGTCGTCGGTGAGGAGATAGCCGAGATGGTCGTCCGGAAAGCGAGCGTCTCCGTCGTCTCGATCCGACCCTCGTGGATCCAGTACCCCGGCGAGTACGACTGCAAGAACTTCGACCCGAGCGAGGGCGGCGTGGGGAACTTCTGGAGTTACGTCGACGTCCGCGACATCGCGGGCGTCGTGAGCGCCGCCGTCGAGGCGGCGGAGGCGGGAGCGGTCGAGGGCCACGAACCCCTCCTCGTCGCCGCCGACGAGAACTACGCCGGCCGCCCGACCCTCGACCTCTTCGAGGACTGGTTCGGCGAGGTGCCCGACGACGTCGGCCTGAACGGCGAGGAGTCGGCCATGTCGAACGCGAGAGCGAAGGCGCTCCTGGACTGGGAACCCGCCCACGCCTGGCGCGAGGCGCAGGACGAGGACGTCCCGGAACCCGACGTTCGCGCGCTGTAGAACCGCGATCGAGTCAGAACGTGTAGTTCGCTATCTCCTCTGACCCGCAGTCGGGGCAGAGTCGCCCGTCGTCGTCGACGGCCGTCCCGCAGCGTCTGCACTCGCCGTACTCGGTGGACCGGGCGCGCCGATACAGCACCTGATGCAGGCGTTCGAACATACCCCGCCGTTCGGCCCGAGCGGGGATATAGGCCATGCAAGCGGTGTGAAAGTGAAACGCGACGGCCCGAACGACGAGCGGCGACGACCGGAACTCGCCGGACTCGTACCTGTCACGCCACGGATCCGGTCATCGATCCCGTCGTCGACCTCCACCCGAAACGGTGGGGGTCGGCGTCTGACGGGCGTCAGACGGGGGAGTGAACGAATGTGGTCGAAGGACGCGGGCGAACCCACTTGACCACGGCGGCCGTACGTCCGGTATGAGCCACACCGATCCGACGGGCCGGCGCGGCGGGAGGTTCGACCGCCGTGACCTGCTGTGGGCGGCACTGGCCGTCGTCGCGGTCAACGCGCTCGGTGCCGCACCCTCCCTGCTCGCCGGCCCGGACACGGCCTGGTTCGCCGCGCTCGAAAAGCCCGCCATCTACCCGCCGGGGTGGGCGTTCGGCGTCGTCTGGACGGCGCTGTTCACCCTGATGGGCGTCGCCGTCGTGCTCGTCGCCCGCCGGGGACTCGCCAGGCGACCCGTGCAGGTCGCGCTGGGACTGTTCGCGCTGCAGTTCCTCTTCAACCTCGCCTGGACGCCCGCCTTCTTCGGCGCGCAGAACCTCCTCTTCGCGCTCGGAGTCATCCTCGTCCTGGACGCGCTCGTGGCCGTCACTATCTGGGCGTTCGCGCGGGTCGACCGGCGCGCCGCCGCGCTGCTGGTGCCGTACCTAGCGTGGGCCCTGTTCGCGACACTCCTGAACTACCGCTTCTGGGCGCTGAACTAGGAGCAATTTTGCTCGCATCTCGATCCGTGGTAGCGAGGACGAACGACGATACCGCCTGAAAGCACTCGGCCCGCTCTGCACGAGTCCTCAGGTCTGTCGACAGCAAAGGAAAGCCCTCAGCCCGCTCCTGAATTGTAGCAACATCGACGGACGACAACTGAAAGCCCTCGGCCCGCTGAACTCGCGCGGACCGCACTGCGCGCCTCCCTCCGGTCGGTGCTTGTGGGTCCGTGCTTCGTTCACCGGCCCTCGCCCTTTCGATCCACCAGGTTCCGCATAGCTCACGCGGCCTCACTCCGTTCGGCCCGCGCTCGCGATTGCCTCCACCACTCCTCCCCGGTCGCGCCGGACGTCGGCGCGACCGCTTCCTGACCGCTCCGCAACCGCAGGGCCGGGAGCGAGTGCCGAGGCCCGGACGGGCCGAGGGCTCGCGACCCGGGGAAGGGCAGGGCCGCTTGCTCCGCGGCCTGGAGGACTGAAAGGGCGAGTCTCGTCGCGGTCGCTGAGCGGGCCCTATCCGAGTGCAGCGAGGATATCCCGCTCAGCCACCGCGAGGAGGCGAGGGCTTTCCTCTGTTGTTAGTTGTATCGTGTCCAGAGCGAGGAGGCGAGGGTTTTCCTCTGTTGTTAGTTGCATCAGTTCCAGAGCGAGGAGACGAGGACGTTGATCGCTCTCCGGAATCCACGACGAGAAGGAACAGTCACTCAGGACTCCACAAGCCCAGAACGCACGGCTTAAACGGCACAGTCCCCAACTACGTCCACTATGAGCCGGTCTGGCGCGTTCTGTCCGCGGTGCGGTGACGAGGTCCCCGAGCACGAGCGGTCGCGGCCGGGGGAGTCCCAGAACGCGAACAGTCCGCTGTGCGACGCCTGCTACTTCGAGGAGTTCGACCTCGTGGACGCGCCGGAGAAGGTCGACGTGCGGGTGTGCGCCCAGTGCGGGGCCGTCCACCGGGGGAACCGCTGGGTGGACGTCGGCGCGGACGACTACACCGACGTCGCCGTCGAGGAGGTGAGCGAGGCGCTCGGGGTCCACGTCGACGCCGAGAGCGTCGCCTGGCAGGTCGCGCCGGAGCAGGTCGACAAGAACAACATCCGGATGCACGCGGAGTTCTCCGGCGTCATCCGGGAGACGCCGGTCACCGAGGAGGTGGTGGTGCCGGTGCGCATCGCCCGCCAGACGTGTACCCGCTGCGGGAAGATAGCCGGCGGGTCGTTCGCCTCCATCGTCCAGGTCCGCGCGGTGGACCGGACGCCGTCGAGCGAGGAGAGGGACCGCGCCAAGGAGATAGCCCACGAGGTCGTCGCGGAGATGGAGGCCACGGGGGACCGGGACGCCTTCGTCACGGAGATCAACGAGGGCTCCGAGGGGCCGAACATCAAGGTCTCGACCAACAAGATAGGGATGAAGGTCGCCCAGCGGGTCACCGACGAACTGGGCGGGAGTTTCTCCGACAGCGAGCGGTTGATCACCGAGGACGAGGACGGCAACGAGGTGTACCGGGTCACCTACGCCGTTCGCCTGCCGAAGTACCGCCCGGGGGAGGTCATCGACCCCGAGGACGGCGACGGGCCGGTGCTCGTCAGTTCGAACCGCGGGAACCTCAAGGGGACGCGCCTGGCGACGGGCGCGGACTACGAGGCGAGTTTCGAGGTCGGTGACGCGCCCGAGGCCCGGCGACTGGGTACCCGCGAGGACGCCGAACCCACGACGCTGGTCGCCGTCGAGGACGAGTACGCCGTGCAGGTGCTCGACCCCGAGACGTACGAGTCGAAGACGGTGCCCCGACCCGATTACATGGACGACGACGCCGACGAGGTGCCGGTGCTGAAGTCGCGGGCGGGTCTGCACGTGTTGCCGGACGAGTCGGCGGGGGACCGGAGCGATGACGACGATGAGTGAGACGGACCAGCGCCTCGCCGTCGTCGTCCCCAAGTCCCGCTCGCAGCGCGCCATCGACGCCCTGGAGACGGAGGGGGTGTACGATGACGACCGGCGCGTCCGCGAGTGGACCGACGAGGCGGTCGCGATTCCGGTCACCGCGCCGCCGCAGACGGTCGATGTACTTGAGGTCGTCCGCCAGGTCGGGGAACCGCGCCTGCGAACCCTCGAGGACCACCTCGGCGAGATGGGGTGGACCGACGAGGAACTCGACCGCGCGCCCGGGTCGTGGGCCGTCGTCGGCAGCGTCGTCCTCGTCGACGTCGGCGACGCGCCGCGAACGGGAGAGGTCGGCGAGGCGCTCCTCGAACTCCACGGCGAGGCCGACACCGTCCTCGCGAGGGGACCGATCACCGGCGAGCACCGCGAACCCGACGTCGAGGTGATCGCCGGCACCGGCGACACGGAGACGGTCCACCGCGAGCACGGCACCGCCTACGCGATGGACCTGGCCGAGGTGATGTTCTCGCCGGGGAACCAGGCCGAGCGGGCGCGGATGGGAGACGTGGTAAGCGAAGGCGAACGCGTGCTGGACATGTTCGCCGGCGTCGGCTACTTCACGCTCCCGATGGCGCGGGCCGGCGCGGAGGTGACCGCCGTCGAGCGCAACCCCGCTGCCTTCCGGTACCTGGTCGAGAACGCGATGCTCAACGACGTCGGGTCGCGGGTCCACCCCTATCGGGCGGATTGTCGGGATGTGGTGCGTGAGGCGTTTACGCCTCAGAACGAGCGAGCGGCGGACGCCGCGAGCAAAGAGTTCGCGAACGAGGCGCCCGCCGACCGGGTCGTGATGGGGCACTACGACGCCACGGAGCCCGCCGAGGACGGTTCCTACGACTACCTCGACGCAGCGCTGACCGCGCTCGCGCCCGGCGGCGTCGTCCACGTCCACGGGGCGACGCCGAACGACCTGGCGTTCGAGCGACCCGTCGAACGGCTACGGGACGCGGCGGCCGCCGCCGACCGCGAGGTCGAGGTGCTGGAGACGCGCGAGGTCAAGAGCTACAGCGAGGGGGTCGCCCACGTCGTCGTGGACGCCCGCGTGAACTAGGGTGAAAGGCGGCCGGTGGGCGAGGCCGGAGTCGGTGCAGTCGGCCTACGAAACGGTCACGTCCACGCTGTCGGTGGTGGACGTCCCGTCGCTGTCGGTGGCCGTGAGGGTGACGGTGTAGGTGCCCGCCGACCCGTACCGGTTGTCGGCGTACCAGCCGGAGTCGGTCGACCCGTCGCCCAGGTCCCACTCCAGCGAGGTGATCCAGCTACCGCCGCCAGTCTCGTCGGTGATCCAGAACTGGACCAGGTCGCCGACCGACGCCGACGTCGTCCCCGGATCGATCGACGCGACTAGGTCGCCGTCGTCCGGCGTGGGCGTCCCGGTTTCGGTGTCCGTCTCTGTCTCGGTGTCGGTGTCTGTCGGCGTCTCGGTGTCGGTTTCCGTCTCCGTCGGTGTGTCCGACTCCGTGTCCGTCGGCGTCTCCGTCCCGCCGCCGTCGCCGAGTCTGTCGTAGACGACGTCGAAGTAGTCGCTCGTCGTGTACGTGTCAGCCGAACAGTCGTCGCCCCAGTAGGGCGAGGCCATGTTCATCGGTTCGTCCGAGCCGTCGCCGTTCCACGCCCAGCCGATCACCGGCCAGCCGAGGTCGCTGGCGTAGTCGACGATGGCCGACCAGTCTGCGCACGTGCTGTCGGCGTAGTTGCCGAACTCGCCGATAATGCAGGGGTAGCCCGTCTCGTCCATGACGTCCAGGTCCCCGGGGACGAGGTTCTCCCCCGTCGTCGCGTTCCAGGCCGAGGGGTAGACGTGTGCCGAGAGGATCAGGTTCTCGTCGTCTATCCCCTCGACGGCGTCGGCCAGCCGGTAGGTGCCCTGGCCCCAGCCAGGCGCGTCACAGACGATCGGTCCCGAGTAACTCGTCCCGTTCCGGACCGTGCTGATCGCGTCGTTATACGCCGAGGCGTACTCGTCCGCGGTGACGTCGTGGTTCCCCCACTCGTTCATCATGTTGACGGTGATGTCGGTGTCCGCCGAGAGCGTCTCGTAGTGTTCGACCCAGAACTCCGCCGCGTTCTGCAGTGCCGACGCCTCGGCCGACCCGTTGTCCGGGTAGTGGTGGTAGGTCGCGATCACGTCCAGGCCGTTGGCCGCGGCCTCGTCGATCCACCGCTTGGCGTCCTCGACGGTCGTGTCGACTTCGCCGAACGAGAACGGCTCAATCTCGATCCGGACCGTCCGGATGTCGGGGTAGTCGGTCATCAGGTCGTACCCCAGGTCCTGGTCGCCGCTGCAGAAGTACGACGGCTGGAGGTTGACGCCGTCGCCGAACGACGCCCCCTCAGCCGCCGCGTTCGAACCGCTTACCAGTGCGCCTGTGCCGATGGCAGTCCCCACCGCGGAGGACTTCAGTATATCGCGTCGCGTGTACATTGAGGATGACCCCCGGCCGAACGTTCAGGCCAGTTAATAATAAAATTCTAGCATCATTTTACAGCTGTTGTGAACGAAACTGGTAGGCAACCGATCCGACGTCGCCCTGGCCGGTACGCGCTCGCACGCGGACCACCTGTACGTGACCGAAAGCGGGCACAGAGCGAGAGAGACGGGGGAGGACGACGGGCTCGACGAACTCGACCCGCGGTCGTAACACCTACCTGAATCGCCGTCGAACACTCGCTATGGACAGACAGCAGATAATCGCCATCATCTTCGTCCTGTTGATGATCGGATCCTCCGTCGTCGCCGGCGCCGTCTCGCTCATCTAGCGGGCGGCCGCTATCTGTCGGAACGCCGGCGGCCAGTGACCTGTCAGGCAGACCGCAAGCTATTCGTATCCAGTTGATGAGCACCCGGTATGCGCCGCCGGACGTTGCTCGCGACGGGCGCGACCCTCCTCGCCGCGTCGCTCGCCGGGTGTGACCACCCGGTCGGGAGCCTCAGCCTCGCCGCCGTTGACACCGACGCCGCCCTGGCCAAGCGGTTCGCCCGCCCGGGCGACGCGTACGACGGTGAGCGTGGCCGGGTGCTACGACGGGCCGTCGCCGGCGACCGCCCGGCGGTCAACGGCACGCACCCGCTGTTCGAGAGCGAACCGCCCGGCGAGAGCCGTCCTATCGCGTACGAGGGACAGTACTACGACGTCGGTAGCGAGGCCGTCGGGGGGTTCCAGCACACCTCCTACGAGTTCGAAGTGGACGCGAACCCGACGACCGCGGACTCGACGACCCGGGACGTCGTCGACTACGAGGACCTCCCCGACGTCGACAGGGCAGCGGTCGGGGACCTCTTCGAGCACCTCCGCGACGCGCCCGACACCGGGGGAACCGACCTGACCTACTCGCCCGCCGAGGAGCGCGAGTCGGCCCTCGTCACGGGCGAGTACGACGCGGTCACGTACGAGGGGACCACCTACCCGTTCACCGTCGGCGACGGCGAACCGGTGACGGTCACGCAGTACCGCTACGACGCGGCCGAAGTCGCCGCGGACGCGAGCGAACTGGCCGCACGGGTCCGCGACCGGTTCCTGTTCGCGCTCTCGGGCCTCTCCGCCGAGCAACGCGAGATAGTCGAGACGGCTGCCGAGCAGGGCACGTACGCCGGCGACGACCCGCCGACGCAGGCGTTCGCCGACCTGATCGACGAGTTCCGCACCCACGACGCCGTCGAGGAGACCGACTACGACGGCACCTGGCTCGTCGAGTACGACGGGACCGTCTACTGGGCCGACGTCTCCTTCCCCGAGTCGACGCCGACGAGCGAGGGGTAGTCGGGGCGTCGAGCGGGCTACTCCGTGTCCCAGACGTCGGCCATCGGACTCGACCGGGTCGACGCGCCGCTGCGGGACCGCGAACCGGTCCGCGAACCGGACCGCGACCGGCCGCGTCCCTCGGATCCGGCGTCCGCCCCCTCGACGCCCTCGCCGCCGAGCGCGTCGACGGGCGAAAAGTCGGGCAGGTCGGGTTCCGACATCCGGTCGACCTGTGCCGCGAACCAGTCGGGCATGTCCGTGCGGGCGCGCTCGAACAGGTCCAGCAGCGACGAGTCGGCCAGGTAGGTCGCGCCGTGGTCGTCCGGCGCGCGCACGACGCGTCCGCAGGCCTGGATCACAGTACGAAGCGCGGCGCGGTAGTACCAACCCCACTGGCCGTCGGAGAGGCGCTGGGCGACGCGGGAGTCGCGCGTGTTCGGGTACGGTGCCTTGCAGACGACCTGCCAGCGACAGAGGTCGCCTTCGAGGTCCAGGGCCTCCTCCATCTTCACCGAGAGGAAGACGTCAGGGTCGTCGGTCCGCTTCCACGACGTTAGCTGGGCGTCCCGGTCCTCGCTCTCGTGGCTTCGGAGGCGCTCGCCGACGCCGAAATCGCGCAGCAGGGATTCGAGTTCCTCCTTGATCGCGTAGGAGTGACAGTGGATCAGCCCCTTCTCGTCGGGGTGTTTCTGCATGATCCGGACGACGGAGCGGGCGATCTTCGGGAGCGTCTCGTCGCGCTCCTCGTAGGTCATCTTCCCCTGGGTGACGTCGTACAGCGGCCGGTTCTCGACGGGGAAGGTGTGGCCCACCTCGACGAGGGCGACGTCGTCCGTCGAGAGGCCGACGTTGGCGCAGAAGGCGTCCTTGTTCAGTATCGTCGCCGAGAGCAGGGCGAAGCGGGTCCCCCGGTCCCAGACGGTGTGTTTGAGGTATTTTTCCGGGTCGAGGGGTTTGATCGTGACCGCCGTCCCCTCGCCGTCGGGCTGGTCGACCACCCACGTCGTGACGCTCTCCGGGTCGCGGTAGTCCTCGGCGAACCACTTCAGTTCCTGGCGGAGTTCGTTCAGCCGGTCGCGTTCGGCCACCTCCTCGGGTGACAGTTCCTCCTTCTGGCGGAGTTCCTTCACGCGGCGCTCGGCCGTCGTCGCCAGGCCGTCGGCGTAGTTCGCCGCGTCCTCCAGGTCGTCGATGGCGAGGGCCGCCTTGTCCTCCCAGATGGGCACCGTGTCGGGGCCGAGTTCGATGGCCGCGTACATCTCCGCCCAGTCGCCCAGGCCGTGGGCCTCGTCGACGACGACGACGTCGCGCTGGCCGAACACGTCCGATCCGGCGGTCTGCATGAAGTAGGCGAGCGTCATCGCGGCGATTCGACGGTTCGAGGCGATGGCCCGGTCGGAGAAGTACGGACAGCGGTGTTTCACCTGGCAGTCGAACATCCGCTCGCGGGCGCAGGGGGCCTGGTTGACCGGCGTCTCCGTCTCGCCGGGGAGGATGCAGTTGTAGTTGTTCTTCCCCCGGATGACGTTCAGGTCGTCGAGCATCGGCTCCTCGGCGACGTCGTCCAGTTGCGACACCTGCGGCGTGGTGTAGTAGGCGTCGATGACCTCCTCCGCGTCTGCCTCTCCAGCGGTGCGCGCACAGCCGGCGATGGCGCGCGCGAGCAGCGACTTGCCGCTCCCCGTCGGCGCGCGCACCAGGACGACGCGCGCGCCGTCCTCGAACGCCGCCTGGATGTCCGCGAGCGCCTGCTTCTGGTTGCCGCGGTAGGAGGGCGCGGGGAACTCGTCGAAGATACGCGCGGGGTTCACGTCCTGTCGCAGTCCCCCGTTCAGCCTAAAACCATCGGAGGGGACCGGCCAGCTATCCGCCGATTGACTGGTTCCGCGCCGGGCGGACTCCGCGGCCGGTCACGGGTCCGCGACGTCGCGGCTCGCGGGTCACTCCGTTCCCCGCTCGCTTATTCCGACGTCGCTAGATCCGCGACGTCGCTACTGGTTACCTCCCGGTCGTCCGGCAGGCGGTCGATGCAGTCGAAACAGAGGAAGTGTTCGGTGCCGTCGACGAGTTCCAGCGTCATCCCGCCCGTGGGTCGGGACTCGCCGCTCCAGATGCCCCCGATGCCGCCGGCGACGGTGACGTCGTCGCCGCAGCCGTCGCATTCCCGGGTCGTCATACGAGCGGTAGGGCGACCGCGCCGATAAGTGCCCGCATGGGCCACGGGTTTATACGGTAGCACGTGAATTGGGAACTGACATCGGTCGACGGGGGACGCCCGTCTCGGTGAGATCATGCAAGACCGGCCCCTGGTGCTGTACTACGGAACGGACGCCCCCACCGTCGAAGAGCGGTGGGAAGCGGCGGACCGGCCGTTCGACTTGGTCGGGCGAACGACCGCGGAGTCGGTGCCGGCGACGGTGGCGGACGCGGACGTCGACTGTCTCGTCGTGGCCGGCGGGAGCGACGCCCTCGCCGTCGTCGACGGGGCGGTCGAGGCCCACCGGCGGTTGCCGGTCGTCGCGTTCGGGACGGGCGACCTCGACGCCGGGACGGCCCTCGAACGCGGCGTGGCCCACTACGTCGACCTGACCGACGGCGAGGACCCGGTCGACGCGCTCGCGGCGCTCGAACCGGTCGTGGAGCGCCACCGGCGCGAGCGACGGGAACGGACGATGCTCGACTCGCTGCTGGACAACATCCCGCTGTCGGTGTACTTCAAGGACCGCGAGAGCCGCTTCCTGAAGGTGAGCGAGGCGATGACGTCGATGATGGGCGACCCGTACATCGACAGCCCCGACGGCGTCCGCTACAACACGCCGGAGGACATCGTCGGAAACACGGACTTCGACATCTTCCCCGACGACCTGGCCGAGACGGCGGTCGAGGACGACCGGTCCGTGATGGATAACGAGGAGCCGATCGACCGGGTCGAACACGCCTACGGCCCGGAGTTCGACGGCAGCTACGTCGTCACCTCGAAGGCCCCGTGGCACGACGAGCGGGGCGACGTCGTCGGCATGCTCGGCGTGACCCGCGACATCAGCGAACGCAAGCGGTACGAACACCAGCTCGAACGGCAGAACGAACAGCTCCAGCGGTTCGCCGGGGTGCTCAGTCACGACCTGCGCAACCCGCTGGAGGTCGCGAGCGGCCGCCTCGAGCTCGCCCGGGAGGACGGCGACCCCGAGCACTTCGACGCCGTCGAACGGTCGCTGGCCCGGATGGACGAACTCGTCACCGACGTGCTGACGATGGCCCGGCAGGGCGAGACCGTCGACGACCCGGCGGCCGTCGACCTCGCGGCGGCCGCGCGCGACGCCTGGGACGTCGTCGACTCGGGCGACGCGACGCTGAACGTGACGACGGACGTGACCGTCCTCGCGGACCCCGGACGGCTGGGACAGCTCCTGGAGAACCTGTTTCGCAACAGCCTGGAACACGCCACGGACCGGGCTACGGACCTCACCGTCACCGTCGGCGACCTGGACGAGGGGCGGGTCTTCTTCGTGGCCGACGACGGGGTCGGCATCCCGGCGGACGAACGCGAGTCGGTGTTCGAGCCCGGCTTCTCGACCGACGACGGGACCGGACTGGGGCTGAACATCGTCGAGACCATCGCGGACGCCCACGGCTGGGACACCGGCGTGGCCGAGAGCGACGACGGCGGGGCGACGTTCCGGTTCGAGAACGTCCGGACGGCCGTCGACTGATACGGACGGATGACCCCGTTGAACCCCTCGATATCTAGCAGAGCCGCTCTCTCGATTGCCAAGTATCGAGTGCGCAAGTTCGGGACGTGGAGCCAGTTTCAGAATACTCTTGATACTGCCAGCGGGAGCCCCACCTATGCGCCGTCGCGCATTCCTCGCGTCCGCCCTGGCCGCGGTCTCCACCACTTCGGGGTGTAGTGCCGTCGAATCACGAACCGAATACGCGGATCCGGCTGTAAAGACCGACAGCAGTTCTCGGGATAACGAGAAGTATCTCGAATTTCGCGGGGACGACACTGATCTCGCTACCGTGGGCGTTGACCCCAGATTTGCCCCTTTGCCAAACCATTTCCACACGTGGATTTCGCACCGCGAGGACACCGAGTTGCAATCGCTCACACAGCGGTTTGTAGCACTGGGCGGTGATGGCACCCCGCCACGGCTCTCACTCCAGGGCCCGTTTATGGGTGACCACAGACCCCATCCGTCCGTCTCACTGTTCCGAGAAGGGAGGGCTGCAGTCGTCGAAGTCCACCGGTTCGGCGAAATCGCCGACGAGACCGTATTTATCGATCTTCCGGTCGTCCAATGGCCGGAGTCGGCCCATCGAGTCGTCGTCGAGAACACTGTCGAACTCGTCGAATCGGGGCTGACCGATCGAACACACGTCCTCGATGGACAACTCGAGTTCAAGTTCTCCGCCGAGACCGAAGACGGCGAACGAACCCCTGACACGCCAGGCTCGACGGGAGTGGGGCTATTGAGCGAGGGTGTCGGTGAACAGCGTTAGATCGATTCGGATCAGTCCGCACCGCCCCGTCGCGGTCGACAGAGCCGGACGGACGTGATTTCGCACCGTCTCCTCTCGACCGGAGGCCGTTTCACGCTTCCTGGTCCGTCGAGAGGCACTGTCGCTCAAAACAGTTACGTCCGTCCCCGTCACGGGGACGGAGCCCCGGCACGGACTTTTGTAGCTCGGTCGCCGACGTGGAGGCATGGAGGTGAACTGCGAGGGGTGTGCCGGGTGCTGCGTCGACTGGCGGGCGCTGGCCGACGGCGACGCCGTGGACCACGAGCGACGGGGCCGGTACGAACCGCTCGACGACGTCGGCAACCTCGCACCGATCCGTCGCGACGAGATACGGGCGTTCGTCGAGCGGGGCTACGGCGACGTCCTCCAGCCGCGACTGTTCGCGGGCGAGGGGGAGTCCACGGTCACCCTCGACGGCGTCGAGGTGGCGGCCATCGACGGGCGACCCGCCTTCCTCGTCGGCCTGCGCAAGCCGCCGAAACCCGTCGGCCCGTTCGACCGCGACCCGACGTGGCTGCCGACCTGCGCGTTCCTCGACCCGACGACGCTGCAGTGTCGCATCCACGGCGACGACCTGTACCCGGAGACCTGTCGGCGCTACCCCGGCGAGAATCTCGCGCTGGACGCCGAGACGGAGTGCGAGCGGGTGGAGTCCGTCTTCGGCGGGACCCGCCTGGTCGACGACGAACCGCCCGACGACGCCGACCCGACGTTCGGGCCGGCGGCGGTCGGAACGACGGTGTTCGCCCACCCGGACCCCGACCGGTTGACGGGCACGGTCGACCGGTTGCTGGACGAGGCGGCGACGGCCGCGGACCGCGCGGAGTTCGTCGCCGTCGCCGCGGCGTCGAGTCCGGCGACGCTGGCCGTGAGCGACACGGTGTACGAGGAGACCCGCGAGCAGGTGCTGGACGCCGACTCCTGGGCGGGCCGGGCCATCGAGACGTGGTCGGCCCGGGCGGGCGAAACCGGGTCGGCCGCACCGTCGCCGTCGCTCGCGGCCGCTATCGAGGAGGCGGAGGGCGCACCGGACACTCCCGGCTGGAGCGACGACGGCGAGTGAGGAAACGAGGAGGGGCGACGCTGTGGCTAAAGCGCTCCCGGCCCCGCACTGACGGCCAGAACTACCGCTGACGACGACTCTCGCACGGACGACGTCGGTACAGAACGGGCGGCGTTACGACGACTTCATCCGCTCGAACTGGTCGAGTAGCTCCTCCGTCGAGTCGCCGGAGTCGTACTCGACCTTCCCGTGGTACTCCGTCCGGTCGTCGTCTTCGCTCAGGTCGACTTCGTTGTTCTTGCGTTCACGGCGCTCGTGTTCCGCTTCGTCGTAGGCACCCATCGACATTGCTTACCACACGCAAACTTGCATGGTAGTCCCTATCAAACTAACGGTGCAATCGGTCGCGGCGACTGCGGGCGTCGAGCGGCGGGAGGGGGAAGGCTCAAACCCGTCGGCAATCAAACGCCCCCCATGGCAGGCCCCGTACGATTCCGTCACTCGCCCCAGGGCTGGAGCGAGCGACGGGTGCACGACGCCCTCTACCAGCCCCTCGACTCGCAGTTCGGTGCGACGCTCTCGACGCCGTGGTTCTCGCCGGCGCCGGGCTACGACGCCCGCCGCCTGGAGATGGACAACGGCGACCTGGCGCTGTTCTGCTGGTCCGACGACGACGCCTACTGGCTCGGCAACACCGAGACGCCCGAGACGCTCTGGCGCACAGAGAAGTACACCTTCGAGGAGTCGCCGTACCCGGTCACCCGGTGGGCCCAGCGCGAACTGCTCGCCCAGCTCGAGGAGGAGGACCCGTGGCTCGCCGCCTACGACCACCTCGCGTGGTTCTTCCTCCCCGTCTTCTTCTCGAAGGACGGCCGCGAGAGCACCCGGAACTTCTTCCGCGAACACGCCGCCGGCTTCCCTGACGCGAGTCGGTCGGCGGGGCTCGACTTCTACGAGGAACTGTTCGGGACGGGGATGCTCGACGACCACCGCTACACGATGGCGAGCAAACTCGGGACGAGCGCCGGCGTCGACCTGACGCGGATGCAGGCGACGATGGGCGAGTTCAACGCCGCCAAACTCCTCCACGACGCGGGCCACGAGTTCGAACCCGAGGTGGAACTGGGCTCCGGCCACGCCCTCGACTTCCAGGTGGGGGACGTGCTGGTCGAGGTGACCCGTCCCCAGCCCCCGCGTCGTCGCAAGGTCGACTCCCCCGTCCGGGCGCTCAAGGCGTCGGGGAACGCCAAGACCCGCGACCAGATAGCCGTCCACGGCAACGCCTCCCTGTTCGTCGACTGCACCTCCTTCCGCGACGACGAGTGGGCCCAGATCCTCGGCGAGCGACCGGCCGTCGGTCACGAACCCGTCGTCGTGTTCCGGATGCGGCCCGACGGCCGGACCGAGGGGTACGTCCGCGGCAACCTCCCGCTCGACGTCGGTCGGACGCTCTCACAGCCCGCCCGGTGAGCGGGCCGGCCGCGACGTGAAGAGCGCGTCGGTACCCGGCAGCGGTCTGGTACGTACGTTCGAAGTACAGTTACACGGTTCGCCGTGGTAGAGCCGGACGGATGACCGACACTACGGTCCTCTGCGTCGATCCCGGCGGATCCGGCGGATCGACGCCAGTGAGCGATCTGACCGGCGATCCCGCCGTCAGGGTCCTCCGGCGCGAGAGCGTGGCCGGCGCGAAGGAGGCGCTCGGGGAGCGCCCCGTCGACTGCCTCGTCACCGAGTACGACCTCCCCGACGGAACCGGGATGGAACTGATCTCGCACGTCCGGGACGTCGCGCCCGACACCGGCTGTATCCTCTGTACCGACGCCGACCGGGAGCTGATAGCGGCCGAGACGGCGTCGGACCACGTCGCGGAGTTCGTCAGCAAGGACCTGCCGACGGCGGGGACGCGCGTGGCACAGCTCGTCCGAACCACCGCGGAACACCGCAGCCAGACCGCCTATCCGCTCCCCGAGGCCGAGGCGGAGCGCCTCGCGGCCCTGGAGCGCTACGACTTCGACGACGAACGGTTCCTGTCTGCGATACGCCGCATCGCGGACGTCGCAGCCGCCCACTTCGACGTCGCCCAGAGTTCGGTGAACCTCGTCACCGGGCGGACCCAGGAGTTCCTCGCCTGCCACGGCGAGGAGTGGGACTCGACGACGCGCGAGAACTCGATCTGTGCCTACACCATCCTGAGCGACGGCGTCACGGTCGTGGAGGACACGCGGGAAGACCCCCGGTTCGAGGGGAACGAGATACTGGAGGAACTCGGCGTCCGGTTCTACGCCGGCGTCACCGTCACCACCGACGATGGCCTCCCCGTCGGGACGGTCTGCGTCTACGACGAATCGCCGCGGGAGTTCACCGAGGACGACGAGGCGTTCATGGAACTGCTGGCCGCGGAGGCCAGGGACTGGCTGGCCGTCCTCGACGAACTCCGCCGGATCGAGGACGAACAGGACGACGGGGCGTCGGAAACCGACGCCGGAGGGCGCGAATGAGCCGAGGGGACGACGCGAAGTTCCGGGTCCCGGTGGACCTCCCGGTCGACGGCCTCGACCCCGGCACGAACGTCATGGTCGCCGGCCCGTCGAGTCGCGGAGCCCGGACCGTCGCTCTCAGGCTGGTGATGGCGGGGGTGGCCCACGGCGAAGGGGCGCTCCTGCTCTCGGCCGACGTCGGCGGCCGGGCGTTGCTCGACCGGGCGACCGACGTGGTCGGCGAGTTCGACCGGAGCAGGGTCGGCGTCGTCGACTGCTCCGGCGTCGACGACGACCAGCAGCGCTTCGACGAACGCGGCGACCCCATCGACGACCCGGGCGACCTGCTGCGCATCGAGATGGAGACGTCGGTGCTGTACGAGACGCTCCTCGACCGCGACCTCGACCGGGTTCGCATCGGCGCGTTCTCCGTCTCGTCGCTGCTGGCCCACGCCGACCTGGAGTCGGTGTCGCGGTTCGTCCACATGCTGACGGGCCGGGTCGTCGCCACCGGAGACCTCGGCGTGTTCGTCGTCGACTCGTCGATGCAGGACGACCGGACCGTCGACGCCATCGAGGGGTACTGCGACGTGTCCATCGACGTCCGGGAGGAGGACGGCGAGTTCGAGGTGCGCGTCCGTGGCCCCGACTCCGCGCCGTGGACGCCGTTCGCGACGGACGAGCGCGACGGCCGGCCGGGCCGGCCCTGACCCGCGTTCCGGGGGGTCGCTACTTACCATCGCAAGCCCTACCGCTTTGATTCGACCGCCCATCGAGACACGTGGCGATGCTCGAACAGATAGACAGCCTCCACGACATGTTCGTCTTCGAACTCCAGAGCGCCTACCACATGGAGCGGCGACTGGTCGAGATACTGGAGGAGATGGCCGAGAACGCCACGAACGACAGGATCAGCGCCGCGTTCGCGGACCACGCCGAGGAGACGGAGGCGCACGTCGAGCGGCTGCGCGAGGTGTTCCACGCGCTGGACCGCGACCCGCAGGAGCGCAACGACCCCGTCCTCGAGGCGCTCGACCAGCAGCGCCGCACGATGGAGGGGAGCGTCGGCGACGAGGACCTGCTGAACATGTTCTACCTCGGCGCGGGCACGAAGACCGAACGCGTCGAACTGACGACCTACGACAGCCTGATCCAGCTGGCCGAGAAGCTGGAACTCGGCGACGACGTGGTCGAGCCGCTGGAGGCCAACCGGGAGAGCGAGAAGGAGGCCCTCGATCAGCTCCAGTTGCTCACCGGCGCGTCGGAACTGAAGGCCCTCTGGGAGCGGCTGATGCGCTGAGGATGGGAAGGACTACCGGGGAGGCGGTCCTACGGCCGCCATGCTCCCGCTCGCGTTCGGCTGGCGTCACCTGCTGTTCGCCAGCTGGCCCGTCGACGCCGACGTCCTCCGCGCACACCTGCCGGACCCGTTCGCCGTCGACGAGTACGACGGGTCGGGCTGGCTGTCGGTCGTCCCGTTCACCAACGTCGACACCCGGCCGCGCGGCCTACCGGCGTGGACGGGGATCCGGCTCCCGGAACTGAACCTGCGGACGTACGTGACGGTGGACGGCGAACCGGGCGTCTACTTCTTCAGCCTCGACGCCGACGGCCTGTTTGCGACGCTGGGGGCGCGCCTGACGCACTTCCTGCCCTACTACTTCGGGGACGTCGACCTCCGGTGGGCGGACGGACGGGTCCGGTTCGAGAGCCGGCGCCGGCAACCGGGGGACCGGCCGGCCGACTTCGCCGCGACGTACTGGCCGACCGGCGAACCGTTTACGCCGCAACCGGGGACCCTCGCCGCGTTCCTGACCGACCGCCTCCGCCTCTACACCCAGGCGCCGGACGGGTCGGTCCGCTACACCGACGTCGACCACCCGCCGTGGACGCTGTACCCCGCCGGGGCCGACGTCGAGGAGAACGCGCTGTTCGAGGCGAACGGCTTCGCCCATCCGGGGGGTGACCCGGTGCTGTACTACAGCCCCGGCGTCGACGTCGTCACGACCCGGAGCCAGCGGTGGTGACGGACGGCTCCCGACGAGCGTACAGAACTATCCCGTCGGCGTCCGAAGCCCCGCAGAGACGACCGATGTACGACAGCATACTGGTTCCGACGGACGGCAGCGAACACGCCACGCGCGCGGCGGAGCACGCACGGGCGCTGGCTGACGCGTTCGACGCGACGCTCCACCTCGTGAACGTGGTCGACGTCGCGGCCGCGGCGGGACCGTTCGACGCCGGCGGCGTCGACGACGAGTTCGTCGAGCGGTGCAAGGCGAAGGGGAGAGAGACGGTCCGGTCGACCGAGGCCGAGGCCGAGGCCGAACTCGGCGAGTCGGAGCGCCTCCGGACGGACGTCGTCACCGGCCGGCCGTCGGACACCATCCTCGAGTACGCCGATGACCACGGCGTCGACCTGATCGCCATGGGGACCCACGGCCGGTCGGGGCTGCGGCGGTACGTCGCCGGGAGCGTCGCGGAACGCGTCGTCCGCTGTGCGGACCTGCCGGTGCTGACCGTCCGCGCCACCGACCGGAGTCGCGTGGGCGACGGCTACGACGACGTCCTGATCCCGACCGACGGGAGCGAACACGCCGCGGCGGCGGCCGAACACGGGATATCCATCGCCCGGACGTCGGGCGCGCGGGTCCACGCCGTCCACGTCGTCGACGTTCGCGCCGCCTCGGCCACGCCCCGCGTCACCCTCCCGACGACGCTGATGGAACGGCTGACGGCCGCGGGCGAGGAGGCGACGGAGACCGTCGCGTCGCGAGCGCGGGACGCGGGCCTCGACGCGACCACCCACGTCACCGAAGGGTTCCCGGCGCGGGACGTCCTGTCGTACGCCGACGAGAACGGGGTCGACCTGGTCGCGATGGGGACGGCGGGTCGAACCGGCGTCGAGCGGTACCTCGTCGGCAGCACCACGGGGCAGGTGATCCGGCGCGCGGAACCGCCCGTCCTCTCCGTCAGGGGAGGCGACGCGGGGAGCGACTCCTGACTCCCGATCGGAGCGAACGCGGCCGACTGCGGGCGAGGCCGACTGTTCACCGCGTGGCTACACTTATTACCCAGTAGTGGACACCTGTTGATAGATAATGACAGACACAGAGGTCCGGCTCCAGAGTACCGTCGCGGGATTCACCGCGACCGGGAAGCTACACACCCTGAGCGTCTGGTTCATCCTGGCGCTCAGGCTGATGATGGGGCTGGCGTTCCTCCAGAGCGGGGCCAGCAAGGTGCTCTCCGGGAGTTTCAGCGCGGGCGGCTACCTGACCGGTGCGGTCCCGAGCAGCGGGAGTCCCGCGGCGGACCTGTTCGTCGCGATGGGACAGACCGACTGGTTCGTCGCGTTCGTGAACGTCGCCGTCCCGTGGGGCGAAGTGCTCATCGGCCTCGGGCTGATATTCGGCGTACTCACCCGCCTCGCGGCGTTCTGGGGCGCGTTCATGATGCTCATGTTCTACCTGGGCAACTGGGACGTCGGCCACGGCTACATCAACGGCGACTTCGCGTACATGCTCGTCTTCCTCGCCGTCGCCGCCTTCGGCGCGGGCCGGATACTGGGCCTCGACGCCTACATCGAGAACTACGACGTCGGCGGCGAGACGCTCGTCGAGCGCTACACGTGGCTCCGGTACCTGCTCGGGTGATCCGCGGGCCGAGACTGCGACGGGTGCCGAGGTAACCGGCCCGTGGTCCGTGACCGGACGGGAGCGAACGCCGCTCAGATAGCCACGTAGGAGATGAGGAGCAACACGACGTTGTACGTCGCGTGGGTGACGATGGGGACGGCGAGGTTGTCCGTGTACTCGTACAGCGCGCCGAACACCGACCCGACGACGGCGATGAGCGTCGCACCGGCGACGATGGGGGCCAGCGCGCCGGTGTAGTTCGCGAGGTGCATCGACCCGAACAGGAGGCTCGCGCCGGCGACGGCCGGCACCGGCCCGACGTACTGGCGGAGGCGACCCTGCATCGCGCCGCGGAAGAGCAGTTCCTCCGCCGGTGCGACGATAATCACCGACAGCACCGCCATCCCGAGCAGGAAGGTCGGGTCGCCCGTCGCTATCTCGTCGATGACCGACTCCGGGACCAGGTCGAGAATCGAGAGGACCACCGACAGGGCGACGGCGACGACCAGCGCGGCGACCGTCCCGCCGACGATTGCGAGCAGGTCGCGCCGGGACGGGACCGATATCGGGACGTCGACGTCACGGAAGCGGACATAGGCGTACCCGAGCGCCAGGAACGCCACCTGGCCGGCGGCCGTCGCCCCGAGCAGCACGGCCGTCGACTCGATGTCGTACCCCAGGACGAACATCGGGACGAGGAACGCGACGCCGGCGACGAGCGAGACGAGGAAGGCGAGGACGGTGAGAGCGAGCAGTTCGACCGCCGGTAACGCCAGTCCGGAGCGGTGAGAACGGGTGTTAGCCATACACCGGACGTCGAACGAAGAGGTGGTAACTGTTTGGGAGGTTATCTATCGGTTGCCCGAGGCGACCGAGCGACGGTCCGGCGAGCGGCTCCCGCTGGTCCCTCGTTCGTCGGGAGAGGTTCAGTGACGGCCTGGCTCGCGGGTCGCTACGCTCCCCGCTCGCCATCAAGGTGGTCGCTCGCTGCTCGCGGACTTCGTCCGCTCGCTCGTCCGGAGGCGCTCACTCCGTTCGCGCCTCCCCGCGCTCGGGACCAGCCTATCTCGCGGCTCCCGCCGGTCGCCGCTCGATATCAAGGTGGTCGCTCACTTCGTTCGCGACCACCCTACGCCGCACAGTTGTTCGGCCCCATCTCCAGTTCGGTCGCCTCCGACTCGCTCTCGACCGCCTCCCGCCCGGTGTTGATCGCGATTATCCGCTCGTAGTTCGCCGGTTTCTCCGGCGCGTTCTCGGTCAACCGCTCCACGAACGCCGCCTCGTCCAGATTCAACAGGTCCAGCCCGTCCGCGAGGTCGCCCAGGGTCGCCTCCACCGGTTCACCCGGTTCGCCGCCCTCGAACCGGCCGTCCGGCGTGACCGAGACGTGGCCGGGCAGGACGCAGGCGTCGTCGGGGAGTTCGAGGAGTCGCTCGTGGAGCGTCCGGTGGAGCATGCGTGCGCCCTCGGCCGCGTCCTCGTCGCCGAACTGGAGTTCGGTCCGGCCGACGGAGTCCACGAAGAGGGTGTCGCCGGTCAGGAGCACGGACTCGTCGACGCGGTAGGTCACCATCTCCGAGGTGTGGCCCGGCGCGTGGATGGCGGTCACGTCGACGTCGCCGACCGACACCGTCTCCCCGTCGGCGAGGGGTTCGAACTCGTACTCGACGTTCCGGTCGGTGGCGTACTCGCCGAGGTAGTACGGCGCGTCGGTCCGGTCGGCCAGTCGGCGGCCGCCGGAGACGTGGTCGGCGTGGACGTGCGTGTCAAAGACGTGTTCGATCGTCAGGCCGGCCTCCTCGGCGGCTATCTCGAAGGCGTCTATCCGGCGCGTGGGGTCGACGACGGCCGCCTCGCCCGTCGCGCGCGACCCGACGACGTAGCCGAGACAGCCCTTCCCGCGTCGCTGTAACTGTCGGACGACCAGGCCGTCCGTCGCCGTCTCGACGGGGACGACCTCGTACACGCCGCTCCAGTCCTCCATCCCGCCCTTGACGACCGTCACGTCCTCGACCCCGCGTGCTTCGAGGTCGAAGGCGAACGGCGTCGAGGTGAGTCCCTTCCCGCAGATGGCGACGACCGGACCGCCGTCGGCGAGCGCCCGGACGCGGTCGGCGTCCGCGTCAGAGAGGCCCTCGCGCGGGTGGTACGGGACGTTCTCGGCGCCCTGGACGTGCCAGGCCTCGAAGCCGTCTTCGGGGCGCGTGTCGACGAGCGTGAACGGGTCGCCGGCGTCGATCCGGTCCGCCAGTTCCTCGGCAGTGATCTGATCGACCATGTGGACGCTACGGCCTCGGGCGGTTAATCACCAGCGGGCGCGCCACCCCGGAATCCTATCCGGCGGACCGGTTCGCGATCCCCGACGAAGTCGAGGGAGGGCGGGGCGACCCTTGAAATGGTTGGACCGCCAACGTGTAACCGCCTCCCGCCCACCATGTCGTTCCTGAATCTCACCCACGAGACGGTACTCGACCTGACGGTGAACGTCATCCCGCTGGGCATCCTCCTGTTCATGGACGCCCTGTTCTGGATATACAACCCGTGGGGGTGGCAGGAGCCGCTGATCGTCGGTATCGCCCACTTCCTGACGCTGTTCCCGTTCGCGCTGCTCGCGCTCCTCACCTACGTCAGCGGGAGCGTCGTCCAGCGCGACGAGGGGCGGTCCGCCCACGCGGAGTGAGCGGCGTGGGCGGTCGCTGGACGGAACGGACGGTCGTCGCCGGGCACGCACGCAAACGCAAGGTCAACGCATACCCGGCGCACGGCCCTCTCGTTCGGTGTGAGCCGCGACAATCCACGTGCGGAGTACGACACCGAGGACGAACGGCCCGCCTACGACCGCAACGACGCCGCCGGTTACCGGAGCGACGACCGGACGCTGCCGGGGTTCCTCCCCACGGGGTGGCCGACGATGTTCAATCGCGGCGGCGCGTCGACCGAGGAGATGGACCGGGTCCGCAACGAGGGCGGGTACGAGGACCCGTACGACCAGAGCTACCGGGGTGACGAGGCTCGCACCGACGACGACGAGGGTACCTGGCTGGACGAGGGACTGATCACGCTCACCCTCGTCGCCGGCGTCGCGCTCTTCCTCTTCCCCGAACCCGCGACGTCCGGCCTGGGCATCCTGCTCATCGGCGTCGCCGTCGTCGCGTGGCTCGTCGACTGGGCGACGTGAGCGGCCTCGAAAATCGAAAATAGGGGTCCGCCGGGGGAGCGGCGGGTGACGGGAGCTACGTCGACTGGCTGTCGGTCCGGTGCCGCGGGAGGGGAACCAGTCGACCACCGATGATGCGGTCGATGATGCGCTGTGGGTCGGGTGCCCGCTCCCTGTCCTCGTCCGAAGGGAACTCTGGGTACGTCGGCATCCGTGCGATCCCTCCGCACGGGACTAGCGCCTCGCGACGGAAAACCGTTTGCCGGCACCGGGTTCGCGGGGACGGAGGGCACCGTCATGACGGCGACCGGTTCGCGGAGACGGTCGCTTCGGCGGACCCGTTCGTCCCGTTCGCCAGGGCCGCCAGGCGCTCGCTGTACCGGTCCGGCGGGACCACCCGGACGGTCGCCTGCATGCGGGAGTGGCTTGCCCCGCAGAACTCCGCGCAGTAGAGGCGGTAGTCGCCGGTGTCGGTCGCGCGGGTGTGGACGACGTTCCACTGGCCGGGCAGCGCGTCCTGTTTGAGGCCGAGTTCCGGCACGTGGACGGAGTGGATGACGTCGGTCGACGTCGTCTCGACGTACACCGGCCGGTTCGCGGGCACGTATATCACCTCGGCCGGTTCCCGCGCGACGCCGGCCTCGGGGTACCTGACGGTGTAGTGGAACTGCTCGGCGACGACCTCTATCTCGACAGCGTCGGCCGGTCGCTCCTCCACGGCGTCGGGCGTCGCGGCCACGTAGGGGGAGACCAGCCCCTGGTACGAGAGGACGCCGACGAACAGCAGGAGCAGCGCCGTCGCGACGGTCCAGGTTATCTCCAGGCGCTTGTGTTCCGGCGTCGGTAGCGGGTTCCCGTTGTTCCGGAAGCGCAGCGCCGCGTAGACGAGCAGCGCCTCGACGAACAGGGCGAGCGGCACCGCGATCAGCAGGAACTGGCGGTTGAGCGTCCTGATTATCGCCTCCGTCGTCGAGTCGAACGTCTCGACGGGGAACGCGAGGAGGCCGACGAGGGCGAGGACGGCGACGGCGGCCGTCGTTCCGACGACGAGGTGGACGGGGTTCCGGCCGTCCGACCGGTCCGCGCCTGCGTCCGACCGGTCCGCATCGTCGTCCGGCCCGTCCTCCGTCGGACGGGGCTGGCCGGGCGACTCGTTGGCGGGCAGCGGGACACCGAGGCGGTCGGCCAGGAGTTCCCACTCGCGGGTCAACTGTCCCGTCTCGGCCAGGTTCCACACGTCCGGGTCGGTGACGGGCCGGCCGACGCGGTACGACTGGACCACGTTGAACGCCCAGAGGACGCCGCCGACGCCGAGGAGGTACGCGCCCACGGTCGATAGCTGCTGGCCGAGGGCGAACACCTCCGGGTAGAGCGCGTAGCGCCGGGGGAGGCCGCCAGTCCCGGCGGCGAGCATTGGGACGAAGGTGACGAACGACCCGACCGTGGTCACGACGGCCTGGACCTTCGCGACGGTGCGGTCGTACATCCGACCGGTGACGAGGGGGTACCAGTAGTAGCTCGCGGCGAACATCCCGAACGGGATGATGCCCATGACGATGAGGTGGAAGTGGCCGACGACGTAGTAGGTGTCGTGGAGCACCAGGTCGACGGGGATGGAGGCGAGGAAGACGCCCGTTATCCCGCCGACGACGAACAGGGAGATGCCGCCGAGACAGAACAGCATGGGCGCCGTCAGGCGGACGCTGCCGTTCCACATCGTCGTGATCCAGTTGAACGTCTTGACGGCGCTGGGGACGGCGATGGCGATGGAGACGGCCATGAAACTCGCCCGCAGGCGCGGGTCCATCCCGGTCGTGAACATGTGGTGGGCCCACACGCCGAACGAGAGCACGCCGATGGCCAGCGTCGAGTAGACGACGAAGCGGAAGCCGAACAGTTTCCGCCCGGCGAACTTCGGGAGGATGAAACTCACCAGGCCGAACGACGGAAGCACCAGGATGTACACCTCCGGGTGGCCGAAGAACCAGAACAGGTGCTGGAACAGTATCGGCCCGCCGCCCGGAACCGTGAAGAACGTCGTCCCGACGGCCCGGTCGAGCAGGAGCATCACCAGCGTGCTCCCCAGGACGGGGAAGGCGAACAGGACTAGTCCGCTCATCGTCAGCATGCTCCACGAGAAGAGGTCCAGGTTCGCCCACGACACGCCCTCGCCGCGCTCCATGACGATAGTGACGACGAAGTTGATGGCCCCGAGCGTCGTGGCGACGCCGGAGAGGTGGAGCGCGATGAGGAGCAGATTCACCTGGGGATTCTCGACGACGAGCGACAGCGGCGGGTAGAGCGTCCACCCGGTCGCCGGCGGTTCGACGGCGAGGAGCGGGCCGGTGACGCCGGGCACCCACGAGAGGAGGCCGCCCGCGACGGGGGCGAGGACCCGCGCGCCCTGTTCGAACGCCTTGGCGATCAGTTCGGTGATGAGTCCCGCTCGCGCCAGCACCAGCGCCGGCGGGAGCAGCCAGAACGCGATGGCGTTGATCCGCGGGAACGCCATGTCGTCCGCGTCGAGCAGCGGCGGCAGGACATAGTTCGCGATGCCCGAGAATATCGGCGTCGCGAAGAAGAACAGCATCGTGATGCCGTGGGCGGTGAACAGCGAGTTGTACGTCTCGGCCGTCCATATCGTCGCATCGGGCGTCAGCAGTTCCGACCGGATCATCATCGCGTCGACGCCGCCCCAGACGCCCGCGACGACGCCGAACAGGAGGTAGAGCAGTCCGATGTCGCGGTGGTCGACGGTCGTCAGCCACCGGCGGAGGCCGGGCGGTTTCACCCGGTCGGTGGAAGCGGGTGGGTTCGTCTCCGCGCCGTCGGCATCACCGGTGCCACCGTCGGTGCGCGGCCGCCTCGCTCGCCGCCCGAGGACGAGCAGCGCGGTACAGACGACTGCGGTCACCAGACCAACGACGAGGACGAACATGGGGGCGGGAAGACGTGTCTACGTTCCAACGGGAATCGTATAATGGTTGGTGCGGCCCCCGGATTCCGCGTCGCCGCGGGCGACCTACCGCGGTTCCGCGGCGGAGCCACCGGCGGCGCGTGAATCGCCGGCGAACCGGGCGTAGACGGCCCCGAGCGTGAACCCGTAGGCGAGGTGCGCGAGGAGGGTGAAGGAGAGGTAGACGAGCAGGAGCGGACCGCCGATGTCGCCCCGGCCGATGAACGCGAAGGCCGTCCACAGCACGGTTCCCATCAGCATGCCGGCGACGGCGGGGTCCAGGTCGAGCGGGACGTACTGCTCCAGGCTGAGGAAGAGGAGCGGCCAGGCGACGGTGCCGACGAGGGCGTAGATGACGAAGCCGAGCGCCGGTTCGCCGGGGACGCGGGCGAACCGGGCGATGGCCTCGAAGATGCCGATGGCGTAGCGGGCCTCGACCTCTATCATCGCGAGGACCATCGACATCACGGCCGTCCCGACGGCGCCGCCGAGGACGGCGCTGAGCGCTCTATTCATCACCTGACAGTTGGGCCAACGCGAGGAAAAGTCTAGGCCCGGGCGGGGATCCGGCGGCGCAGTTATCCGGCGTTGCAGCGGTCAGGCGAGGTGCGGTCCGGCGAAGCGGGGTTTGATGACGCTCGCGGGCGTCGATACCGCCACGATGCCGGAGAGCCGGTTCGACCCGTCCGAGGCCCTCGTCCCCGAGACGCCCGGGGGGTACCAGGACCCCGTCCAGTTCAGCTACTCGCTCCTCCTCGTGTCCGGACTCGCGCTCGTCCTGCTCTACCTCGGCGCGACCGCGTTCGGATGGCTCCTCCTCAAGCTACACGGTCCGGGGGCTCTCGAACCCATCGTCACCGTCGAGGAGAGCGGGGCCGCGTTCTCGGTCACCTTCGGCACCCAGTTCTGGGTCGCCCTCCTCGCGGCCGTCGTGGTGCTCACCGTCGTCCACGAGGGAGTCCACGGCCTGGTCTACCGACTGCGGGGGTACGACGTCTCCTACGGGGTGGCCCCGGCGCTCGGCGCGTTCTACGCGGCCGCCTTCCACCAGTTCCAGACGCGCGAGGACAACCTGGTGGTCGGCGTCGCGCCGCTACTCGTCGTCGACGCGGTGCTGGTCGTCCTGCTGTTCGTCCCGATCCCCGTCGTCGCGTTCGGGGCGTTCCTCGGCCTGCTGCTCAACACCGCGGGCGCGGCGGGCGACCTCTACCTCGTCGCCCGAATCCTGCGGATGCCCGAGGGGACGCTGCTGTACGACAGCGACATCCGACACATGTACGCGTTCTACCCCGAGGAGGGGGCGTCCGATGGGGAGTAGATCGCAACACTGCACCGTGATCGACGGGCTTATCGTCGCGCTGTTCCCGAACCACTGGTGACGACAGACGGATGTACACGAAGGGCCACTACGGAATCTCGTTGCTCGTCTACGCGCCGGTCGGCGTCGGCCTCTCGGTGCTGGGCTACCCGGCGGCGGCGGTGGTTGGCGGCGCGCTCATGCTCGCGCTGGCGATGCTCCCGGACTGCGACCACGGACTCCCGTTCGTCGACCACCGCGGCCCGACCCACAGCGTCCCGTTCGCGCTCTCCGTGGGCGCGCTCCTCGGGGCCGTGACGGCGCTGGTCGTCGACGGAACGCCCGCCGCCCTCGGCGTCGACGCGGCGCTGTTCGGCTTCGGCGTCGGGACGCTCGCCGTCGTCGCCCACCTCGCCGCGGACCTGCTGACGCCGATGGGCATCGCGCCGTTCTGGCCCGTCTCCGCGCGGCGCTACTCGCTGGACGTGACGCCGGCGAAGGACCCCACCGCGAACAACCTCCTGCTCGGCGTCGGCGTCGCCGCGACGGGGGGCGCTCTCTTCCTCCTCACCAGAGTCGCGTAGGGGTTCCCTCCCGGCGATTCGCTCCGCAGTCGCCGACGGCTGGCGCGAGTACGGGTTCGAGTGGGCGACGCCCGAGCTATCGACCGACACGCTGTATCTAGCCGTCGGCACGGCCGTCATCTGGGAGGCCGACGCGACGCACTACGTCGACGACCTGTCCGTTACTGTTGAATCGCAGTGAGTCGGAGGGGTGGAGGCAAGCCTGGATAACGTGGGACGCCAGAACCTGTGCGCTCTTCGGCGCGACCGTCGGGGTCGCCGGAGAGAGCGTCGATGTTGTTGGTGAGCAGGTTCAGAGCAGTAGATGGATGGAGCTACGGGATATCAATTCGTGAAAAGAGCCTAGGCCGGGATTTGAACCCGGGCTCTCGTCCTTACCAAGGACGCGCTTTACCTCTAAGCTACCCAGGCAGGCGTTTCTTCGTTACCCTGAGTCGTCTTTAGGCGTTTCGATCCGGGAGCGGGCGCGCGGATGGCTCACACCGGTCAGTTGTCGGCGGAGGTGCGGACGCCGTCGCTGGTCGGCGGTTCCGACCCGACGAGGGCAGTCAGCGTGTCGCGGACGTCGGGGCCGGCGACCGGGCCGGCGGCGGGGAGGCCGTCTGCGGCCAGGTCGGCGGCGTACTCGCGCAGGCGGGCGGGGGCGCGGCCGCCGGCGGCCGTCGTCCCGGCGACGACGGCGAGTTCGAGGACGTCGGCCTCGAGGTTCCGGTCGGGGGAGTCGTCGCCCGTCTCCGTGCGGACGGTCTGGTCGGTGCCGAACGCGCGGACGACGCCGACGGCGGCGTCGGCGGCCTCCGTCCGGGCGAGCAGGTAGAAGCCGCGGGAGACGAGGATGTCGGCGATGAGGATGTCCAGGTCCGCGTCGTCGCGGGACGCCTGGTCGTCGCTGCTGGCCCAGGGGTCGCTCCGGGCGAGCGAGCGGGTGAGGCCGAGGCCCTCGTAGATCAACTGGACGCCCGCGGCGCGGTCGGTGACGCCGTCGAACGGGCCGTCGCGGACGGCGCGGGCGCTGACGAGGGTCAGGACGCCCGGCGCTACCGACGCGTCGTCGAGGCGGTCCTCGATCCGGTCGCGGAGGCGGGCGGGTTCGACGTCGTCGACCGCCGCCAGCGCGGCCCGGCGGACCGCCGCGGCTTCCTCCATTGAGCGAGGGTAGCGACGGGAAGGGCAAAGACCTTTGGAAACGACCGGGGGAGCCCCGTCCGCGGTCGGAAGCGACTGCGGCGGTTCGTGGCGACGGTGACGCTCGGTCGGTCCAGTCAACCGGACGCGCCCGCGCGCGTCGGTGAGCGACGTCGAACCCGCGGGGAAGCGGAAGAGTTGAAATCCCCCCGTCCCCGAACTACCGGCAATGGTGGAGTGTGACTACTGTGACGCGTCGTTCGGGAGCGAGGACGACTACCTCGCCCACCTCCGGGACGCCCACGAGGGGGAACTGGGGTCGATAGACCGGCGGCGCGTCGACGAACTCGAACGCGACGACGGGAGCGCCGTCCCGACGGGGCCCGCGGTGCTGGGGCTGGTGTTGCTGGTGGCGCTCGCCCTCGTCGTATACGTGACCGTGTTCGCCGGCGGCGGCGGTGGCGGCGGTGACCTGCCGGCCAGCGGCGATCAGGCGGTCGTCTCGCAAGTCCAGACGGAACCGTCGACCGGGAACCTCCACGTCGACCCGGGAAGCGAGATAGAGTACGAGAACGTGCCGCCGACGTCGGGGACCCACTACGGTGGACAGTGGGAGAACGCGGGCTTCTTCGAGGAACCGCGTCCCTACGGCACGCTCGTCCACTCTATCGAACACGGGGCCGTCGTCGTCTACTACGACCCCGCCGAGTTGAGCGACGAGGCGGAGACGGACCTCCGGGAGCGAGCGGGGCAGCACACGGGCCGGTGGCGGAGTTTCATCGCCGTCCCGAACCCCGAGGACGACCCCGACGCGGCCTACGTGCTGACGGCCTGGGAGAAGCGGCTGACGATGGACGAGTACGACCCCGAGACGGTCGACGCGTTCGTGGCGGAGTACATCGGCCGCGGGCCGGAGAACCCGGTTCGGTAGTCGATCCGGTGGTCGCGGTTCGGTAGTCGCGGTCCGGTCGCTCGGTCCGGTGGTCGCGCTCGGTGCGGTCGTCGCCCAGTTCCCCGGGAGTGGCTCAGTACAGCGGGTCCGGTTGCGGCGGGACGTGACGCTTGTGTTCGCTTCGCGCGTTGAGTTCGCGGACCCGTTCGACCGCGGCCTCGTCGACGCCTATCTCCTTCGCCGTCGCGGACTTCGAGACGCCGCCCTCGACGTGGAGCGCGAGGATGGAGTCCAGCGTCGGGTAGTCGAGGCCCATCTCCTCCTCGTCGGTCTGGCCGACCCACATCCCGGCGCTGGACGTCTTCTCCGCGAGGTCGTCCGGGACGCCGACGTGCTTCGCCAGCTGGCGAACCTGCGCCTTGTAGAGGTTGCCGATGGGGTGGCAGTCGACGGCACCGTCGCCGTACTTGGTGAAGTAGCCGACCAGCGCCTCGCTCCGGTTGCCCGTCCCGAGGACGAGCGCGTCGCGGTGGTTGGCCGCGAGGTAGTTCAGCACCGCGCGCGTGCGGACCATGAGGTTCCCCTCGGCCATCGTATCGCCCTCGGCGTCCGGGAACGCCTCCAGGAACGACTCGACGATGGGGGTGATACCGATCACGTCGTACTCGATGCCAAGCAGTTCGCTGGCGACCCGCTCGGCGTCGCTCATGTTCTCCTCGCGGTTGACCTCGCTGGGCATCACCAGCC
>CAZMGU010000014.1:0-32600 GCA_964565905.1 uncultured Halobacteriales archaeon
GCGACCAGGTCACTCATGCGGGTTACTCCCGTTCCGGGGCGTGCTCGCGCACGTACTCGATCATCTCGTCCATCGACGCGCCCGGGCCGAATATCTCCGCGACGCCCTGTTCGCGCAACTCGGCCTGGTCGCCCTCAGGGACGATGCCGCCGACGAGCACGAGCGTGTCCTCCAGCGCGCCGTACTCCGCCAGGCCGTCGAGAATCTCGGGAACCAGCGTGTTGTGGGCCCCGGAGAGGATGGAGATACCCAGGACGTCCACGTCCTCCTGGACCGCCGCCTGGACTATCTCCTCGGGTGCCCGGTGGAGGCCGGAGTAGACCACCTCGAACCCGGCGTCCCTGAACGCCCGGGAGATGACGTGCGCGCCGCGGTCGTGCCCGTCCAGGCCGACCTTCGCGACGAGACACCGGATCGTCCGACCGGTCCGGTCCTGTTCCGCGCTCATGCGACGACGTACCACGTCGTCCCGTTTCACTCTATCGACGACGCCGGCGGTCCGGTCGGCCGGAACTGGTCCCGCCGACCTACACCGTCTGGACGAACCGCGCGTCCGCGGACGTCCGCCCCCTGTTGAACGAGAGGACCTTCGCCCGGATCACGTCGCCCTCCGAGAGCGAGTCGGGCACGCCCTCGGTGAACAGGACGAACCCCTCTACCTTCCCGACCGCGACGCGGTTCCCGGAGTGGTGGTCGGTGAACTCCATCACGCCGAACTCGTAGGTCTCCCCGAGTTCGACGGGCGGTTCGCGGTCCTGGGCGGCCTCGTGTGCCCGCCGCGACCGCCGCTCGCCGGCCGAGCGCCGCCGCCACCCGACGACGGCGACGAGGAGGACGCCGGCCGCCCCGACTGCTCCGGCGGTCAGGGTCGGTTCCGCGGCGGCGACCCGGACCAGTTCGTCGACGGCGGTGCGGACCGCGTCCGCGACGGCGGCCGGCACCCGGTCGGCGGCCCGGTCCACGATCTGTTCCATACGGGTTCCAGTGGCGAGGTGGACGTTATAGTTCGTACGGTCGCGGTCGCGTCGCTTGCGGCGAACCGAAAGGGGAAACACGCGGGGCCGGGAAGATACGACGTCATGGCCGTCGCAGACCGCATCCAGTCGCGCGCGAAGGCGAAGCCCCGGAAGGTCACCGCGGTCCTCTCCCTGCTGGGGTACGCGCTCGTCTTCGGGACGTTCGCCGGCGTCCTCCCCATCTATCCCGAGGTGACGCGGGACGGGGTCGTCCTCCTCGGCGACGCCATCGCCGTCGTCAACGCCGCGGCGCTGGTGGCCATCCTCGTGGGCGTCCGGTACATCCGGACGGGGCGGGTCCGGAAGCACCGGGCCGCGATGCTGACCGCCTTCGCCCTCATCCTGCTGTTCCTCGTGCTCTACCTCACCAAGATCGGTGGCGGCGGGTTCGAGAAGGCCATCCTGGCCGAGGGCGTCGTCTGGGTGGTGTACATCGTCATGCTCGCCGTCCACATCGTCCTCTCGGCCGTCGCGGTGCCGGTCGTCCTCCACGCCGTCGTCCTCGGGTTGACTCACACGCCTGCGGAACTGGAACGGACCGCCCACGCCCGCGTCGGTCGGGTAGCCGTGGCCGCCTGGGGACTCAGCCTCTTCCTCGGTCTGGTCACCTACGTGATGCTCAACCACGTCTACATGTGGGAGCCCCGAACTGCGGCCCTCCTCCTGCTCGCCGTCCCGCGATTTTCGGACTTTTCGGGGTCCTAGACCCTTCTTTCGCCGGCCGAACCGTTTTCCGGATGCGCGACCTATTACGGCCCATGTCAGCCGACGACGAGGACGGCGTCAGCAGGTGTGACTACTGTCGGCTACCGATCCCCCGGGACACCGTCGAGGCGGAGGTCCAGGGGACCACCTACGGGTTCTGCTCGGAGTCCTGCCGGGACGCGCAGGCGGGCAACGACGACGTCTTCACGGAGTACCACGGCTACCGGCGGTTCCGGCCCGGCGTCTCCGCGCTGGAGTCCAGCCTCCCGCAGGGTATCCCGCGCAACTCCTTCGTCATGTTCACCGACCTGGCCGGCACCCGCACGGAGGCCATCCAGGCGGAACTCGTCTGGCGCGCGCTCCAGCGCGGCGAACCCGTCGTCTTCGTCTCCTTCCTGGAGCCGCCGGTCTCCGTCATCCAGGAGTTCGCCACGCTGGAGTGGAACGTCCTCCCCTACCTCGAGAACGACCAGCTACAGATAGTCGACTGCTTCACCTACCGCGTCGACGACCGCGAGCGGATGTTCGACCGGATGAACAGCTGGAACACGCACCTCTCGGAGGTGGCCGAGTCCGCGACGACGCGCGTCCGGGACCCGACCGAGGCCACCGAAATCGGGAGCCGCATCGACGGCGCGCTGGAGACCCACAGTATGCACGACGAGGGCATCGTGGTCATCGACTCGCTCACCGAACTCGGGACGCTCGTCCAGCCGGTCCAGGCGTACAACTTCGTGAAGGACATCCGCGCCGACGTCTGCAAGGGCCGGTTCGTCCCCATCTTCGCCGGGGCGACGCTGACGACGGAGGAGGAGACGTTCCCCCACGACCTGAAGTACATGGTCGACGGCATCGTCGAGATGCGCCTCAACGAGGAGATAGTCGAGGGGGCGCTGGTCAAGCAGATACGCGTCCGCAAGATGAGCGGCGTCCTCACCTACCCGGAGTGGAGCGTCTACGAGTACACCTCCGGCAAGGGCATCGTCACCTTCGACCCCATCGAGGAGATAGAGAAGTCGAAGGCGGCGAGGGGGGAACTCGTCGAGGCCGAGGAGGGGGAGACGCCCCCACCCAGCGGCGAGGCTGACCTCGACTCGGTGATGGACTCGGTCGACGAGGCGGAGGCCGGCGCCGACGCGTCGATGGAGTGAGCGGCGAACCGTCGCGTTTCTCTCAGTCGGTCCGCGGGAGCGCCAGCGCGCCCGCAGCGAACGCCACGACGGCGGCGACGGCGAGTATCGCGAACGCGACGGCGGCGTCGCCAGCCGACCCCGTCGCCGTCACCGCGCGGACGCCCCTGGAGAAGTACGTCAGCGGCGACAGCCACGTCGGGAACCACGCCGGGAGCAGCGACGGCGGGACGAACGTCTCGGAGAGGAACAGTAGCGGGAGCGCGATGGAGTTCGACGCGGCGATGACGCCGTCCTGGGAGTCCGCGAGACTGCCCAGCAGCGCGCCGACGCCGCAGAACAGCGCGACGCCGACGGCGACGAAGGCGGCCAGTGCGACGAGGGAAGCCGGCGTCACCGCCACCGTCGCGCCGGTGACGAGGACGACCAGCGCGAGGAGGAGCAGGCCCGTCAGCCCGATGACGGCGACGTTGACGAGCGTCTGGGCGGCGAGCCACTCGGCCCTGGTCAGCGGCGTCGTCGCCAGTTTCTCGAACCGGTTCCCCTCGCGGTGGCGGGCCACCTCGCTCCCCACGCGCGAGAGCGGCGTGAACAGGACGACGACGGCGAGGTAGCCCGCGAGGTAGTACTCGGGCGGTTCGGTGAACAGGCCGCCACCGCCCGGCTGGGTCTGGACCAGCGCCCCGAAGATGACGACGATGATCAGCGGGAAGAAGAAGGTGAAGAAGACCGCCGTCCGCCGGCGGAGGAACCCCTTCCGGGCCGCGACGAACTCCGTCCCGATACGGCCGGTCCGACTCACCGCCCGTCACCCCCGGAGGCGGCGGCGAGGCGGTGCGTCTCGCACGCTCCCTCCTCGACGTTCTCGCCGGTGAGTTCCATGTAGACGTCCTCGAGGTCCGGTTCCGACCACGCGAGTCCGTCGTACGCCACGCCCGCGTCGTCGAGTCGTGCCGCGACGGCGCCGACGTCCTCGGGCGCGACGTCGTACACCGTCAGTTCCCCCTCGCCCGCCGTCGCGCGGTACCCGAGTCCCTCTACGACCGAGGGGTCGGCGTCGACGTCGACGTCGTCGCCGGTGACCGTAAGCCGGCTCTCACCGCCGTGGCGTTCCACGAGCGCGTCCGGGTCGTCGAGGGCGACGAGTCGCCCGTCGGCCAGCAAGCCGACGCGGTCCGCCAGGCGGTCGGCCTCTGCCATCGAGTGGGTCGTCACGAGCACGGTAACGCCGGCGTCCGCGAGTCCCTCCAGCAGGTTCCAGAGGTCGCGCCGGCCCGCGGGGTCGATGCCGGTCGTCGGTTCGTCGAGGATCAGCAGGTCCGGGTCGTTGACGAGCGTCGCTCCGACGCAGGTCCGGCGCTGCTGGCCCCCGGAGAGGTTCTCGTACCACGTGTCCGCGTCGTCGGCCAGTCCGACGTCGTCGAGGACCGAATCGACGTCCCGGGCCTCGTCGTACAGGCCCGCGTAGTAGCCGACGAGTTCCCGCGCGGTGAGTCGCTCGTGGGGCGAGAACTCCTGCGGGAGCAGACCGATGCGGTTCCGGTCCACCTCGCGGGGCGGCCGCCCGAACAGTTCGACGCGCCCCTCGGCGTCGGTCGTCCCGGTGAGCGCCCGCACGAGCGTCGTCTTGCCGGCCCCGTTCGGGCCGACGAACGCGAGCACCTCCCCCTCGTCCACCGTCAGCGAGACGCCGTCCAGCGCGACCGCGTCGCCGTAGTGGCGGCGGACGTCCTCGGCGACGACTACTGCTGCCATACCCGACCCTCGGTCGTCCCGACCGAAAATCGCTCCGATCGGTGCCGGGGCGGTCGAACCGCTACAGCGCCGCCCGCACGTCCCGGGCGATGGCGTCGACGTCGAACGCGTCCTCCTCCTTGTCGTACACCGTCTCGCCGTCGACGCTCACGGTGAACACGCCGTGGTCGCCCATCGTCAGTTCGACGGCGTCCAGTTCGTCCTCGACCGCGTTCAGGATCGCTTCCTGCACGTCGAGTGCCCGTTCGCGGAAGCCGCAGGGGACGCAGTACTCGATTTCGACGGTGGTCATACCCGACAGGTCGAACGCCAGCCGTATAAAGGGGGTTACCGCCACCCGGGTCGCCAGTACAGGAGGCCGACGGTGACGACGAACACGACCGTCGAGAGGAGGTACGACTGGTCGTAGGCGACGCTGGCGAACGCCGCGCCGCCGCCCAGGACGCTGGTCGCTATCGTCGCGATGACCGGCCAGGTACAGGAGACGCAGGAGAGCAGTCCGAGCGCCCCTGAGATGGCTGACCCGGCCGCGTCGAGGACGGTCGCGTAGATCAGGTACGCCAGCGCGACGTAGCCGACGACCTGCCAGGGGATCAGGTTGATCCGGAGGCCCTGGAACGGGAGCGTCGTCGAGAGCAGGGTGAGACCGTCCATCGGGAGGTTGACGAACAGTCGGGGGGCCCACCCCGGCGGCGCGGAGAGCACCGACAGGTTCGCGCCGACCGGGAGCATCTCGACGCCGGGTCCCCAGACGCCGCCGAAGTAGCCGAGCAGCCCGAAATAGGCCGTCGCGACGCCGAGCGCGATGGTCCGCCGCCGACGCGACGCGTCCGGGACGTCGACCCGCGCGATGGCCCAGAGACCGACGGTTATCCAGACGAGGGGGACGAGGACCGGTAACGGACCGGTGATGTCGTTCGGGCTGATCACGTGGTATGCGAGCGCCAGCAGAAGCTGGGTGTTGACGAGCAGCGCGCCCCAGACGAGCGTGTCGCGGCGGAGTTCGAACCCGAACCGGTCGAATCGATAGCTCGTGCTCATAGGGCGATGGCGTCGACGACGATGGCGACCAGGAGCGAACCGAGGTAGGCGTTCGACGCGTGGAACGCCCGGAAGGCGGCCCGTTCGGTTCGTTCGCGGTGGAGGCGGACGACGGCCCAGAGGAACACCGCGCCGAGCGTCGCGGTGGTCGCCGCGTACAGCGGGCCGAGCGACGTCAGCGCGGCCATCGCGCCCGCGGCGACCAGCGTCGCGCCGAGGTAGAACACGATGTGTTTGCGCGTCTCCGTCTCGCCGCGGACGACGGGCATCATCGGGAAGCCGCCGCGGGCGTAGTCCTCCTTGTACGCCAGCGCGAGGTTGTAGAAGTGCGCCGGCGTCCACAGGAAGATGACGCCGGCCAGGGCCAGGCCGGGGAGTCCGATTTCGCCGGTGACCGCCGCCCAGCCGATGAGCGCCGGTAGCGACCCGGCGAACCCGCCGATGACCGTGTTCTGGACGGTGTTGGGCTTCAGCACGACGGTGTAGACGACGCTGTAGAACAGGATGGCGGCGAGGCCGAGCGCCGCGGCCAGCGCGTTTACCTGCCAGAACAGCGCGAGCGAGGCGAGCGCGAGCGTCGCGCCGAACGCGAGCGCGTTCCGGACGGGTATCCGGTGGGTCGCGACCGGCCGGTCCGAGGTCCGGTCCATCCGCTTGTCGACGTCGCGCTCGATGACGTGGTTGAACGTCCCCGACGCGCCGATGGCGAGGACGCCGCCGCCCAGGGTCAGCAGGACGGTGCGGGTCGTCAGTTCGTCGCCGGCGGCCAGCGCCATCCCCGCCGCGGCGACGAGACAGAGGAGCCACATCAGCCGCGGTTTCGTGAGGCGGAAGTACGCGCCGACGGTCGCCACCGCCCGTTCGCGCGTGGACAGCCGTTCGATCCGCTCGGCGGCCGACGGTGTGGGGGCGTCCTCCGGTTCGGGGTCCGCGTCGACGGCGTCGAGGACGGGCCCGTCCTCGGGGGTCCGTGTCTCGGACTCGAGTTGCCACGCGAGCGCGCCCACGAGCGTCGCGAAGATGGCCATCCCCGTGGCCAGGTGGGCGCCCGGGAAGGGGTCCGCGCCGCCCGTGGTGGCGACGAACGCGCCCAGCGCGACCTGGACGGGGTAGAGCGCGAGCGCGAGCGCGGTCAGTGCCGTGACCCGGCGCGACGCGCCGGACCGCAGGCCGGCGACGACGGTGGCGAGGACGAGGAGGCCGACGACGGCGGCGACGACGCGGTGGCCCCTGGCGACGAGCAGGTCGGCGTCCCCGAGCACGGGACCGCGACAGGTGGGCCAGGTCGAACAGGCGTGGACCGCGTCCGCGACCGACGTCGTGGCTCCGGCGACGACGAGGAGGTAGACGCCGACGGCGCTGGCGGCGAGCAACGTCGTATAGCGTGGGCGACGTGAGTTCATCGAGGGACCTCTCTTTCCTAGCGTCTTCGTCCCGTCGCACTTAGAGTCCGCGCTTTCGACGGCCCGGTTCGCCGCGTCGCGCGCCGGAACGACCTCCGTCGCCCGCACACGTTCGGGCCGCCTCGGCCATCCGAACGGACCGTCGTGACCGGAAGACAGCAGCTATTTATCCCCCACATTCCAACCCTCGATTACGCATGAAAGGGAAACGCGTCGGGCTCTTCGCGCTGTTTGGCGCGGCACTTCTCGTTCTGGTCGCGGAACCGGCCGCCGCGCAGACGTCCGACTCGGTGACCGAACGGCTCATCTGGGACCTCAACACGTTCCTCCTCTTCATCGCCGTTCCGATCACGGTGCTCGTCGAGGGGATCCTGATCTACGCCGTGTGGCGGTTCCGGAACAACGAGGATCCGCTGCCGACGATGGAGAACCGGCGGCTGGAGATAACCTGGACCGTCGCGACGGCCGTCATCCTGCTCGTCGTCGGCGTCGCCTCCTACCAGGTGATGGCCGACCCGTACGTCACCGCGACGGGCGACCAGCAGATCGAATCGGAGCAGGACCCGGTGGAGCTACAGGTGGTCGGCCAGCGATACAGCTGGACGTTCAACTACAACGGCACCGCCGCGAACACGTCGCAGGAACTCTCCGAGGATAACCGGCTCAGCACCACGAACACCATGGTGATACCGGTCGACAGGCCTATCGTGATGGAGGTCACGTCGACCGACTGGATCCACGCCTACCACGTCCCCGGACTCGGGCTGAAACAGGACGCAATGCCGGGCCACCACAACGTCATCAAGACCGAGGCCACCGAGACGGGCACCTACCAGCTCTACTGTGCCGAGTACTGCGGCGTCGGCCACTCCCAGATGCTCGGGACGGTCGAAGTCGTCTCCCAGGAGGAGTACGACGACTGGGTCGACGAACAGCAGTCTTCCTGAAGCGCTTTCTCTCTCCGTTTCGACGCGCCCCGTAGCGACTGCGACGGGTCACTCGCGTCCCCCCGTCGTTCCCGTCCCCGCCTGCCAACCCGACTCGCTCCGTTACGCCGCCGAACCAGCGACAGCAGCCACCGAAAGTCGTTGCACGCCTGCTCGCAGTAGGTGAATCGTTTCGATTGTCAGTCTGGCGTCCGTGCTGGGAGCGGGCGACTGGAACGCCCGGACGGGCACGCCGTCCAGACGGACACGCCGCACGGCGGAACGCCGCACGTCTGGGTGCGTCGCTCGGACGTCGACGAACACCAGTCTCGCCTCTCGGTCGAGGCTCGCGGTAGTGCTCCGTGTCGTCGGCACGGAACGACTGGACGTCGTCGCTGGTCTACCGTCGACCCGGAGGGGGTTCGCTCGTGACCGGGACGCGTCGGCGCGTCGAAGACGTGGCCGACGCTCGTCGGGTGGGTGACGCCGTCAAGGAGAGGAGAGAGGCCGCGGGTCAGGCGCAGACGTTCGCCGCCGCGTACACCGTCCCGCCCGACGTTATCTCGACGCCGACGCCGAGTCGGGTGGGCCCTTCGGAGAGGATTCCGTTGCGGTCGTCCGAACTCTCCAGCCACTCGTCGACGATGGCGCGGGCGACGTCGCGCTCGTCGGCGTTGAACGCCGTCTCGCCGCCGTCCCGGTACTCCTTCCCGGCGACGGTCGATCCGACGGACTCGAAGGAGTCGTCGGGCCGACTGATGTACGAGCCGTGGGGCGACTCGAACTGACACCGGTCGAAGAGGTCGAAGTTCCGGTAGCGGTCGGCCGTGTCGACGCCGTTCACTTCGTGTCCGGCCGTCCCGTTGTCCGCCATGGCGACGCTGTGGTTGGCCGCCATCCGCCGGACCGTGTCGGCCGTCGACCCGCCGGTGGACAGCTTCGTGGCGTTGCGGGCCTGGCGTTCCTCGTTGACGAACTGGACGATGTAGTCGGCCACCGTTCCCTCCTGGAATTGGCGAGCGGGGATCGTGGTTCGACGTTCGGTAGCGGTCGCGGGTTCGGCGGTCGCGGAACCGCCACCGTCGTCGTCGGCGTTCGGGGACGTCGCGGACGTTCCGTCCTGCGGGCCGGCCTCGGCGGGCGGGGTGCCGCCGAGTTGCATTCCGATGAGGACGCCGACGCCGAGCGAGGCGACGACGACGATCCCCAGCAGGCCGACCGCGGCTTTGTTTACCATGTCGTTCCCACCCTGGCTAGCGGACCAGTTGAACCTTGTGGATGTCAGGCGTCGACGACGACCGCAGCGGACCGACCGACGTCGTCGAGCGCCGACGGGAGTTCCCCCAGGTCGACGACGTCGGCACCGGCGACGAGCGACTCGTAGCGCTCCCGACCGGCCTCCCCGGCGTGGTTGCGCTCCGCGAGCGGGCGGGACTCGACGACCGCTAGTCGGTCCGCGGTCGCCGCGAGGTCGAGGACGGCCGTCTCCGGGTCGACCGTCGCGTCCGCGAGCACGGTGACGTCGGCGGCGCCGATTCGGTCCCGGATGGCCGCCCGGGTCCCCGAATCGACGGGAGCGAACGGGGCGACCGTCTCGACGGGGACGTCGAGTGACTCCGCGACGTCGAGCGCGGCGTCGCCCTCGGCGTACGGGCCGGCGGTGACGGCGTGGCCCGCGGCCCAGCACGTGGCTATCGCGGTCGCGCCCGTCCTCCCGCCGCCGAGGACGTGCACCCTGCTGGTCCCGTCGGCGGTCGCCGGGAGCGTCGTCACCGCCGGCGTCCCGGTGACCGGGTTCGTCGTCACCGCGCCGCGGGCGTCGAACGCCGTCGCGAGCGCCTCCGTCGTCAGCACGTCCGCCGGCGGTCCCTGGTCGACGACGCGGCCGTCGTGGACGAGCGCGAGGCGGTCGCAGAAGCGGGCCGCGAACTCCAGGTCGTGGATGGCGGCCAGGACGGCCCGCCCCTCGTCGGCGAGTTCGCGCACGAGCGAGAGCGTCCGGGTGGCGTGGTTGACGTCCAGGCTCGCCGTCGGTTCGTCGAGGACGAGGGCGGGGGCGTCCTGGGCGAGCGAGCGGGCGACGAACACCCGCTGGCGCTCGCCGCCGCTCAAGGTGTCGACGCATCGGTCCCGCAGGGCCGCCGTCTCGGTCCGTTCGAGGGCGGCGTCGACGTGTGCGGACCGGTCCGGGTCGCTGGAGAACCGGGAGCGGTGCGGCGTCCGGCCCATGGCCACGACGTCCTCGACGTCGAAGGCGAACCGGACGCTCGTGTCCTGTGGAACGGTCGCGACGCGGCGACTGGCGGCCCGCGAACCCAGGTCGCTGACGCGGTCGTCGCCGACGAACACGTCCCCATCGTCGGGGGTCAGTGCGCCGTTCACGGTCCGGAGCAGGGTGGTCTTGCCCGCGCCGTTCGGCCCGACGAGGCCGACGAACTCCCCCTCCTCGACGGCGAGGTCCACCCCGTCGAGCACCGACACGTCCCCGAAGGCCACGTGGACGTCGTCAACGCGGATCACACCGTGTGCACCTCCCGGCGTCGCAGCAGGAACAGGAAGAACGGCGCGCCCACGGCCGCGGTGACGATGCCGACGGGCACCTCGGCCGGCCCCGAGCGGGCCAGCGTGTCCGCGAGGACGAGGAAGGACGCGCCAGCGAGCGCGCTCGTGGGCAGGAGTATCCGGTGGTCCGGCCCGACGACGAGGCGGAGGACGTGCGGGACGACGAGGCCGACGAAGCCGATGACGCCGGCGACGGCGACGGCGGCCGCGGTGATGACGCTGGAGACGGCGAGCAACACCCGCTTCGTCCGCTCCACCTCGATGCCGAGGGCGTGCGCGTCCTCCTCGCCCATGAGCAGGACGTTCAGGTCGTGGGAGTAGGTGGCCAGAACGGCGAACGCGAGGACGGCCGCGGGGAGCGTCGCCTCCACCTCCCCCCAGGTGGTGTTCGCGAGGTGCCCCATCAGCCAGTAGACGGCCTGCTCCAGGCTCTCGCCGGCGTTGACAAGCATGTATGAGATGACCGCCCCGAGGAACGTCTGGACGGCGACGCCGGCCAGGAGCAGGGTCGCGACCGGCGTCTCCCCGTCGCGCGTGGCGATCAGGTAGACGGCGAACGCCGTCAGCACGGCCCCGACGAAGGCCATGACTTGCAGCGGGAGGCCGACGGCGAAGACGATGGTCGCCACCGCGCCGACCGCCGCGCCGGAGGAGACGCCGATGATGGACGGGTCCGCGAGCGGGTTCCGGAAGAACCCCTGCATGACCGTCCCCGCCGCGGCGAGGGCGAAGCCGACGACGGCGGCGAGCAGGATGCGCGGGAGTCGGATCTGTCGGACGATGGTCTCGCTCGCGTCGGGGACGGCGAAGGAGAAGGGGTAGGCGTAGCGGAGCGAGGCGGACGGGAACGGGACGGATCCGCCGAGAACGCCGACTTGGCCAAGGCCGAGCGACAGGCCGACCGGTATCCCGAGGGCGTTTAGCGCCGCCTTGGACACGACGAGCGGGTCGATGGTGATGGGTCCGATGGCCGCACTCGCCAGTACCGTCGCCACGAGGGCGACGAGGAGGAGGGCGATCGCTGGCGTGCGCGTCGACGAGTCCACGATATCAAGCACACTTTCTCTAATCAAATACTTATTGTTCCCGATCCCGCGTCGACCCCGCCGGGGCCGCGGCCGACGGCGACCACCCCGACGAAATCCGCTCGCCCGCGTCGCGCCATCATAAAGGCGTATATGCCCCGGACGAGCAGTCCCGGTATGGTCGAGAACGTCATCTGGCCGGCGTTTCTGGACGCCGAACTGTCGCGCAACGAGGGTCGGCGGGTGTCGCTGGACCAGGCGATACCCGACCCGACCCCCGACGAGATAGCCCAGGCCGTCCAGCAGGTCGGCTACGACGCGGTGATAGAGCGGGACAAGACGTACCCGCGCGAATACGAGCAGCGCGGGCGCGTCCTCGTGAAGAACGCCGACGACGCGACGAAGTCGGACCTGCTCGGGGCCGTCGCCGCCTACCTCCAGGCCATCCGCGCATGAAGCGGGTCGGTGACGTGGTCCGGGTCGCCCAGGGCCTCGCCGTTGTCCGCTGCGCCGACGCGGACCACCCCGACATCGGGCGCGCCGTTCTCACCGAGGACCTGGCGGACGCCGGGAGAATCGTCGACGTGTTCGGCCCCGTAGAGCGGCCGTACGTGGCCGTGACGCCGGCCGACGACGTGCGACTCGCGACGCTCGTCGGCAAGCCGCTGTACGCCCGCTGAGAAACCGTCCGCCGCCGGGCAGTCCCCGATCCGTTCTTCTCCGATACCGTCTCCGGGTTACGTCAGCCGGTGCCACCGCGGTGCGGCCTCGAGGGGCGGGACGGCCGACGCCACCTCGCGACTGGCGGCGTCGTAGAACCGCTCCCGACCGATTGGGGTCCGGAGGCGGAGGACGGCCCTGTTGGCCGTCACCTCGAATATCGACAGCGCCCACGCCGCCCCCTCGTGTTCCCACTCGGAGCGGAGCGTCGCCTCCGCGTCGTCGACGACGCGACTCCCCAGTTCCCAGCTCAGACGGCTCAGATACGGCAGTTCGAACGGAACGACGTCCGGAAGTCCGGGGCAGTTCCCACCGCTGTCCTGAACGCCATGCGCAGCCATACCACGGGAATTACTACCCACGAGTAAAAGGATGATCATTCGTGACGCCCCCGGCATCCGCCGGACCGCGTCGGTCCGCGACCGGAATCGACTCCGCCGCGATCAGGTGAGTCCCGTAACGCTCAAACCGTCCGCGCCGGAGGACCACACAATGACAGAGCGAAGGCAGGTCGCCCTCGGCGTCGGCATCGTCGTCGCCATCTTCCTGTTCGTCCAGCTGTCGGCCATCGCGCTGGTCGGCCCGTTCCAGGACGCCGGGTACCAGCCCGTCGAGGACCCGGAGAACCCGACGAACAGTATCGTCTACGTCGGGGCCATCCTCGTCGCGACGGCGTTCATGCTCGTCGCGTTCAAACTCGGCGTCGACGGGATAATCCGCCTCCTCGTCGTCGCCTCCGGCGCGTGGCTTTCGCTGTACGTTTTCCGCGTGCTGATCAGGTGGGTGTTGCCGGCCGGGACCGCCGACGTCGTCGCCATAGTCTTCGCCCTCGGTCTGGGAGTGGCGCTGTACGTCTACCCGGAGTGGTACGTCATCGACGGGGCGGGCGCGTTCATGGGCGCCGCCGCGGCCGGTCTGTTCGGCATCGGCTTTGGCATCCTGCCGGCGCTGATACTCCTGACCGTCCTCGCCATCTACGACGCCATCAGCGTCTACGGCACCGAGCACATGCTCACGCTCGCCTCCGGCGTCATGGACCTGAAGGTGCCCGTCGTCCTCGTCATCCCGATGACGCTGGACTACTCCTTCCTCGACGACGAGAACCTCCCGGACCCGGCTGGGGACGACGACGGGGAGGCGGGGACCGACGCGGACGCGGAGAACGACGCGAAGTCGGCGGACCCGGAGCAGGGGGACGAGTCGACGACCGACGATGTCGCGGCGACGGACGACGGAACGGACGACGACCTGGCGGAGAGCCCCCTCGAACGGGAGGCGCTGTTCATCGGTCTGGGCGACGCCGTCATCCCGACCGTCCTCGTCGCGAGCGCCGCGTTCTTCACCCCCGCGAGCGTCACCGCCCTCTTCGGCGTCCCGCTCCCGGCGCTGACCGCCATGGTCGGGACGTTCGCCGGCCTGGCCGTGCTCCTCTGGATGGTCCTCGAGGGGCGCGCCCACGCCGGGTTGCCGCTGCTCAACGGCGGGACCATCGCTGGCTACGTCGTCGGCGCGCTGGTGGGCGGCCTGACCCTGGTCCAGGCTGTCGGTCTCGAGGGCTTCCTCGCCTAGCGACCCGTCAGCGCCCGACTCGCGGGTGCGAACTCGATGGTCTCCCCGAGGTCCCGCTCTCTGGCCCGCTCGTAGGCCAGGTGGGCAGCGGCGACAGTCTCGATGGCGGTGCCGCCGCTGTCGAACACGGTTATCTCCTCGTCGCTCGTCCGTCCCTCCACCTCGCCGGCGACGACGTCACCGAGTTCCGCGTGGACGTGGTCCTCGTCGACGACCCCCTGCTCGACGGCGTGGATGAACGATCCCGCGTCGCCCATTACGCGGTCGCGCAGGTCCGGGACGTACGTCGCGCGCTCGATAGTCGTCGCGTCCAGTTCGCGCTTCTCGGGGTGGTACTGTCCCATCGCGGTGACGTGCGTGCCGGGTTCGAGCAGGTCGCCGTCGAAGACGGGTTCGCTCGCGTTCGTCGCGGTCACGACGACGTCGGCCCCGTCGACGGCGGCGTCGGCCGAAGCGACGGCGGCGACCGTCGCGGAGAGTTCGTCGTTCATCTCCGCGGCGAACGCCTCGCGGTGGTCCTTCGTCGGCGAGTACACCTCGACGCGGTCCAGGTCGCGGACCGTCGAGACGGCGCGCAACTGTCCGCGGGCCTGCGGGCCGCTGCCGAACACCGCCAGGTCGTCCGCGTCGGGCCGGGCGAGCGCGTCGACGCCGACGGCACCCGCCGCACCGGTCTTGAAGGGGTTGAGCGACGCGCCGTCGAGCACCGCCAGCGGTTCGCCGCTGTCGGCGTCGAACAGGGGGAGCGTGAAGTGGGCGTCGCGTGCGGCGAACCCCGCGGCGTAGACGTAGCCGCCCATCGCGCCAGTCTCCGGGAGGATGGCGAGGTAGCCCGTCAACATCCCGGCGGGGTCGTCCTCGAACAGTGCCGTCCGCGGCGCGGCAGGGGCGCCGTGCCCCCGCTGTCGATACCCCTCGCGCACCGCGTCGACGTACTCCGCGGGCGACGCCAGCCCGTCGACGTCGTCGCTCTCCAGAAACAGCGCGGTCGAGTCGGCGTTGCTCATACGCGAGGTTCGCGCGAGCGGCCTTTAGGCGTGTCGTCGACGACCACTCCGGCGTCCGGACGAAAGAGAGAGGATCCGGGCTACCCGCGTCGCTAGTCGGCGGTCTGCTGGACCGGTTCGGTCCGGTTCGCCGGCGCGTCGACCGGGGCCCTGACGAACATCGCGTGCCCGATGAGACCGACCGCGACGAGCGAGGCGAGCGGGATCGCCGTCGTCAACGCGAACCCGGCGACGTAGAGCGCACCCGTGATTCCGGCGAGCGTTACGGGAATGAGGCCGAGGACGACGTCGTAGTAACCCGTCATAATGTACGTGTATATAGGAATATCACTCATATAAGTGTTTCCCGTAATAGCCACATAGAGTTCGCTAAATGTAGTGAGTATTTACTCCGTTGGATAGGAAGAACCACGACATAAGTTACGAGTGGCTACTGCCCCTCCGTCGGCGGTGCGCGCGCTCGAAAACGGCCACTGATCGTTCCCGGACGACGAGTTCGATTGCTCCGGCCGGCCGGAGCGCGCGACCGGTGCATTCGGGACGTTACCCTCGGAACCTCACACCGGACCCCACTGCCGGGTGCGGATCTCTCGACTGATAACTGGGAACGACCCGGTTCGCCCGGCACAGTACGGTGTTACAACCGCTGATAATCGTGGGGGAGGGCTTATGGTGGTGCCGGAAAAGTCCAGAGCAGAGGGACAGTGACCCCGTCGCGTCCCTTCGAGACAAATGAGCATTGACGCCACGGACGACATGGACGAGGCCACGGACGGCGAGCAGGCGCGGTACGCCGAACTCAACGTCGGCGACGAGGAGTTCGTCATCTACGACCGGGAGAACCACCAGTCGTGGATCCAGTCCACGGTGGCCGTAGACGTCGGATCGATGCGCTGATCCCGCCGACGTGGCGACGGACCGGTCGCGTCACCGCCGGACGCGACGGTCCCGCTCTACTCGACGGTCGGCCTTCCGAACGGTCTTCCTCCGTCTGACCACCGGGTTCTACCGACCGACGACCACTGCCACGAGCGTCCGCCAGCCGGTGACCAGCGCGCCGCCGACGCCGAACGCGACGAGCGCGAACGTGAACACCGCGTTACCGTGAAACACCGGCGTCGCCCGCAACGCCAGCGCGAGGACCACGGCCACGGCCCACGCCGGGACCGTCCAGAACACCGCTCGCCGGACGCTACCGACGGCGTCCGCGGTGTAGAGGCCGCCGGCGACGGAGACGACGCCCCACCCGACGAGGAAAGTCGTCAGCGTCTCGGCGATCATCCTCGCGCTCGAGATGTCGTGTCCCTGCATCGCCCCGACGACGCAGAACGAGGCGATCATCGCCACGTCCCCCGCCGCGAGAACCGCCGTGAGCGACGATGGCTCGATCCGTCGTCGGACGCCCGACCTCACGCTCATGGCCGGACCTCCGGCGGCCACCGCCTTGGCTCTCCCGCTCTCGGCCGGCGACCGCGACGGCGCGTTCCGCCCGCCACCTACTTTTCGACCGCCGTCCAACTCCGCCCGTGGAACTCGAACTGCTCGGCTGGCCGCCCGACGGCCCCACGCTCCGCCTCGACTGGCGGCGGTTCAGCTACGCCGGCAAGTTCGTCATGTCCTCGACGGGGAAGGCCGTCGCCCGCGAGGACGGTGACGTGGTGGCCGCGCTCGCGTTCAACGAGGACCGGACCGACCCGGACGTGCTCTGGTTCCGCTACGTCACCGTCCGCGAGGACCGCCGGGGCGAGGGTATCGGCCCCCGTCTCCTCTCGTTCGGCCTCGAACGCGCCCGCGAGCGCGACTACGACGTCGTGAAGATAGCGGTCAACAACCCCTTCGCCTACGAGGCCTGTTACCACGTCGGCTTCAGGTTCACCGGCGAGACGACCGGCCTCGCGGAACTCGTCCTGTCGTGGCCGTCCGAGGCCGACCCGGACGCCTACCAGGCGGGCCTCGACCGCTACCGCGAGCGGGACCTCTCGACCGAAGAATCGGCGTTCCTCGACCGCAAGTCGGGGGCGGAACCGCCCCGTGACCCGGAGGCCGCGCCGGAGTAGCTACGCCACGACCTCGGTTTCGTGGAGGTGCGTCCCGCAGTCGGGACAGCGTCGCACCTCGTACGTCCCACAGCAGGTCTCGACGGCGTCCGTCGCGAGCGACTGGTCCCCGCGACAGTCGGGACACGTCGACAGGACCGACCTGAGCGCCCGGAGGACCCGGCCCCGCGCGTCGACCGACAGATCTGCCCAGTCGTTCACTCGGCCGTCGAGCATCGCTGCGGCGGCGAGGTCGACGCGAAACGCCGACGCGGACGCCCACGTCCCGACCCGGACTCCGTCGCGGGACGCCCGGAAGACGTCGCCGTGTCCACCGAGGCGGACGTCGCCGCCGGACTCGTCAAGGACGTCGAGGAGCAGTTCCCGCTGTGACTGTTCGTCGTCGACTCCCTCCAGTTCGTTCCACAGCGTGCGCTCGAACTCGCCGGCGACGCGAACGTCGTCACCGTCCGTTCCCCTGCTCAGCACGTTCGCGTCCCGCAGTATCCGTTCCGGGTCGACGTCGCCGCTGGACCGGCGGTCTGATCCACGGGTGGGTCCCCCGCCCGTGAGCCCCGCGGCCGGTTGGTCCTTCCCGAGGGCGGACAGCAGCCACTGCGGGAGGTACCGTTCGGTCAGCGCGGGCGTTCCCGGGACGAGGTAACCCCGCAGGTAGACGGCGAGTGCGGCGGCGACGAACAGTACCTCGCCGGCGAGCAGGGCCGGGCCGCCGGTTCCGCTCCCGACGACGGCGAGTTCGACGGCCAGCGCGACGGCGAACGCGAGGAAGAGGTTGACCACCGTGCAGGGGAGACACCGGTTCGCGCCGGTGTACTCGGCGTTCCTGAGACGGCCAAGAACGTATCGAACTGCGGACGTGGAGTCTGTTTCGGGAGTTCGGTCCATGAACCTCGTCGTCGCCCGTCGCCGGACGCAGCCGCTGGGACGGGGCGATACTTCGACTTCGTCGGGGCTAGGCGGGCAGGTCGTCCGTCTGGACGGTGTTCTCGATGAGTCGCGACTCGCAGTCGTCGCAGGTGAGCGTCACGACCTGTTGCTCGGTGCAACACGACGGTATCGGCTCGCTGTCGAACGACATGTCGCCCTCGCACTCGGGACACGCGCCGAGGAACGCCCGGAGTCCGTGGAGCAGTCCCATCCGCTCGAAGGGAGCCAGCGACGACCAGCCGTCGAACCGCGCCTCGATGGCCTCCGTCGCCGCCACGTCGGCGAGCAGGGCGGTCCGCGACGGCCAGAGGACGATCTGGCCGCGGTCGGGGTGTTTGACGTGCGCCGAGACGTCGTTGTTCTGGACCAGCTTCTCCTCGAGTTCGAGCGCCGAGACGAGGCGCTCGTGGTTCGCGTCGTTGTCCCGGTCACGGGCCGCCTCGATGCCGTCCCACCACGACGTCCGGAACTCGTCGGTCAGGCAGAGGTCGTCCCCGCGGCACTCCTCCAGCGCGTCCATCTCGACGTACAGTCGCTCCGGGTCGAACGCTCCTTCCCCGGACTCCTCCGGAACCTCGACGTCCGCCGGTTCCGCCTTCCCGAACTTCTCCAGGAGCCACTGCGGGAAGTACCGGGCCGTCAGCGTCGGCGTCCCCGGAACGAGGTAGCCGCGGAGCCAGATGGTCGCAGTCGAGGCGACGAGCACCCCGAGCGCCGCCACGCCGCCCGCCGCGGGATAGCCGGTCGCGGTGAGTCCCGCGGCAACCAGTCCGCTCGCGGCGACGGCGATGCCCGCGTTGAGGACGGTGCACGGCCAGCACCGGTTCGACCCGGTGTACGCCGGCCGCCGGAGGCTGTCGAGAGGGGTACTGCTGTCGAGCATGGGAGGTGGTAGCGTGCGAGCACATTGAAACTACCGGACTCCGGGCCGGGGCGACCCCGAGAGCGGCCGGACACCCCATCGAGTGACGGGCGGACCCCTTCGGCTCACGGGCGGGCCGGGGGATTGAAAACCCGGTGCGTCCTACGACCGCCCGATGGGAAACTCCGACCTGCGGTCGCTGGCGGCCATCGAGGACATCTCCTTCGAGGACGTCGCCGGGAGCGTGGTGGCCGTCGACGCGCACAACTGGCTCTACCGGTATCTGACGACGACGGTCCGGTTCACCCGCGACGCCGCCTACACCACCGCCGACGGAACGGAGGTGGCCAACCTCATCGGCGTCGTCCAGGGACTCCCGAAGTTCTTCGAACACGACCTGACGCCCGTCTTCGTCTTCGACGGGTCGGTGACGGAGATGAAGGCAGAGGAGATAGCCGAGCGCCGCGAGCAGCGCGAGAAACGCGAGTCGAAACTGGAAGACGCCCGCGAGGCCGGTGACGCCACGGAGATCGCCCGCCTCGACTCGCAGACCCAGCGCCTCACCGACGCCATCCTCACGACGACGCGGGAGGTGCTCCAACTGCTCGACGTCCCGGTTATCGAGGCGCCGGCCGAGGGCGAGGCCCAGGCCGCCCACATGGCCCGGCAGGACGCCGTCGACTACGTCGGGACGGAGGACTACGACGCCCTCCTCCTCGGCGCGCCGCTCACCCTCCGCCAGTTGACCAGCAGCGGCGACCCGGAACTGATGGACTTCCAGGCGACCCTCGAGAAACACGACGTCACCTGGGAACAACTCGTCGACGCGGCCATCCTCATGGGGACCGACTTCAACGCCGGCGTCGACGGCGTCGGCCCGAAGACGGCGATCAAACTCGTCAAAGAACACGGGGACCTCTGGGGTGCGCTGGAGGCGAAAGAGGCCCACGTCGACCACGCCGACCGCATCCGCGACCTCTTCCTCACGCCGGCGGTCACCGACGACTACGACCTCGACCTGACGGTGAACCCCGACGTCGAGGCGGCCCGCGAGTTCGTCGTCGACGAGTGGGGCATCGCCCCCGACGAGGTGGAGAAGGGGTTCGAGCGCATCGAGGAGTCCGTCACCCAGACCGGTCTCGATCGCTGGACCTGAGTCACCGCGACGGCCGCCGTCGGTGCTCCCCTCTCAGTCGGGACACGGGAACTCGGACCGGTCCGTCGGGACGTCCGCGGGCGGTTCGACGGCCACCGGGTCCCCGTAGGCACGGAACCGCGTCGTCATCGTCGCCGTCGCGGTGGCCTCGCGGTTCGAAACCCGGAACCGGAGCCGCGTCCGGATCGGTCGGTCGCTCTCGGCGTCGAGCCACAGTTTCAGCCTCGCGTCCTGGACGTTCGGACCGCCGACCAGCGAGTCGGAACGGCGCTCCTGGAACTCGGTGAGCGCCTCCGTCGTGACGTCGCCGACGAGCAGGGTCGCGTTTCGCCCGTCGACCGTCGTCGTTCCGTTCCAGTAGAGCGACCCCGAGTCGAGCAAGGACAGCTGTCTCGCGGCGGGCGTCAGCGTCGACCAGTCGTCGGCGTCGTACTCGCGGACGCCCCAGTCCCACCCCGGCGTCGGACACTGCTGGTAGCGCGTCCGGTTCACGAGGTACGACGCCACCGACCGGTCCGAGACGTTCGTCCTGCTGAACAGCAGTCGCTCCGTCGCGTTCACGCTCCCGGCGGTTCGCGCCTCGACGGATTCCGTCTCGCCGTCGCCCGTCGCGACGACCCGGGCGTCGGCGTCGTAGCGGTACGTCTCCGACTCCGCGAGCGCGTCCCCGGCGGCGTCCAGGGCCGACTCCGCGCGCGGTTCGCGGACGGTCTCCGACCCCAGGAATCCGCACCCGGCGGTCAGGACGCACAGGACGAGCACTGCGTGGAGGGCAACGCGTGTCACGGACCGGCGCTCGTCCGGTTTCGACAAGAGCGTTTCGACCCACTCGGACCGACGCCGCGAGTCACCGCGGCCGGCCCGCGTCGGTCTCCGGGGCGGACCGGCGACGCGCCGCCGCGCGGTTCGCGAGCACGAACGACGCGTGCGACCACGCCAGCGGCGACGCGAAGTAGTGGCCGCCGTCCTCCCCGCGCATCTCCTTGAGGTGGCCGGCCGCCGTCGTCTCGCGGGCCACCTCGGCGAGGAAGTTCTCTCCCTCCTTCGCCGGCCCGTACTCGAAGAACGTCGTGGCGGCCATCAGCGACCCGGGTATCCAGGCGTGCCACTCGTCGCCGACCATCTCCACGAGGTCGCTCCGGAGGCGGTCCACCTCGCCGTAGTCGACCGCCCACTCGGTCGGGTAGACGGCCGCGGCGTCGTACAGGAACACTTCCTCGACGCCGCCGTTCGCGTCTCGCACGACGAGGTAGCCCCGCCCGTCGTCCACGCGCTCGAAGAACTCACGGTGGATGGCGTCGCCCAGCGACTCGGCCGTCGTCCGGTACCGCTCGGCGTCGTCGGGCGCACCCACCACGTCGGCCAGCGCGGCCCCGTCCAGCAACCCCCGGTAGGCGAAGGTGTTCGTCCAGAGGCTCTGGCGGACGTGTTCTGGGTACTCCGCGATGTCCAGGCTCGGTTCGAGGAGGCCGCGTCCGTCGACGGCCTGGACCGTGTAATCGAGCGCGCCGCTGACGGCCGGCCACGTCCGCTCGACGAACGCCTCGTCGCCCGTGGCGTCGTACACCCCCGCGACGGCCCACGCGTAGAGCGGTTGCTGGTCGTTCTCGACGTCGACGACGCCGACGAACTCCCCGCGACTGTTGTAGCACTGCCGGAACGACCCGTCCGACTCCTGGACCCGCGGGGGGAACTCCCCGAGTATCGTCCGGGCGAGGGCCGGCTTTCCCGCCCGCGCCAGCGCGACGGCGACGAACGCGGCGTCGCGTATCCACGACGGGTAGTACATCGGCTGGAGGTTCGGCGCGGCGGCGACGCTGCCCGTCTCCGGGTCGACCAGCGAGGCGAGGACGACGACCGACCGGACGTAGAGGTCCTCGAACCCGGTTCCGACGTCGGTTTCGACGTCCGAGAGCCAGTCGCGCCACCACTCCCTCGCGGCGGCCTGGCGGTCGTCGGCCGACGACGGACCCGGCGGGTCCCGGGGGACCGGTTCGCGCCCGTCGCCGACGAACACCGACGCCGTCGTCGACTCCCCTGGGGCGAGCGAGCAGTCGAACCGGAGCCGTCCGTCGAGGTACCGGCCAGTGACCGACCCCGCCGACCGCGACGGTCCCTCCACGTCCGGTAGGGTCGCCGTGGCCGACCGGCCGTCCCCGTGGCGGCCCCAGACGGCGAGGGCGTAGGGTCCCTCCAGGTCGGTCCACCGGAGGCCGCCGTCGCCCGTGAGCCGGTTCCGGTGGGAGTTCCAGGCCACGAACGTCTGGTCCTCGTCGGTCACGTTCGCCCGCGTGTGGTAGACGAACTCGCCGTCGAAGCGCTCGTCGCCGACGTTCTCGACGGTGAACTTCCTGACGAGGACGTTCGACCCGGGGTAGACATAGGCCGTCTCCGCGACGCGGAGGCCCGTCCCCTCGTAGGTCACCGAGAGCAGTCCCGTTCCATCCTCGTACGTCATCTCTTGGTCGAACGTGTCCGACCAGAGCCACGTGGGCGGGCCCGAGTCACCGCGTCGTCGAACGCCGCCGAAACTCCCCTCGAGTCGCTCGTTCGACCCGCCCTCCGATTCGGTCGCGTAGAACGGTATCTGGTGGGTGAACGAGGTGTGCGGAAAGATCAGGTAACAGAGTCGACCGGCGTCGGTGAACGCGGCACCGATGCCGTCGACCGGCGTCGAGACGTACCCCTCGGCGGGGCTGACGCGCTGCAGTCGCTCCAGGTCGCCCTCCGACAGCGTCCGGACGAGCGACCCGACGTGGTCCCGGTTGTATCGCCAGTCGACCGGTGACGGGCCGGCCAGCAACCGGCCGGCGTTGACCGCCATCCGCGCCCAGTGTTCGAACACCGGCTCCCTGAACCGCCACCAGTTCTCGAATCGAGTTCCTCGCAACTGTGCGGTCGATTACGGCCTCGTGTCGGTTGACTGTTCGGTCCGGGTCGGCGGCGTCGTGGCGACCCCCGGGGCGAAACGGTGCCTTTTACGAACCGGCGAGCGAGGGTTCGGATGTTATGAGCGACGAGTTCCGGACGGAGGAGGACAGTCTCGGGGAGATGCAGGTGCCGGCGGACGCCTACTGGGGCGCACAGACCCAGCGCGCCGTCGAGAACTTCCCCATCTCGAACGTCACCTTCGGCCGACGGTTCGTCCGCGCGCTCGGCGTCGTCAAGAAGGCCGCGGCGCTGGCCAACAGCGACCTCGGCACGGTCCCCGACGACAAGGCGGAGGCCATCGTCGAGGCCGCAGACGAGGTCGTCGCCGGCCAGCACGACGACCAGTTCCCCGTCGACGTGTTCCAGACCGGGTCGGGCACGTCGTCGAACATGAACGCGAACGAGGTCATCGCCAACCGCGCGACGGAGATATACGGCGGAGAGATCGGTTCGCGCGACATCCACCCGAACGACCACGTCAACTTCGGCCAGTCCAGCAACGACGTCATCCCGACGGCGATGCACGTCGCCTCCCTAGAGGCGGTCGAGAACGACGTCCTCCCCGCCCTGGCGACGCTCGCCGACGCGTTCGGGGAGAAGGAGGAGGAGTTCGCGGACGTCGTCAAGACCGGCCGCACGCACCTCCAGGACGCCACGCCGATCACCCTCGGCCAGGAGTTCTCCGGCTACCGGACGCAGGTCGAGAAGGGCATCGAGCGCGTCGAGGATACGCGCGACCACCTCTCCGAACTCGCACTGGGCGGCACCGCCGTCGGGACCGGGCTCAACACCCACCCCGAGTTCCCGGCCAAGGCCGCGGAGTACATCTCCGAGGAGACGGGCGTCGAGTTCCGCGAGGCCGACAACCACTTCGAGGCGCAGGCCGCCCACGACGCGATGTCGGAGGCCCACGGCGCGCTCCGCACCGTCGCCGGGAGCCTCAACAAGATAGCCAACGACCTCCGCCTGCTCGCCTCGGGGCCGCGAAACGGTCTGGGTGAGATCGACCAGCCGGAGAACCAGCCCGGTTCCTCCATCATGCCCGGCAAGATCAACCCCGTCGTCGCCGAGGCGGTGAACCAGGTCCACAAGCAGGTCGTCGGCAACGACGCCGCGGTGTCGGCGGGCGCGGCCGAGGGCCAGATCGATCTCAACCTCTACAAGCCCGTCCTCGCCTCGAACTTCCTCCAGTCGGCGCGCCTGATCGCCAACGGGAGCGAGGTGTTCGCCGAGAAGTTCGTCGCCAAACTCGAGGCCGACGCCGAGCACTGCGCGGACCAGGTCGAGCAGTCGATGGCGCTGGCCACCGCGCTCAACCCCGCCATCGGCTACGACAAGGCCAGCAAGGTCGCCAAGCAGGCCCTCGCCGAGGACAAGACCGTCAAGCAGGTCGTCGTCGAGGAGGGGTACCTGAGCGAGGCGGAGGCCGACGAGGTGCTGGATCCGGTGAAGATGACCGAGCGGGTGATCCTCGGGGACGATTGACCACCGAGGACCGCGAAGCGGGTCAGAGGCGTCGGTCGTCCGCGAGCAGGGGACGATTGACCACCGAGGACCACGGAGTGGTCCGAGGCGTCGATCGGTTCAGTCCCGCGTCGACGTCGATTCGGCCGACCGGCGCTCCGCGACCCACCCGGGCGGTTCCACGGTGACCGACTCCGGTCGCTCGTACCGGAACGAGTACCGGACGAGTTCGGTCAGCGTGTTCCGCTGGAGTTCGTAGGTGACGTTCATCGAACGGACGAACCCCTCCCGCGACACCAGCGCGGAGACGGTGTAGTCCGTCCCGCCTGCGATGCCCGGGACCGTCCCCCGTTCGGCCTCGACGCGGTAGTACCGCTGGCCGTCCACGGACGCGCGGTACACCGTGGCGTCCGACACGGCCAGGTACTGCCGGATCGGGTTGGTGACGGTCCACCCGTACCGCTGGCTCGCGGGCCGGGCCGGTTGCTCCAGGTACACGAACTCCCTCTCGCCGAATGGCCGGTACCGGCGGTAGGTCGTCTCCCCGTCGGCGTACTCGGTCAGGTTCGCGAGGAGGCGCGTGTCGCCCCGGCTGTCCAGGTCCCGCCGGTTCGTGTAGTACCGGTAGCGGCGCTCGCTCTCGACGCTGAGGGTCTCGCGGACGACGTGCTCGTCGCCGGCGGCGTCCGGGAGGCGGTCGACCCGCGTGCTGGAGCGCCAGACGTACGACGTGTTCGCCACCGCCTCGACGTGGGCCGCCGCGAGTCGGTCGACGTTCCTGATGCCGTCGGTCTCCAGCCCCGGCGCGATGCCGTCGGGCGTGGGTTGCTCGGTCCGGACCTCGGGGACGGGGACCGGCGTGGCGGTCGCCGTCGGTTCGTCCGTGCCGGAGAGGGCGCTACAGCCGGCGGTGACGGCCAGGAGCGCGACCAGGAGCGTCCGCCAGCGCATAGATCACCCTGGGCCCGGGACGGGATAAATTCCCCTCCGTTCCGGGGCGGCGCCACCCGGAACTGGACGGTTTTTTACCGACGGAGGGCGGATGACCGCGTAATGACGGAGTACGACTACGCGGATCTGGGCCTGGTGGCCGGCCTCGAGATCCACCAGCAACTCGACACCGCCACCAAGCTGTTCTGCGACTGTCCGACGGAGATACGGGAACCCGACGAGGCGACGCGGTCGTTCACCCGCTACCTCCACCCGACGAAGAGCGAACTCGGCGAGATAGACCAGGCGGCACTGGAGGAGAGCATGGTCGATCGCGAGTTCGAGTACCTCGCCTACGACACCACCTGTCTCGTCGAGGCGGACGACGAACCGCCGGGCCGCGTCGACCGCGAGGCGATGGACGTCGTCATGGAGATAGCACAGCTACTCGACATGACCGTCGTCGACGTCGTCCACGTCATGCGGAAGATAGTCGTCGACGGGTCGAACACCTCCGGCTTCCAGCGGTCGATGCTCGTCGCCAACGAGGGCGAGATTGAGACCAGCGAGGGACCGGTGGGTATCGAGGACATGATGCTGGAGGAGGAGTCGGCCCAGCGCGTCGCCGAGACCGACGACGGCGTCCGCTACTCGCTGGACCGACTCGGCATCCCGCTCGTCGAAATCGGGACGAAGCCGGACATCCGATCGCCCGCGCAGGCCCGCGAGGCGGCCGAACGGATCGGGATGTTGCTGCGCTCGACCGGCCACGTCAAGCGCGGCCTCGGCACCATCCGCCAGGACGTCAACGTCTCCATCGCCGAGGGCGCCCGCATCGAACTGAAGGGCGTCCAGAGCCTCGACGACATCGACGACATCGTCCGCAACGAGGTCCGCCGGCAGGTCGAACTCCTCGATATCGTCGACGAACTCGACGAACGCGCCGCGAGCGTGGGCGACCCGCAGGACGTCACGGACGTGTTCGAGGACACGGATTCCGGCGTCATCGGTGGCGCGCTCTCCTCGGGCGGCGAGGTCCAGGCCGTCCGCCTCGAAGGCTTCGACGGCCTCGTCGGCCGGGAGATTCAACCGGACCGCCGCCTCGGGACGGAGTTCTCCGACCACGCCAAGCGCCACGGCGCGGGCGGCATCTTCCACACCGACGAACTGCCGGCCTACGGCGTCACCGGGGACGAGGTCGCGGACCTGCGTGACGCCGTCGACGCCGGCCCGGAGGACGCCGTCGCCATCGTCGCCGACGACCCTGCCACCGCCGAACTGGCCATCGAGGCCGTCGCCGAGCGGGCGGAGACGGCGATGGAGGGCGTCCCCGAGGAGACCCGCGGCGCGAACGACGACGCCACCTCCCGCTACCTCCGGCCGCTCCCCGGCGCGGCGCGGATGTACCCCGAGACGGACGTCCCGCCGGTGACGCCAGACCCGACGGAGGTCGAGACGCCGGAACTGCTGACGGAGAAGACCGAGCGCTACCAGGCCGAGTTCGACCTCGGCGAGGGACTGGCCGAGCAGGTCGCCTACGGCCAGCGCTGGCGTCTCTTCGAGGCGCTGGTGGAGCGGGGCGTCGACCCGAACCTCGCCGCCGGCACGCTGGAGTCGACCCTCACCGAACTCCGCCGCGACGACGTCCCCGTCGAGCGCCTGACCGACGACCACCTCCGGGAGACCGTCCTGCTCGTCCACGAGGGCGACGTCCCCCGCGAGGGCGTCAACGACCTGCTCACCGCGCTCGCCGAGAACCCGCGGCTGACCGTCGAGGAAGCGGTCGAACAGGAGGACCTCGGCGGCGTCGACGAGAGCGAGGTCCGCGACGCCGTCGCCGAGGTCGTCGAGCGCAACGCCGACCAGGTCGAGTCCGAGGGGATGGGTGCGTTCTCCGGCCTGATGGGCGAGGCGATGGGCGCGCTGCGGGGGAAGGCCGACGGGGACACCGTCAGCGACGTGCTCCGCGAGGAGATACAGAAGCGGGCGTAGTCACGCCGTTCCAGGGACTCCAGATTACTCCCGCCGCCCCACCGGGGCGACCGTGAGGTTTGTAAGCGCATGGCTGCAACGGGGGCTATGTTCGACACGGGGGAGTCGCTCCCCGTCGCCGCCGTTCCCGAGGGATCGACGCTGCTGTGCGTCGGGCCGCCGATGGCCGGGAAACGCCAGCTGGCCCTCCGCCTCCTGGCGACCGACACCGTGGCGGCGGACGCGACCGTGCTGATTTCGACCGACAGCGACGCCGCCGGGGCTCGGGCCGAGTACGAACGGCTGGTCACGGGCGACCGTCCGCGAGTCGGCGTCGTCGACTGCACCGGCGGCGCGTACGTCGACCGGTCGGGGGACGACCGGGTCCACGCCGTCTCGACGCCCTCGGACCTGGGAGCCATCGGGTCCGCCGCGACCGACCTGCTCGACGCCGACGCGGGTGCCGGGGACGGCGGGCGCGTCCGCCTCGGACTCGTCTCGCTGACGTCGCTGGCGCTCAACAGCGGCCGGGAACGGATCCTCCGGTTCGTCCGCGCGCTGACGGGTCTCGTCCGCGAGCGCGACGGGTTCGCGGTGCTGACTGCACACGCTGAGTCGTTCGACCGGGCGGACCTCGCACGGGTCCGCGACGTCGTCGACGGCGTCGTCGCCGTCCGCGAGGTCGCGGAGGGCGTCGAGGTGCGGGTGACGGGCCTCGACGACGCGCCGACGGAGTGGACCCACGTCGACGTCGCTACCGGGGTTCGTCCGGGCCTGGACGTTCCGACGCCGTCGCGTCCCGCAGCCGGAACGAACAGTTCGTCGCCGCCGACGAGCGAGTCGGCATCGACCCGGTCGTGGTCGTTCGACTCGCTGGCCGACCTGATCGACCAGGTCGAGAGCGACCGGCCGACGCTGACGGTCTGCAACCGCGAGGGCCCCGACGAGCAACTCGCCGCGGTCGAGTCCTTCTTCGACGACCTGGACGTCCCGGTCAGGGAGACGGAACTCGGGACGAACCAGCCACGCGACGTCGCCATGCTCCACCGCGGCCCGGAACTCGTCGCGGCGTCGTCGCTCCCCGCGCTCGCCAGCGGCGTCGCGGCCGCGACGGCGGAGTCCAACCCGTTCGCGCAGCGGACCGGCCCGGACGTGCTCGACGCGCTCGACGAGCGCGTCTTCGGCGCGCGCGGCGTCGGCAAGGAGTTCCTGATAGACGCGAGCACCGCCATCGAGATGGCGGCCTGGCGGACCGGCGAGGGGCGACTCCTGGCGGGGTTCCAGGAGCTATCGCGCTACTGGGGGAGCCCCCGGTCGCGGCGCGTCGTCGACCGCATCGCGGACGCCGGCGTCGACGTCACCGTCTTCGGAGCGCCGGACGTCGTCCCGTCGCCCGGGGCGACCGACGTGACGGTTCGCCCGGACGACGCCGACGAGATAGCCGATAGCTGGTTCGTCGCGTACGACGGCGGCGGGCGACCGGACCGGGCCAGGGCGCTCGTCGTCCGCGAGTCGGAACCCGACGTCTACCACGGCTTCTGGACGTACGATCCGGCCCTCGCAGGGGACGTGTTCGACTACCTAGGGGAGACGTACCGGCCCTCGGAGGAGGACGGGCGGCAGGCCCGGACCTAGTCGAGTTTCTCCGTCGCGCGGCGGAGGATGCCGCGGAGCGTCATCGCCTCGCGGCCGGTGGGGTGTGCGCGCCCGAGGACGCGACGGAACAGGCGGTTCGCCTTCGCCCGTTTCTCCTTCGGGTGGCCCGACGCGGCGACGAACGCGTCGAACTGGTCGTACAGCCCCTCTATCTCGCGCTCGTCGGCCCTGTCGTGAACGTCATCGGGGAACTGGGTGTCGGAGAGCGTCAGGTCGCGGAGTTCGTACATGACGACCGTCGCGGCCTGGCCGAGGTTGAGGACGGGGTAGTCGGCGCTGGCCGGGATCGCACATATCTCGTCGAGTCTTGCGAGTTCGTCGTTGGTCAGGCCGACGCGCTCCCGGCCGAAGACGACGGCCGTCTCGCCAGCGACATCGACGAGGCTGTCGGCCAGTTCGTCGGGCGTCCGGAAGGGGTAGCGGACGTGGCTGCTCGCGTCCTCGTTGGTGATGGCGGTACAGCCGACGGTGTGGTAGTTTGCGACGAGGTGGTCGAACGACACCTCTCGGGCGTTCGGGAGGATATCTTCGCGCGCCTGGCCGGCGAACCCGTACGCCTCGCCGTCCGGGTCGAGTTCCGGCGGGTCGACGAGCAGCAGGTCCTCCAGTCCGAAGTTCTTCATCGCGCGGGCGATGGTGCCGACGTTGCCCGGCGTCTTCGCGTCGACGACGGCCACGCTGACGGCCGTCACGTCACTCGCCTCCGGTCATACGTCCAGGTCGTCGAGGTTCACGTCGAGCGCCTCCAGGTCCTCGTCGTCCATCTCGCGGAGTTCCCGTTCGAGTCCCGGGAGTTCGTCGTGCAAGTCGCCGGCGTCGGGCACCTCGTCGGGCGACTCGTCGACGTGGTCGAGCGGCGGGAACGAGTCCGGCGCGCGGCCGCCGTCCATGAACCACTCGTGGAAGGCGTCGCCGAGTTCGGGGTGGCCGACCAGGTCCTCGTCGGCCTCGTTGCGGAACCAGTAGACGAAGTCGCGCTCGTGGTCGCCACAGAGGACGACCTCGCCCCGGGGTTCGCCGTAGATGACCTCGGCCGGTTCGCACTCCTCGACGTGCTCCTCGCCGTGGATCAGCCAGCACGCGTCGCAGGGGTCGCCGACGCGCTCGGTGAGTCGCAGGATCCGGTCGCGCGCGTCCGGATCCATCGTCCCGAGCGGCCGGATCCGCCCCTCGTCGTCGAACACCGCGTCCTCGTCGAAGCGCCAGCCACGGAGTCCGATGTTGACCTTGCCCATGCCCGGCGGTTGGACGGAACCGGATAAAAGCCCGATGATGCGCCCACGCCGTCCGCCGGCCCTCCCATCCGGGCGACGACGGTAGCCTGTGGCGACCGCGACCAGTGCGGTCCCGTTCGCCGGACGCTCCGGATCCGGTGGCTTAACAGGATACAGGTCGACAGGCGAGACATGCAGACCGTCGACGCGGCCGGGTTACCGATCGGGGACGACCACCCGACGCGGATCATGGGCGTCCTGAACGTCAGCGCCGAGTCGCCCTACGATCCGAGCGTGTTCGACGACGCCGGTGAGGCCGCCGCCTACGTCGACGACGAACTCGTCGGCGAGGGGGCAGACATCGTCGACGTCGGCCTGGAGTCGGCCAACAAGCGCTTCGACGTGCTCACCGCCGAACAGGAACTCGACCGCCTCGACACCGCCGCCGAGGCCATCCACTCCGTCTCCGGCGACGCCGTCTTCTCCATCGAGACGCGCTACGCGGAGGTCGCCGAGGCGGCCATCGAGCGCGGATTCGACGTGGTCAACGACGTCTGCGGCTTCGCGGACCCCGAGATGCCCGCCGTCTGCGAGGAGTACGACGTCGCCGTCGTGAAGATGGCCAGTCCGCCGGACCTGGAACGCCCCGGTGCGGTCGAGGAGACGCCCTGGGCCGAGCGCCGCTCCCCGGAGTGGGCCGCGGACGCCGACTACGTCGACCAGGTGTACGAGGCGCTCCGGCAGAACGGCCTCACCGACAAGACCATCGTCGACCCCGCCTTCGGCGGGTGGTCCGAGGCGAAGACGCTCGACGACGACCGGGCGACGTTCCGGCGACTCGGCGAGTTCCGCGCGCTCGGGCAGCCGATGCTCGTCTCCATCAACCGGAAGAACTTCCTGCGTGACCTGGCCGGCCGCTCGACGGAGGAGGCGCTCCCCGTCTCGCTGGCGGCCACCTCGATGGCCATCGAACGCGGCGCACACGTCGTCCGGACCCACGACGTCGCCGAGACGGTGGACGCCGCCCGCATCGGTGACGCCTTCCGCCCCGAGCGCCTGCGCGACGACGAACTGGGCGTCGAGGAACTGGCGATAACCACGCCGAGGGAGGCGGCGCGCCACGCCGACCGGGTCGGCGGCTACCTCGACCCGCACGCCGCCGTCGAACGCGCCTTCGAACTCCGGAACCTCGACGAACGGTCCCGGAAAGCGCTGGTTACCGCGGCCGCCGACGCCGACGTCCACGTCGTCGACGGGGCCAGCGTCCTCCTGCTCGGCACGCCGTCGGCCATCCGCCGACTCGCAGCGACGGCCGGCGGGACAGACCGTCTCTCGGAGACGCTCGAAGTGATAGCCGACTGGTGCGAGTAAGAGAAAGCTTATGCCGGATGCCTCTAACAAATCTGTTGAAGGCCGAAAGGGCACCCGGGTAGGGGTACACGGCTGTGCCACTTCGGCTCCAACTTCGCTTTATCGGGAACTCACCGGGGAGTGGTAACTATGGATTTCGACGAGTGGGAACCCGTGTACGAGGCCGTCCTCGCCGACTTCGGGTTCGACCGAAGCGGCGACGAACGCGCCCGCGACCTGCTCGCGGACCTGCTGCCTCCGGGGAGTAGGGACCCCCTACCGGCGTTTGTGGGCGGTCCCGGGACGGTCGCCGTCGCCGGCGCCGGCCCGTCCCTGGAGGACGACGTCGACGTGGCGAGCGACGCGGATCAGGTGTTCGCCGCATCGACCGCTGCGGACCGACTCCTCGACGCGGGCGTGCCCGTCGACTGCGTCGTCACGGACCTGGACAAGCATCCGCGGACCGTCCGCGAACTCACGCGCGAGGGGACGCCGGTGGCCGTCCACGCCCACGGCGACAACGTCGCCCTCCTCCGGGAGCACGTCCCCCACTGCGACCCCGACTTCCTCGTCCCGACGACGCAGGCCGAACCGGTCGGGCCGGTCCGGAACTTCGGCGGGTTCACCGACGGCGACCGGGCGGCGTTCCTGGCAGACCACCTCGGGGCCGACGCGCTCGTCTTCCCCGGGTGGGACCTGGACGACCCCGACGTCGACGAACCGAAGCGCCGGAAACTCCGCTGGGCCGAGCGACTCCTGTACTGGCTGGAACGGCGACGCGGGGACCGATTCGAACTCCTCGACGGCCGCCGCGACGCGATAGACGCCTCCGCGCTCCCGCTGGGAGAGTGACCCGTCGCCGACGCGTGTGATTCTTGGCGGCGGGCCCCTACCATCACCCATGACCCACGACTGCTCGTTCCTCACTGACCTTCTGCCGGCGGACCAGGTGTCCTTCGGGGACCCGGCGCGCGACGAGCACGCCGCGGACTGGGGCGGCGACAGGGCCGGGATGGCCGTCCGCCCGGACGCCGTCGTCTGGGCGGAGTCGACCGACGACGTCTCGACGGTCCTGGCCGCCGCCGACGAGCGCGGCGTCCCGGTCACTCCCTACGCCGGCGGGACCGCGCTGGAGGGCCACGCCGTCCCCGTCGAGCGCGGGATCAGTCTCGACCTCTCGCGGATGGACGCCGTCCTCGACGTCCGGCCCGACGACTTCCAGG
>CAZMGU010000015.1:0-31790 GCA_964565905.1 uncultured Halobacteriales archaeon
GGTCCTCGACCGATCCACCGCCGACGCGAGTCTCCATCACGTCGGGCTTCTTCTTCGGCACGTTGACCAGTTCGCTCGGGACGGTGTGCGTGATGACGCGCACGTCGCCGAGGTTCCCGGCCTCCAGTGCGTCTCGAATCTGTTCCTCTGCGGCGTCAGCGTCGCTGCTCTCGGGAACGTCCAGGGCGCGGTCGAGTTCCGGGTGGAACTCGTCGGCCCAGACCTCCGTGAGCGGACGCTGGCCGTACGGCGTGTCTTCGTAGGCTCGGACTGCGACCGCACGCACGGGCGGCGTCTCGACGACCGTCACCGGGACGGTCTCCTCCATCCCTTCGCGGGCGGAGTTGGGTTCGTCGTTGACGAGCGTGACGTGTGTCATGCCCGCCTTGTAGCCGGCGAACCCCTGGACGCCAGGCTGGCCGTCGTCGTCGGGCCAGCTGTTGAAGCGCGGCGTTTCGCTCGCCGCGCGCTTGCGTGGGCCGAAGCCCAGCGAGCCTTTTCGTGGTCTGCTTGGTTGTGGCATCGGATTCTCACTCCGTGAGGGTCAGGGGAGCGAGGGTGGCGAACGTCGCTTCTTCGGTCCGCACGACCTCGCTTCCCTGGTTTGGAACCGTATTCAGCCAGAGGTCGAACCCTGTTTCGTCGTCCGCGTGGTCTCCCCCGACGGCGTCGGGGTCCAGTCCGAACACGTCCGGCAACCCGCGCTCGGGTGCGCCGAAGGCGACAGTCAGGTCGCCGTCGGCCTCGCGTCGCTCGACCAGACTGCCGAGACGTGTGACGGTCAGGTGCTCACCGAACCGCGAAGCGGCGATAGCGAGTCCTGCGTCGTCACGCGCGAGTGCCGTAGAGACGTCCGCGTCGTCGACGACGTAGCCCGGTGGGGCGACGTCGACGAGTTTCGCGCGGACTGGCCGTCGCGAAGAGACCCTGACGGTGACGCGCTCCCCCGCTGCCGGTTCCATACCGTCAGGAACGGGCAGGGAGGTCGGGTGTTGCAGTCCGCAATTGACCCGAACGCGCCCATCAGCTCCGACCTCGGTCACGATTCCCTGTCTTAACGACCCCGAACCCTCAGATCCGGAGCCGGTCCGTGAGCGGACGCGGAGCGGCGGCAGGACGCCGACGTACTCCAGTTCGTCCCGCTTGCCCCAGGCCTCCTTTCGGAGGTAGGGGGGCGTCGCGGCGTACCGCAACACGGTGCGAACGAACCCGTCTTCCCACTTCCCGGCCCCGTCTGGGTCCGGGAAGACCGTTAGCCGATCGACGTCGAATATCGTGGCCGCGCGGGCCACGTATCCGATTTTGCGAGTCGCCTCGCGTCGGTCCTCGGCTTCCCGTGCGAGGGAAGACGGCACGAGTACGCTGGTCGTCATACCGTGACGCTTCCACGTCACGCCACTAGACTGTAGCGATAATCCCCCTCCCTACCTTAAAAAGAACGCGCTTCACGCGCGCGATGAGAACCGTTCACACGGCGCTAGATGGCCAGTATCCGGGGAATTCGGGATCCGATTCCGGATCGATCCCCGTTCGACTACCCCGCGAAGACCGCGACCTGTCACGGCGTCCCTCGGGTCGCCGTCCCACGATCCCTCGACCGATTCGGAACCCTTTTATCCCTCTCCCCCTCCACAATTGAATGCAGACAGGCGACGGTAGTGTAGTGGTATCACGTGACCTTGCCATGGTCACAACAGGGGTTCAAATCCCCTCCGTCGCATGTTTTCTCGCGACCAATTCGGGAGCGAGAAACATCGTCCGAGAGATTTGAAGTAGACCAGTCGCAGCCCGCGCAGGCGAACGAAGTGAGCCGAGCAGGAACGTCTGGGCGTGGTTCAAATTCCGAGAGACGCCTACTGGCGTCTCTCGACCCTCGCGAACCCTCCGGGTTCGCTCAGTCCCCTCCGTCGCACTTCTCTCGCGAACAATTCCGCCGAGCACCGCGTAGCGTGTGCTCTGCTCTCGTGATCAGAGGAACGCGTAAATCGCATCCGACGTTTGACAGAGGAGGAGTCCGTCGTAGAGGTGATCATATACTTCTTCGTCGAACGTTCGACTCCACTGTTCGACACCTTCTGAATCGAGCGTCACCAGCCTGCTATCGGTGTTGACAGTGATCGTTTCATCCTGTCGAGGGACGTCACGACTCGAATCGAATGCGGTCGACCGAGCCGATATCGACCGGACGGTGGAGTCCAGACTCGTCTCCCAGCGACGTTCGCCGGTATCGACCGACAGCGCCTGGACTCCCTCGGTACCGACGTAGGCCGTTCGCTCCGTGAGTGCGAGTGTTTCGAACTCGTCGACCCTCCACCGTTCTTCGCCGGTTTCTGTATCTAACGCGTACAGCGTATTCGCCTGGTCGACGAAAACGTGATCGCCAACGATTCCGTGAATTCGCCTGGTCCCCGCGTCGAGACCTGCTCTCCAGACCTCTTCGCCCTCGTCCAGTGCGACGAAGTCGTCCCAGAACGTCATAAGCACCATATCGTCGGTCTTTGCGATCTGAGAGATGTGATCCGGCTCGTCGCCGTACTGCCAGCGAACACTCCCATCGGATCTGTCGAGGGCAATGAGCCGTCCCGTCGTCGCGTACACCTCGTCGTCGACACCGATGACGCTAACCCTAGTTGGCGAACCGTCTGGAGAGAGTTCGGTTTCCCAGATGATCGCTCCGTCCGCAGTGTCGATTGCCCAGGCATATCCGTCGTCACCCCCGACGTAGACGACGTCCCCACGAACGAACGGGGGATCGTAGACGCTCCCGGTGTCGACTGACCACTGCTCCTCCCCGTCAAACGCCAGAGCGTGAAGTTTCCCGTACCCACTCCCGCCTGCATCGTCGTAGATCCCGAAATAGATCGCGTCGTCGACGACGGGTGTGGTGTACCAGTCCTGGCTGCCTTCACCGAACCTCCAGTCTACATCGCCGGATTTCGCATCGAGAGCGGTGACCGTTTCCCCGGCTCCAATGACCCTTCCATTCCCGACTCCGGCTAATTCGAAGGTTCCGGGGTATCGCCACATGCCTCTCCCAGTATCCATAGCGTCGCCGGATCCGAACCGCTGGCATCCGCTAACCGCTCCCGCGCTCACGGCCGAGACAGCGAGGAACTCTCGTCTGTTCATAGCCGGTAATATTAGCCATCGATGAAACATGTTCCGGCGCTGTCTACCACGATTCGTGAGCGACCGGCTCGCCGGAAGTCGCTGGTCGACGGCCCACCGTAAATCCGGGCCTACTCGGAGTACAAAGCGCGTACGCGCGAACGAACGCGCCGGAGCGGACGGGAGACGGTCGAGGGCGGAGAACCGCCAGACGGCTCGTTCATTCCGACCGCCGAGCGGAAAGTGCATTTATAACAATGGGACGGTGGGTGCTGGTGGATACCATGGGAACGCTGTCCGATGGATTATCCGCAGGTCGCCGGTGTGGAAGTCGGTATCGTCACGTACTGCTATCGCTCGCGTGCGTCGCGGTGATGCTCGCGGGGACGGGTGTCGGTGCGGCGGCCGTCGTCGCCGGTGAGACACCGGCGAAGGGGGGAACCCTCTCGAACCAGAGCGACTCGGGCGCGACGGAGATAGCGTCGTGTACCGTGATAGACGACCCCGGTCGGTACGAACTGACGGCGGACCTCCGGGGGTCCGGCGAGGCGTGCGTCCACGTGCGGGCCGACGACGTGATCGTCGACGGGAACGGGCACGTCGTCCGGGGCGAGGATCCCGCGAACAACAGCGCCGGCGTCCTCGTGCACAACGGATCCGCGACGGGAATCGAACAGGCCGTGACCGAACCGGAGAACGTCACCGTCCAGGACGTCCGCGTGACGGGGTGGACCAACGGCGTCCGGACGGGCGAGTTCGTCAGCGACGGACCGGCGGTGACGCTCCGGAACGTCTCTGCCGCGAACAACACCGCGGGCTTCGTCCTCTTCGGCGCGGGCGAGTCGACGCTGACCGAACTCGCGGCGACGGGGAACGACCAGAGCGGGATCTACCTCTGGGAGAGCACGGGCGTGAACGCGAGCCAGATCCGCGTCGACGACAACGGCGGGCCCGGCCTGCACCTCGACCAGGCTATCGTCGCGAGCAACGTCACCGACGTCGTCGCCACCGGGAACGGCGGCCACGGCGTCGTCGTCGGCCAGAGCGCCGTCGACAACCGCATCAGCGACGTGTACGCCGCCGACAACGGCGGAGCGGGAGTGGCGTTCAGCGATAGTTCGCGAACGCACCTCCACAACGCGACGGTGGCGGGCAACGAGGGGGCTGGGATCCGGAGTTCGTTCGGCGACGCGGACCTCGTCGCGAACGTCACCGCCGACGGCAACACCTTCGCGTACGACTCGACGGACGGGACGCCGCGCTACGGGCTGATCGCGGACGGGTTCCGACTCGCGTCGGGCGTCGTCGCCTCGTTCGGGACGAACGTCAGCAGCTACGACGACGCGGACGCGGTGCCCGAACTGCCGGCGGAGACGACGGTCGCCGGACCCGCGGCGAACCTCACCGCTGACGGGGACGACGTCGCGGCAGACGCGACGATGACCTTCCCCACAGACGTGAACGCGACGGACGCCGACGGGCTGGAGGTCTGGCAGTTCGACGGCGGCGAGTGGCGTACGCTCCCGAACGAGAGCGCGAACGCCGACGGAGGGGCCGTGACGGTGACGGTCGAACGGGGCGGCGTCGTGGTTCCCGTCGTCACCGGTGATCAGGCGGCCGATACCGGTGGACCGTCGTCGGACGCGGTCGGAACGTCGACGGACACCCTGGAGACGCCCTGCGACGGAGCGGCGGTCCGGAGCACGCTCCCCGCCCGGTGAACCCCCACGATTACGTGACCGCGGACCGACGGGTCGGATATGACCTGTATCGGATTCCTCTCCGTCGCACCGGTCGTCGAAGGGAGCATGGCGGCGTACGTCGCGGACGCCGTCGACGCGCTGGAGGCGTTCGACGTCGACTACGAGACGACGCCGATGGGGACGATCATCGAGGCCGAGGAGAGCAAGGAACTGTTCGACGCCGCCCACGCGGCCCACGAGGCCGTCGACGCCGACCGCGTCGAGACGTTCCTGAAGATAGACGACAAGCGGACCGTCGAGCAGTCGGCCGCCGACAAGGTGGAGGCGGTCGAGGAGGAACTGGGCAGGACGGCGCGGTCGCAGTGAGGGGCCAGCGAACGCAGTGAGGGGCGTCGAGCGAGTGAACGCCCTGGAACGAACGGGCAACGACCGAAAGTGACGTGGTCCGGGCCGGTCGAAGGAGTAGCATGGCAACGACCGTCCAGCTGGCGGCCGGCGTCTTCGGTATCGTCCTCGGCATCGCGTGGATCGTCGCGCCCGGCCGAATGAAACGGCTCCAGGTGAAGTACCTCTACTTCGGGATGAGCGAGGAGGACGAGGAACAGACCGACGCCGAGGCGATGATCGGCCGCGTCGCCGGCGGCGTACTGGCAGTCCTCGGCCTCGCTCTCGTGCTGGGGCTGGTGCCCTGAGCGGGCGGGCCGCGACTCCGCTCGAACCACAGGGAACAGTATAAAAGGACGGCCGGTCGAATCACGGACATGGAGAGTCTCAACCGGATGGCGACGGAACTCGTCGACGAGGCCATCGACTTCGCCGACGAGCTCACGATCGGCGTCCACCAGCAGGACGGCGACGCGGCGGTGCTGGACTTCGGCGTCGAGGTCCCCGGCGCGGTGGAGGCCGGCCTGCTGCTCGCGGAGATACAGACCAGCGGGCTGGCGACCGTTCAGAGCGGCCTGGACGAGGTCGCCGGCGCGCCGCTCACCCACGTCGAACTGTCGACCGACCACCCCGCACTCGGACTCCTGTGCTCGCAGAAAGCCGGGTGGGAACTCGCGGTCGACGGGTTCGAGGGGCTGGGGAGCGGTCCCGCCCGCGCGCTCGTCGCCGAGGAGGAGGAGTTCAACCGCGTCGGCTACCACGACGCCTCCGACTTCGCCGTCCTCGCCGTCGAGAGCGACGAACTCCCCGGCGACGCGGTCGCTGCCCACGTCGCCGAGCGCGCCGGCGTCCCCGAGACGGCCGTCTTCCTCCCCGCGTTCTCGACGGCGAGCATCACCGGCAGCGTCGTCGCCGCGTCCCGCGCCGCCGAACTCGCCGCGTTCCGCCTCTCGGAACTCGGCTACGACCCCATCGAGATACTCTCGGCGAGCGGCAAGGCCCCTGTCGCCCCCGTCGCGGAAGACGAGGAAGCAGCCATCGCCCGGACGACCGACGCGCTGGCCTACGGCGCGCAGGTCCACCTCACCGTCGAGGAGGAGTTCGACCGGTTCGAGGAGGTCGTCTCCACCGCCGCCGACGAGTTCGGCGCACCGCTCGAAGGCGCGTTCGACGACGCGGACTGGGAGTTCGAGGACGTCCCAGTCGACGTGTTCGCCCCCGCGCAGGTCACCGTCGACGTCCTCGGCGGCGAGACGTACGTCTTCGGCGACACGCACGAGGACATCCTGGCCGAGAGCTTCGGGCTCTGAACGGGAAATCGGAGCCATCGCCATGCGCTACAAGGTCGTTCCCGAATCCAGGTCGGTCGAGTTTCTGCGAGAGGTGCAGGCCGCCCTCCCGCTGGTGCCCGGTACCGTCGAGGACTGCTGTAGCCGCATCCGGGACCGGACCGACCTCCAGTCCCGCGACGAGGCCCGCGAGTACCTGACGTTCGCGCAGGCGCTCGGACTGGCCGCTGAGGACGGACGGGGATTCCACCGCACGCGGGAGGACCCCCCGGAGGAGGAACTCGCCGAGCGGTTTCTGTCGAACGTCTTCGGTGCCCGCGAGGTTCTGGAGGCGGTCGACGAGACGCCGAACACCGTCGAAGCGACGTACGACGAAATCCGGGAGTTAGTTCCCAGGTGGGAACGCGACCGCCACTCCGACTGGGAAGCAAAGTGGCAGGGTCGCACCGAACGGCTGCTGGAGTGGGCCGCCGAATTCGGGCTGGTGGAGCGTTCTGCGGACGGGTATCGGCGAACGGCGGGACAATCCTGACGGTAACCTCCAACAGCAAGAAAGCCCCCGGTCGCTCGTCGGCTGCGACTCGCTGCGGTCCTCGCCTACGGCTGCGGTCCTTGCTTCGTCTCGCTCGACGAGCGACCGGCCCCTTTCAGTCCCACCCCGTGGATCAGCCGATTGGCCGGGACCGGAAGGGGCGACCGGTTCGACGAACCCCGGGGAAGCAAGTACCGCAGGAACGAACGCAGTGAGTGACGAGGAGCACAGCGACCCGCGGGAGTCGAACTGGTCGGGGCTTTCTTGCCGTTCCCGGAAGCGGCTACGACGGTTCTGTACTGACTCAACTAATCGCAAGAAGTCGCGGCTGTCTGCCGGTATAGGCTTAAGTACGTGGAACTGAATCAGGCGCCTCCGAATAACGAGATACCAACAACACCACCAAGAGATTGTGTGTCAAAATACACTCGTTGGCGAGATTGTAGCTCAAACGCGCCTTGTCTGCAGGGATGTTGTCGGCCGGTAGTTACGCCCGACGCTCGAAGTACATCTCACCGTAATTCTCTCGACCGGGGCCGGTGTAGTAGAACCCTTCCAGAACATCTTGCTCCCCATCCTGTTTGAGAGATAGGTCAGCAGTACCGTCATGGGAGGTCATCGACGATTCGGTGTCTGCCCCGGGTTTGTTTCCGTACTGGTACGTCAGACTAGGCCACCGTCCATCTTTAGTGAGTACCGTTGCACCCGTGCTGTCTGACTCGGAATTGTCTGTGGAGAGATGAATGCTGATCTTCCTCCACGTCTGCTTAATGTGTAGCGATGCTGCAACTCGTTGCATATCCGCCTCGGAGTCGTTCGACTCGTGTAGTGCTGATTCTGGAATGTGGCCATCATATGATGTCTTGATGTAGCCATCCCACTTTCCGGAGAAGTCTGGCGATTTTGAGGCACCGGTTACACGAGCGATACTGGTCTTCCAACCAAACCGGCTGAAGGCCGTGGAAAGGATTGTGAATGCAACTTCCCATGAGATCGTACCTCCTGTGAGGGCGGGGAGACCACTCGCGAGTAATGAGGTTGTCTGCCCGATTCCAACTACTAAAAACCACGAAACGACGCCTAAAAGCCCGTAGACAACGATTCGAGTATCATTATCTGTGGAGTACGTATGCATTGGACTAGTCTTCCTCGTAAAGAGTGTGCGCTGCTCTGACGAACTCCTGCGCCTTCTCGGTGTCCCACTGAGTCGATTTCTCACCGAAGAGCGGACTCATCCCGTGTTGCACTGTGTAGTCTGGGAAACCCTCTTTCGATGCGGATTCGAGTTCTTGGAAGACGCCTTCAATCCGGTCTCGGATGTCTCCAAGAGCAATGGTAGACACCTCAACGTTTGAGAGAAGGCACTCAACGAAGTACGACGGTGCATCTTCTTTCTCAATAGTTCCATCCTCTACAAGCGCATTCCTGAAGTTCTTGAAAACGCGAACAGTCGATTTGTAGTTGCCGTTGCACAAGCGGTTGTACTGTTCGCCCATTATACGGTGTCGCCTAGGGAAATTCACCACCTTCGTCCCCTCCGCAGTCCAGAACACGATGCCCTTCATATGGTTCCCAGACTGTCGAGGCCAGAACCGTCTATACTGGAGACATGGAACCACGTCCGCACCGAGTGGAAGCTCTTCAGCATCGATCTCGATGGCTTTGTCTCCCCGTTCGACGTTCCGGGCACCATACTGTGCCTGAAGGGTTCGATACACGCCTTCGGCATGCTCCTCAAACATCTGCCGTGGGTTTTGGGTTGGGGAGTGTTCGGTCGAGGTCTCGGGTGTATCTGTGAAATCAGCGTGATACGCGTCTGTTCGGATGATCAGAATATCTACGTCGCCGGAATCGTACACCATCGTCGTGTTTCGGTATGATCCTTGGAGATACGTTGTGAACTCAAGCCCGTCACTGACGCCCTTGAGGTGCCCGTCTTCGAGCTCGTCGCGAATCTCACGCTGCGTATCTCGTGCTTTTTCCTGATCGGCCGTTTCGGCTTTCGTCCATCGCTCCAGCTTTCTTCGTTCCATCATATGGTATTAGCTAAAAATACGGCGTTCGTGTTGGTCATGCCAGTCGTCCCACATCGTCTCGAGGTAGCCAAGCATCGTCGCTGCGGAGTCAACGTCCCACTGAGTATTACTGGCACCAAATAGGGGTTCCATCTCTGAGACCTGATCGAACGTGGTCAAGTCGGTTCCATTATCTTGAAGGTGGTCGATTATCTCCTTGAATCGGTCACTCCGCCTCGATCGCTTGATGATGCGGTCTGGAACGTTGTAGATGAGGCACTCTACGAAGTAGGAGGGTGCAGTAATAGTGTTCGGAGACTCCCAATTCTCGTTGAAGCAGTCGCGTGCATTCTTGAAGATCCGAACGGTCTCTTTGAAATTCGTGTGCTGCTCAGTCCCGTTCTGGTAGTGCATCTTCGGGAAGTTGACGATGCGTTCGGTGCTGTATCGAGGGCTGAACGCCATTCCGTGGTCAATGTCCGGTTCCCCGTTTGCGGGATATGAGTGGTAAATCCGGTAGTCACGGCAGGGTACCACGTCAACATCAACTGGGAGTGGGCCATCGTCGATCTCGATGGCTTTCCCATCCCACACCACTGGTTTCGATGTAGCACTGTTGAAACGTGTTTTCAGGGTCTTGAACACGTCCTTGCGGAAGTCCCGGTACGTGTAATCTGCCTCTGTGGTGTTGAGGTCGTAGCGAGTCTGCTCCTCTGAGTCAAGATCTGATGTATCGGCCAGCCACGCTGATTCGAGCTTAACGACGATATCAACGTCACTTGACCCATAGGTGTGAGTGTCGTTCTTATAGGATCCTTGAAGAAATGTATCGAACTGAATGACGTCAGGTAGTGACGATCGATCCATCTCAAGGGCGTTGATGATCCGCCTTCGAGCAGTCGCCGACCCGGCATCTGCTCCGGTACCTTTCCAATCGTCGAACTTGGAATTCGGAATACTCACAGGCAGGGCCACCTTCTAGAATCGGAAGCGCTGACGGAGGTATGTGATTGTTTAGTGGATGAAGGTTCTTGGCGTGACATCTAAAATTGCGTTGGAAAGGAAAGTTCATAAATTACACGTGACCGGAGTGGAAGTGATTGAATAGTGGCTACCGCTCCTCATCGGGATTTGTACGGGAATAGAGAGGGAGTTCAGTTGGGTTCGATAATCCACTCCGTATATATGCATTTTTCAAACGAAATACTACCGCTCTCACAGCGCTCAAAGTGCTTCAAATCAGTTAAGCTCGATCGAACAACACACTCACACATGAGCGAACCGGTCGAAGCCCTCCTCTTCGACCTCGACGACACCATCTGCGAGTACTGCCGGCCGGGGTCGGAGATACTCGCGCTCGCGTTCGACGACGTCGGCGTCGAACCCTGCTTCACCGCGGAGGACTACTACGCCGTCTTCGACGACTACGTCGAGGACAGCGAGTACGTGGTCGAGATACGGGAGCGCTGTTTCGCTGCGCTGGCCGTGCAGGCGGGGTACGACCCCTCTGTCGGTCGAGCGGTCGCCGATGCCTACCGCGCGGAACGCGACCAGACCAACGTCCAGTGGCTCCCCGGTGCTCGGGACGCGCTCGAAGGCCTCCGGGAGCAGTACCGCGTCGCAGCGGTGACCAACGGCGATCCGGCGATGCAGCGGGCGAAGCTGCGCGGCCTCGGCGTCGAGGACCACTTCGAGACGGTCGTCTTCGCCGGCTACGACGTCGCCGCCAAGCCGGACCCCGAGCCGTTCCACGCCGCCCTCGACGCGCTCGGCGTGGCCCCCGAACGTACGGTCAAGGTCGGGAACTCGCTGGAGAACGACGTCGCCGGGGCGCACGAGGCCGGTCTGCGGTCGGTGTGGCTGGACCGCGACGGCGTCGCGGACCCGGACCCGGAACCCCATCACCGAATCGAGGCGATGGACGAACTGATCGAGGAGCCCTGGGCGTGACGGCTGCGCACCTCGCGGCCCGGCGGCTCCTCGTCGTCACGCCGCGTTCTCGGCGGCCGTTCCCGGACCGGATTCTCCCGTCGCCTCACCGTGACGGAGTTCCGCCAGCGTCCCGTCGTCCGCCCACGTCTCGACGACCTGTGCAAGTCCCTCGCGGTAGGTGGGATACTCCGGTTCCCAGTCCACGTCGTCCCTGAATCGGCGGGCGTCGGTCGGCATGGGTTTGCCCAGCATGTTCACGGCTTCCTTCCCGGCGAAGAAGCGGGCGAACCAGCCGGGCAACCGGCGCGGTTCCGGCGCGTCCAGCAGGTCGGCGAAGTACGAGAGGTAGTCGGCGAGGATCACCCGCTCCTCGTCGACCACGTGGTAGAGACCGGCTACCTCGGCCTCGATGGCCTCCGCGAACGCCCGTCCGGCGTCGTCCGCGTGGAGCACGCTCAGTTCCGCGTCCCGCCGGCCGAGCAGGCCACCTCCGACGATGGGCATGTCACCGTCGAGGAGCCCCTCGGCGAAGGTACGCGTGTACGCCCCGTCGGGCCCGTAGAAGAACCCGTTGCGGAGGATCAGGGCGTCGAAGCCGTGCTCGTTACCAGCCTCCCGGAGATAGTCCTCAGTCTCGGCGGCGGAGCGGGTCGCCCTGTCGGGGTGGCGCTCGGCGGACTCGTCGAAGTGGGAGCCGTCAGGCTGTCGTGCTACCCAGACGACGCTCGGGAAGACGAACCGCTCCGCGGCGTCGCCGCCGGCGGCGACGAGGTTCTTCGCCCCCTCGGTCCGGACGCGGTCGTTCAGGGCCCACCCTTCCTCGGTGGGCTTCTCAGAGGTCGGAATGGCCGTCGCAGCGTGGACGACGACGTCGACGTCGTCCGGGACGGCCCCGTCGAGCGTCGCCGGGTCGAGGACGTCGCCGCGGCGCGGTTCGCCGCCGCGACGTTCCACGAGGCGTTCGCCCGCGTCGTCACGGACGAGGCCGGTCACCTCGTGGCCGCGGTCGGAGAGCAGGTCGACGATGCGTTTGCCGAGGACGCCAGTCGCGCCGGAGACCAGGACGTTCATGACGTCCGACGATTCGCGGGGCGGCTTCGTGGGATTACTGCCGGATTCGCTCGGGGGTTTTAAGTAATCGTGCGGGGGAGTCGCCCCATGAAGCACGTCCGCCTGCGGATCACCGCGGACGGCGACGAGGCCGCGATCCACCCGATGTGGGACGTCCTCACGAACGCAGACTTCGTCGACTACGCGACGGCGATCCAGTGGAACTTCACCGGCGACGAGACCGGCATGCTCCACTACGTCGAGGGCGACCGGGCGGCCTTCGACGCCGCGGTCGACGCATCGCCCGCGGTCATCGACCACGAGGTCGAACCCGCCGGCGAGGGGGCGTTCTACGCTTTCGTTCGCGGTGCCGCGACGCCGGGGATCCGGGAACTGTGGTCCGTAACGGTCGAGCGCCCGCTGGTCGCCGTGCCGCCGGTCGAGTGGCACCGGGACGGCACGGTGACGTTCTCGATGCTCGGGCCGGCCGACGTGATCCAGGCGTCCCTCGACGCCGTTCCGGACCCGGTCTCGGTCACCGTCGAAGAGATTTCCGGCCTGCGAGCGATGCCGCAGACGGCCGGGTCGGTGCTGACCGGCCGCCAGCGCGAGGCCGTCGAAGCGGCCATCGACGCCGGCTACTACGACGTCCCCAGGTCGGGGAGCCAGGAGGACGTGGCCGGACGCCTGGACTGTGCGCCGTCCACCGCCGCGGAACACCTGCGGAAGGCCGAAGCCAGGGTGCTCCGGTCGCTGTTCGGATGAGCGGGTCGTTTCTGCCCGGTAATTTCCCTGCATTCGCCAGCAGGTGGTTCTTGCGTCGGACGGCCGAACGTTCAGGTATGCCCCAGATCACCGCACAAGGCGTCGAGCAGGGCGACGACTACTACCACGTCACGTATCGCGACCCCGACGAGTTCGACGAGATACGGACGCCCGACTGGGCGGCCAACGTCGCCGGATCGGTCGTCGAGGGCGGCGAGGTCCGCACCGGCGACGAGCACGGCAACGAGGAGTGGACGGCCCAGAGCGTTCTCGTTCCGATAGACGGCGTGGCCGACGAGAACGAGGCCCGCGACGCGGCGGACCGGATCATCGAGAAGATGGAGTCCTGAGTCGGGGACGCTCGAATCGCACTCGAACCTATGGGCGAGTGGCGGACTCGTCGAAACTCCGTGGCGACTATTCGACGGTCCGGTAGCCAGAAAACCGACCGAAACTGACTCGGTGACGGCCGCCGCTCGTGGTCCCGTGCCGGAATACACCATCGAGATCGTCGACTACGACCCGGCCTGGCCGAAACTGTTCGAGCGCGAGGCCGAGCGGATGCGCGCCGTCGTCGGCGACCACGTGGTCAGCATCGAGCACGTCGGCAGCACGTCGGTGCCCGGACTCCCGGCCAAGCCCATCGTTGACATCTGCCCGGTTGTCGACGACATGGAGACGGCCCGGATCGTCAGTGACCTGCTGGACGAGGCCGACTGGCCGCTCGCCCGTGAGCGCGGCGATAAACCGTGGATCGAACACGAGCGGGTGACCGAGTCCGGCCAGGAGTACAACGTCCACGTTCGTCCCCGCGACGCCGCAGTCGAGAACTACCTCATCTTCCGGGAGTACCTCCGGGACCACGCCGCCATCCGCGACGAGTACGCCCGCGTAAAACGTGCGGCCGCCGAGAAACATCCGCACGACGTCGAGCGCTACACGGAGGCGAAGAGCGACGTCGTCGAACGGGCCAAAGAGCGAGCGCGCGAGGCGGGGTACGAGGACAGGATCGACCTCTGACACCGTGAAAGCGCGCAACCGGTTTCGACGGGACCGATTTCTTCCTTCGGACTTCCCGGACCGTTACTCCACGCCCGTCACGTCCGTCACCGTCCCGACGCCCTTCGAGTGGCCCTCGCGGAAGACGAACCGCTGGCCCTCCTCGACGAGGTACGGCCGGAACTTGAACCGGACGCGAGCGTAGCCCGAGTCGCCCGGGAGCAACTGGCCGCCGTCGGGGAAGAACTGGGCGGCCTCGCTAATGGTTTCGAGGTGGACGACCGGTTCGTAGCCCTCGCCGATGCGGGTCGGGTGGTTCAGGACCATCACTTCCGCCTCGAACTCGCGGACGGGTTCGGGGTCGGCGTCGCGGGGGAGGAGCACCATCCCGCGTTCCAGGTCGGCCTCGTTGACCCCCTTGAGGGCGATGCCGACGATGCGGCCCGAGCGGGCCTCGTCGACGCGGTGGTAGTGCATCTCGATGGAGCGGACGGTCACCTCGGTGAACGACCCGTCCTGCATCGGGCCGACGAGGAGTTCGTCGCCCGTCTCGACGGTGCCGGACTTGATCGTCCCGGAGGCGACGGCACCGACGCCCTGGACGTTGTACGAGCGGTCGAGGTACATCCGGAAGTCGCCGTCCTCGCCGGCGACCTTGGGGAGGCGCTCGAACATCGCGTCTAGCTGGTCCATCCCATCCATCGTGACCGCGCTGGTGGTGAGGACGGGGACGACCGTCTCGGATATCTCGTCGACGGCGACGTCGACGCCGTGGCGGTCGACCCGGAGCGGCGTCTTGTCCACCTCGCGGAGCGCGGCCTCCACCTCGCGCTCGACTTCGGCCACCCGCTGGTCGCTCACCAGGTCGGCCTTGGTGATGGCGACGATTGTGGGCAGGTCCGTCGCGAGCAGGATGCCGAGGTGCTCGCGGGTGGTCGTCGTCGGCCCGTCGTCGGCCGCGACGGTGAGCATGCCGTAGTCGAGTTTCTGGCCGACGAGGCCGCGGATTGTCGTGCGGAGCCACGGCTCGTGGCCGACGGTGTCGACGAAGCTCACCAGCCGGTCGGCCTCCTCCACGACGCGGGCGCGGTCGTCCTTCCGGTCGGGGTTGTCCATCCTGACCGGGCCGTCCTCGTCGAAGCCGTAGACGCCGTAGGAGAGGTCGGCGGAGAGGCCGCGTTCGACCTCGTGGGGCTGGACGTCGAGGAAGGAGCGGGTGCCGCCCTCGCCGTCGTCGGCGTTGCCGGTGACCAGCGACCCGACCAGCGTCGACTTGCCGTGGTCGACGTGCCCGGCGGTGCCGACGACGATGTGGTCGTCGTCCTCCAGGACGGCGCCCTCCCTGATCGTTGCGACGCCGACGATACCGTGGTCGGCGTCCGCCGTCGAGTCGTCTGCCACGGGGTGGTCGCCGTCTCGCACGTCGTTGATGCCCCACGTCTGGACCGCGTCGATGTGGGCGCCGGCCTCGTCGGCGATGAGCGAGAGGACGTCCATCGACTCCGAAAACTCGGCGGGCGGGATGCCTGCGATGCCGCCGTGGTCGGTGACGCCCACGACGTAAGTCGCCTCGCCGTCGCCGGAGAGGACCCGGTGGCGCAACTGGGCGGCCAAGCTCTCGAGGCGTCCGTCGGCGAGGTGGAGGTCTTCGGTGAGCCGCTCTTTGAACTCGACGCTCCCGCCCTCCTGCTCGCCGCGCTCCAGGGCGCGGTCGAGGACGGCCCGGTCAGGGCTCATGGGGAGGGGTAACGTGGCACGGGACAAAAGCCTTCCCCGGGTATCCCTCCCAAACGCTCCGGAACACGACGGAGGCGTCCGTAATCGGGGTCGGCAGCGACCGCGAGAAAGCACGACGGACGAACGGGAAAGCGAAAACCGGGGAGGGTTGCCGGCGATTGGATCCGGCGTCCGGATCCGCCGACTGGGTCTGCCCCGTTCAAGCGTCGAGTACGCCGAAGCCGAACGACTCGAAGCCGAACACTGGGCCCCACAGGAAGTGGAGCGCGACGCCGACGATCAGTGCGGGGAGCGTCGTGTAGACGCTCGCTATCAGCGCCGCTCGCTTGTCGATGGCGATCAGCGGGAACAGCGCGTCCCCGTCCTGGCTGATGGCGTTCGCCGTCAGCGCGGAGAACGGGATGCCGCCCTGTGCATACGCGCCGGCCAGTACTATCTGGGGGCCACAGCCCGGTATCAGGCCGATGAGCGCCGCGCCGACCGGGGCGAGGACGCCGGCGGCGGCCGCGAGCGCCGCGATGTCGAGGTCGAACAGCAGTACGGGGTACTCGTACAGCAGGTACGCGGCGAGCACCCACACCGTGACGAAACTGGTCTCCATCGCCGCGTGCTGGAGCGTGTCGTACAGGCTCGCGAACGACTCGCGCGCCCGGCCGACGCCCCCCTCGTCGATGTAGTGGCGACCGACGAAGTAGAGGTAGAACGACAGCGTCGTACCGGCGATGCCCACGACGGTGAACAGTCCCGCGAATGAGAGGCCCAGCGTCAGCGGCACCTCCGGCGCACCACGGACGAGGTACGTCACCCCGAGCGCGAGCGCGCCGACGGCCGCGACCCACCAGACGCCGTGGGCGACGTGGCTGAGCGGGGTGAGGACTGCGGAGTGTCGGTCGGGACCCGCCTCGTGCGAGTGGCCCGGTGCGGGACCGTCGTACTCGTGGGCGGGGTTCGAGGCGCGACCGACGACGGGAGCCGCGACCCCTCCGTCCGTGACCGGTTCGCTCAGGCGACTCACCGCGCGGTCGACGCGGCCGACGCCCATCCCGAACCGGTCGATGGCGTAGCCCGAGACGACGGCCGCGGCGAACGCCATCGCGTAGGCGTAGAGCGCCGCCTCCGGAGCGAGCACGAGGATGACGAACGCCGAGTCGCCGGCGGTGGCGATGAGCGTCGCGACGACCGTCCCGAAACTGACTGTCCCCCGGACGTACAGCGGCATCATGACGATGGCGCCGCCACACCCCGGAGTCAGCCCCATCGCCGCGCCCGCGAGCGGCTGAAACCGGCGGTTCGACTCGAGTTTCTCGACGAGCGCACCCTTGGTCCGGTACTGGACGTAGCTGAACAGCAGAACGGTCACCGCGACGAACGCGCTGACCTGCACGTAGCCGTCCCGGACGGACGCGACGAAGACGTCGACTAGCTCACCCGGCATCCTCCCTCCCGTAGCGGACCGTTCGCTGGCGCGCGCGGATTAGACTCATCTAAACCTTAGTTTAGCCGGACAGTACATAGCTCTTGGGTAGGTCCGGAGACGTTTCTGGTCGGCGTCGGTCCAGTAGCGACAGCGGACTGCGGATGACAGCAGCGAACGCCCCCGGGGAAGAATCGGCCGATTCAGCCGTCGAGGTGCGTCGCCACGGCCTCCAGGAAGCCGTCGGCGTAGGCAGCCTCCGTCTGCCGGTCCGCGGCGGCCTTCGCGGTGTCGTCGGCGTTAGCGACGGCGACGGACTTGCCGGCGAGTTCGAAGGCGGGCGCGTCGTTCTCCGAGTCGCCGACGACGAGGAAGTCGGTCGTATCGAGGCCCAGTTGGTCGGCGACGGCCCGCAGTCCGGTCCCCTTGTCGACGTCGGGCGCCTTGACGTGGTAGGCGAAGCCCGTGTCGACGACGACCAGGTCGTGGTCCATCGCTATCTCCTCGAGCGGTTCGAGGGGCGCTTCTAAGCTGACCGCCAGCTCCGTCTCGCGCCAGCGATTGGCCAGGTCGATGGGACCCCACCCCAGGTCGTGGCCCGCGTCCCGGTACGCCTCGGCGACGGCGGCGGCAGCGTCCGGGTCGCCCTCGTACACCAGCGTCTCGGTTTGCCCGACGAAGACGACGCCGCCGTTCTCCGCGACGACGCACGGTTCGATGCCGACGAACTCGCAGAGCGCGACGGGGAACGGGAACGCCTTCCCGGTGGCGACGACGACCGGGGCGGGCCACTCCCGCAGCACCTCGAACACCCGGGGGTCGACCGCGCGGTCCGCGTCGGTGAGCGTCCCGTCGACGTCGACTGCCAGCGGGGGAATCTCGTCCATGGAAGGGGTCGCGGGCCGGTCCCTATCGGCGTTCCGGTGTTCGAGCAGGACGGCGACGCCGAGAGATCAGCGCCCTACGGGAGCGGAACCGCACGGGACGGTCATCCGTCGGCGTCGGCGGCGTCGGCGTCCGCGTCGCGTCCGTCCGAGTCCGTGTCACCGTCGTCGCCGTCCGAATCGGTGTCCCCCTCGTCGCCGTCGGTGTCACCGTCCCTCTCGCCGGTATCGGAGTGGCCGCCGGAGTTCGCTCCCGACTCGGTACGGACGGGAGCCTCCGACGACGGACCGGTGGCCGTCCCGACGTCGGCACCGATGCCGTAGAGGACGAGCGGCGGACCGACGTACGAGGCGATAGCCAGCACCACGAACAGGGGGTCGACGAAGACGAGCAACCCGAACGCCGTGAGCGCCGCGGCCGCGGCCGCGTGGATGGCCGTGTGGGTGTACTCCCGGTAGAACTCCCACAGCCCGCGTAACCACTGCGTGATCCCCGATACGGACCCCGTCGTCGCTGCGAGAGACATGGGTGACCGTTGGAGACGCACGACCAAGAACCCACAACCGGTCCTCGACGGACCGGCGGCGGACGACGGTTTTCGCCGTCCCGCGTCGCCCGTCTGGCCGCGTCGCGGAACGGCCGGTCCGCCGTCCCCGTGGCCCGCGCTTCGCCAGCGTTTAATCACCCGTCGCCGTACCCCCTGCCGTGAGCGAACACGTCTCGACCGGCTGTGAGGCCATCGACGACCTGCTCGGCGGTGGCTTCGAGCGCGGCGCGGTGACCCAGATATACGGGCCGCCGGCCAGCGGCAAGACGAACCTCGCGCTGAGCGGCGCCGTCGAGGCGGCCGCCGAGGGCCGGTCGACGCTGTACATCGACACGGAGGGACTCTCGCCGGCCCGGATGGAGCAGGTCGCCGGGGCCCGCGCCGACCGGACCGACGAGTCCATCGAGGACCTGGCGGAGCGCATCATCGTCGCCGACGCGCTGGACTTCGAGGAACAGGAGCAGGCCGTCCAGGACGCCGCCGACCTGGCGTCGCAGATAGACCTCGTCGTGCTCGACAGCGCGACCGGCTTCTACCGGCTGGAACGGACCGAACAGGACGAGGGGGAGGCGCTGCGGGGCGTCGCCCGACAGATCACCCACCTGCTCTCGCTGGCCCGCAAACACGACCTCGCCGTCGTGTTCACGAACCAGGTGTTCTCCGACCCGGAGGGGGACCAGACGCGGGCGCTCGGGGGCAACACGCTGAACCACTGGTCCGGGGCCATCGTCCGCATCGACCGGTTCCGGGGCGGGAACCGGCGGGCGACGCTGGAGAAACACCGGGCGCGCCCGGCGGGCGAGACGGCCCAGTTCAAGATAACGGACGCCGGACTGGTCGGTGCCGAGTCCGGTCGGTGAGCGAGGCGAGCGGAAGTGGAGGGGGCGCGGTGAGAGTCAGTAGATGAGGTCTGCGTCGTTCTCGACCATGTATAGCGTGCGGGCCGCGATGTTGACCGCGTGGTCGCCGACGCGTTCCAGGTCGCGGATAGTCAGGAGCAGTCGCGAAACGTCGCCCATGAGCCGTTCGACCTCCTCCTCGGTCGCCTCGTCGGTGACCTCCCGTTCGATCAGGTCGCGGACGACGGCCTCGGAAGCCCGCTCGCAGAGGGCGTCCACCTCGTCGTCGATCTCGGCTATCTCGTAGCAGGTGTCGGCGTCCTGGTCGGCGTACCCCTGCATCGCGGCCTCGACCATGTCGATGGTGACGTCGGCGACGCCCTGGATGTCGACCTCCGGGAAGACGTCCTTGTCGGCCTCCATCGAGTAGTCGCCGAGGTTCGTCGCCAGGTCCGCGATGCGTTCGAGGTCGGTGATGATCTTGAACGAGGCGGCGATGAACCGCAGGTCGCTCGCGACGGGTTGCTGGAGCGCGAGCAGGTCGATACACTCCTGTTCCAGTTCGAGATACATCTGGTTGACCTCGTGGTCGCCCTCGATGACCTCCTGGGCCAGGTCCTCGTCCTTCTGTTCGAGCGCGTCGAGACCCAGGCGGAGGCGTTCGAGGACGACCTCGGACATGTAGAGCACGTCCTCCCTGAGGTCGTCCAGTTTGTCCTGGTACGATTCTCGTGGCATACCCCCAGATGCGTCGGAAGCGCGTATCAGCCTTTCCCTGGCCCCAAGTTTCCCCCCTACCACGCCCCGCGTCGCGGGCGTCGCGTCGAAATGCGTCGTGCCGACCCTCCTCAGTCGTCCGCCCCGTCCGTCCCGGCCCGGGGTACCGTCACGTCGGTCAGTCCCGCCTCTATCTCTTCCCGCCGGGCCTCGAACTGCCCGGGGAGGACGAGTCGCCCGCCCAGGTCGTCGAGCGGTTCGTCGCTGGCGTAGCCGGGGCCGTTCGTGGCGAACTCGAACAGGACGCCCCCGTGCTCGCGGACGTACACCGACCGGAACCAGTGTCGGTCTATCTGCTGGGTCGGGCTGAGCCCGCGCGACCGGACGGCCTTCCGCATCGCTTCCTGGTCCTCGTCGGTCGGCGTCTGGAAGGCGACGTGGTGGACCGTGCCGTGCCCCTGCCGACCGCCCTGAATCGTCGGGAGGACGTCGACGTACGCACCGACCGGCCCGGCCGCGGCGAAGCGCGTCCGCTCGTCGCCCGGGGTATCGCCCTGGGCCTGCTCGGTGCCGACTTCCTCCAGTCCCATCGTCCCGAGGAGGTCCATCGTGGGGTCCGGGTCGGCAAGCCAGAGCGTCACCGAGTGGAACCCGCGAATGGCCGCCTCCGCGGGGACGAACTCCGTCCAGGGGACGGTGGGGTCGTCGTCCGGAATCTCGACCGCGACGAGTTCGACGGGGAGGCCGTCCGGGTCGCGGAACGGGAGCACCGTCTCGTCGAAGCGCTCCACGCGCTCGTCGTAGTCGACGCCGTACTCGTCGAACCGGTTCTCCCAGTAGTCGAGGCTCCCCTCGGGGACCCGGAACGCGGTCCGGGACACCTGACCCGAACCGACCTTCCCCTGCGACATGTCCTCCCAGGGGAAGAAGGTCATACTCGTCCCGGGGGTCCCCTCGGCGTCCGCGAAGAAGAAGTGGTACGTGCCGGGGTCGTCCTGGTTGACGGAGCGTTTCACGAGTCGGAGACCGAGCGTCTCGACCCAGAAGTTCAGGTTCTCCTGGGGGTCGCCGGCGATACAGGTCACGTGGTGGATGCCCGGTGTCGGGGTCGGATCCGTCATCGACTGCCGGTACGGACTGGAGCGACTTCAGTTCGCCCGGACGCGAGTGTTACCTGCCCCGGCGTCGCGCCGTTTCCGTCACCCCACGTACTGGTTCCCGTCGTCAACGGTGTTCGGGAGTCGAACCGTGCTCCCGACGTCGAACGTCGCCGCGGAATCGTGGGCGTCGAACGACGCGTCGGCAGCGGATTCCTCGGCCGCCGAATCGGCGTCACGGTCGGGTTCCATAGCGGTCTCTGCGGGCGGTTCCGGTCCTGTCTCTCGGTCGGCGTGTGTACTCATCGGTGATGGGTCGGGAAGCGTTCGGCGGGCGGGACGACGCGGTCGGTGGGGAGAATCAGCGTACTGCTACTGCGAGTGCCGTCGTCCAGGACATCTGAATCTACGTCGACCCAGTGCACCAACCATAATAAAATTTCATGATCTACTCTGCGAGGGTTCGTCACCGGTCGGGGTGGTGCTCACCACCGCGTCCACGAGTCCGCGGAGGTCGGCGAACTCGTAGGTCGGTTCGACCGAGAGGGTCAGGTCGAGGCGGTGTTCGCGCCGGAGGAACGCGCAGTCGATACCCGCTCGCTCGGCCGCGACGACGTCCTTCTCGCTGTCGCCGACGTACAGCGCGTCTGTCGCTCCCAGTTCCGCGAGCGTTTGCTCGACGTAGTGCGGGTCCGGTTTCTTGCGCTCCGCGCCCTCGACCGTGGGGTCTCTGCCGCAGTAGGTCTCGAAGTGGTCGTGGAGTTCGTGGTGCTCGACGATGAACTCGACAGTCTCGTGCTGGTTGTTGCTGACGATGGCGAGCGCGTGGTCGAGTTCCGAGAGCGCCTCGACGTCGTCGTAGAGGGCCTTCGTCCCCGACCTGATCTCCTCGCGCTGGACTTCGACGGCGGCGGCTTCCCGCCGCGCCCACCACTCCGCCGGGTCCAGCCCGTGCGCCTCCGCCACCTCGTCGAACGGCAGGTCGTCCTCCTCGACCGCTCGCCGGACGAGGGGCTCCTCCGCGACGACGTCGAAGTGGTCGAAGCTCCGGCGGACCGTGTCGTACAACCGCTCGCGGTCGGTCGGTTCGATCAGTACCCCGTCGTTGTCGAAGACGATGGCGTCGTAGTCGGTCGAAATCATGAAACTCGTCCCGAACGTACTCCGGTTTCCGTCGAATTGATCGTTCTCGGCAGTCATACCTTCTCCGAAGGCAGCAACCCGTGTTCTCCCCCGTAGTGAAACAGTTTTGAGAACGGTACTACAACAACGCCGGTGTCGTTTCGGCCGATACCGCAGAGACGGCTACTGCTCGGCCAGCCACTCGACCGCCTTCGAATGGGAGTCGAACGTACGGTATTCGAACGCCGGATCGATCGAGTTCAACTTCTCTTCGATCCGTTCCATATCGCCCTTGGAGATGACTGAATCAGCGTAGACGCCGGCTCCAGCCCGGATACCCTGGTCGATCAGGTTCGGGACCCACGTCTCACCGAGCCATTGCTTGTCCTCGTCGTTGTGTGCGGCGATCTCCTGGGTGTCGACGAGATAGCGTTCCGCGCCCTCCTCCTCGGCGATTTCCGCCCATCTACGAGCGATCCCTCTGAGGTCCTCTCCCGAGACGTACGTGTTGTACGTGAAGACGGGGATCTCGTGCTCGCCGTCCAGTTCTACCGTGTACTCGTCCGTCTGCTCGACTGTTTCGGTCGACATACGACCGGCTATCTCGACACCACGCAATTATCCGTTCCGGACTATTTATCAAATATGATAGCACGGACGTAGTGTTTTTCGTGATATATCCATCAGTTCGTAACCGCTATCCGGCGATTCGACGTCCGAAGGCGAAAACGAGACTCCGCAGTCCCTCGTGTCCGCCGTAGCCGGAACCGATCGGACCGTCGAGTGGTACGAGACACTCGCGGAACACGGTGAACGGTGGGTCACGCCGGTGACCCCGGTCAAATCCGGTGGGACCCCCGCACACGAGACGTTGGCGGTGTCGTCTGGCACGCCGCTCCGGTGAGAAGGACTGACAGGAACACGCGGGGTGACGGATTTCCGATCGCGCCTTCCCATTTCAGGTACGTTCCCCGGTCGTCGCTAGCCGAACTTGCCGGTGATGTAGTCCTCGACGCGCTCGTGTTCGGGGTTCTCGAATATCTTGTCGGTGTCGTCGAACTCGACGAGTTCGCCCCCGGTGAGGAAGACGGCCGTCTTGTCGGAGATGCGGGCGGCCTGCTGCATGTTGTGGGTGACGATGACGACGGTGAACTCCTCGGCGAGTTCCTCGATGAGGTCCTCAATCTGGGAGGTGGCGATTGGGTCCAGCGCGCTCGCAGGTTCGTCCATCAGGATCACTTCGGGGTCGACGGCGATGGCGCGGGCGATGCAGAGACGCTGCTGTTGCCCGCCGGAGAGGTCGAGGGCGGACTCGTCGAGGCGGTCCTTCACCTCGTCCCACAGAGCCGCCCGCTTCAGGGCCTGTTCGACCTTCTGGTCCAGGTTCTCGGTCTTGTCCTGGATCTTCAGGCCGTAGGCGACGTTGTCGTAGATGGATTTGGGGAACGGGTTGGGGTGCTGGAACACCATCCCGATGCGCCGGCGGAGCGCGACGGGGTCGACGTCGTCGTCGTAGACGTTCTTCCCCTCGAACAGCAACTCGCCGTCGACGCGGGCGATGTCGATGAGGTCGTTCATGCGGTTGATACAGCGCAGGAACGTCGACTTCCCACAGCCGGAGGGACCGATCATGGCCGTCACCTGGCGCGCGGGTATCTCCAGGTCGATGGACTGCAGCGCCTGGGTGTCGCCGTAGAAGACGTCGAGGTCCTGCGATTCGATGACGGTTCGGGCCTGCGACACGGCCGGGGCGTCTCCGTCGGCGTCGCCGGTGGTCACGTCGGTCGAAATCAGTTTCTCGCTGTCCGTCTCGGGGTCTTGGGTCGCGTCCTTGGTCATTGTTCAGGTACTCCGTTCGTAGCGGTTCCGCACGAAGATCGCCACCGAGTTCATGGCGAGCAACACGGCAAGCAACGTGATGACGCCCGCCGGGACGACGCCGTGCCGGAAGCCGGGGTCCGGGTAGAACGCCCAGCTGTAGATCTGCATGGGCATGGCCGTCGCCCGGCTGAAGACGCCCTCGGGAGCCCAGGTGACGAAACTCGCGATGCCGATCAGGATCAGTGGCGCGGTCTCGCCGATGGCCCGGCCGAGCGCCAGTATCGTCCCCGTCAAGATGCCCGGCAGGGCCTCCGGCAGGACGACCGTCTTGATCACCTGCCACCGCGTCGCCCCCATGCCGTAGGACGCCTGCCGCATGTCGTCCGGCACCGACCGGATCGCCTCCTGGGCGGAGATGATGACGATGGGAAGGATGAGCAGCGACAGCGTCAACGCGGCGACGATGACCGTCCCGGCCCCCATCCCTATCAACCGCAGGAACAGGGCCAGCCCGAGGAGCCCGTAGACGACCGACGGGACGCCGGCGAGGTTCGAGATGTTCACCTGGATGAAGCGGGTCAGCTTCCCCACTGGCCCGCTCGACGCGGCGTACTCCTCGAGGAAGACCGCCGCGCCGACGCCGAAGACGACGGTGAACAGGGCGACGAGCACGATGATGAAGACCGAGCCGATTATCGCGGGATAGAGCCCCGCTTCCGCCGGCGTCGCGGAGGCCGGGCTCGTCAGGAGCTGCCAGTCGAACCAGGGCTCGGGCCGGGCCACCCCGAGGACGTCGACGACGAGCCGGCCGGCGAACAGGCCGGCGAGGACGACGAGCGGGAAGGCGAGTCCGAGTCGGCCGTCCGAATCGTCGGCCTTGAGCCCGACGTAGGCGCCGAGCGGGGCGAGGAATCCGACGACGACCAGGAGCCAGGACCCCCGCGAGACGGCCGGGATCCCGTCGACGACGGGGACGCCGAGGAACGCGACCAGGACGAGGGCGGCGGCGAGCGAGTGTCCCCGACGGTCGTTCGTCCGCGACGCGACGTACCTGTCCGCGACGACGACGGCGGGCACGAGGACCGTGAGGAAGTAGACGCCGGGCGTCCCCAGCAGGGTCGCGGCCTGGAGGAGGAGGTCTTCCGGCATCGTGACGACGTCGAACGGACTCGCGAGTTGCTGGCCGAGCACCAGCAAGACGTCGTCGAGCGCCATCAGCAGAGCACCGACGAACAGCCAGACGCCGGCGGCCGTTCCGGCCCAGGTAGCGGTGTCGTCGACGTACCGGGCGTAGCCCAGCAGCGCGAGCGTCGGGCCGAGGATGAACAGCGAGTGGGCGAACCACACGTCCGTCCCCACGATGACCGAGAGGACGACGACGAGCGCCAGCGCGACGAGCGTCCCGCCGAGTATCACCGACAGGACGCCGCTGATCGTCGAACGAGCCGCCGGTCGGTCGCGGACGTACCAGAGGAACCCGGCCGTGGGGGCAACCAGCGTGAGTAGGAAGACGGCGTACCAGGCGGGGGCGGCCGCGTCGAGGCCGAAGGCGTCGTAGCTGACGTAGGAGAGCAGGATAGCCAGGGAGACGACGCCGAGCAGCGAAGCGGCCAGCGTGAGGTACTCAAAGACGACGCCCTTGACCCGGCTGACCTGCCCGAACCCGTCGTCGGTCGCGGTGTCCGTGGCCATCTCAGTACTCCTCCCTGTAGCGCTGTGCGACGAGATCGCTGATGAGGTTCATGATCAGGGTGATGGCGAACAGCGTCAGTCCGATGGCGAAGAGGCTCCGGTAGGCGATCGACTGGGTGGCGACGTCGCCCACTGCCAGGTTGACGATGGCGACGGTCATCGTCATCCCGGGTTCGAGGAACTGGTCGAACAGCTCCGTCGGTGAGACGAAGGGGAGGCCGCCGATGGAACTGGTCTCCGGCAGGTTCGCCTGCGCCCCCACGATGAGGACGACGGCCATCGTCTCGCCGATGGCCCGCGAGACGGCGAGGATGAACGAGGAGACGATGCCCGAGACGGCGGAGGGAACCACGACGGACGTGGACACCTCGAACTTGGTGGCACCGAGGCCGTAACCCGCGTTGCGAAGCGAGTCCGGTACGGAATTCATCGCGTCCTCGCTGATCGAGGAGACCATGGGGATGATCATGATGCCGACGATGATCGACCCCGAGAGGATGTTGAACGTCGAGATGGAGGGAAATATCACGGAGAGGGCGGGGGTCAGGTAGACCAGGCCGAGGAAGCCGTAGACGACCGTCGGGATGCCGGCGAGCACCTCCAGCGCGGGTTTGAGTATCGAGCGCACGCGCGGACTCGCGTACTCGGAGAGGTAGATGGCGGTCAGGAGACCGACCGGGAGCGCGAGCGCCGCGGCACCGATGGTCACCATCACCGTCCCGAACACGAGCGGGAGGACGCCGAACTCGACCGGGCGAATGGTCGGGCTCCAGCGGGTTCCGGTGAGGAAATCGAGGACGGGAATCTCGGCGAAGAAACTCACCGCCTCGGTCAGGAGCGCGAGGACGATCGCGATCGTCGTCAGGACCGACAGGAGTGCACAGACGAAAAAGAGCGCGTGGTAGAGGCGTTCGCGGACGGTCTGGAAGCCCCGGCCGCCCGACAGGTCCGGCGTCTGTGCCTCGTCACTCATCTTGCTGGCTGTTTCACGCACTGTTTGAAAAATGGCTCGGGTTCGTTACGTACCGGGTACATTGTGTGGGGAAAGCGTGGGGGGCGGGCTACTCGCTCGAACCGATGAACTCGTTGAGCTGATCGAGTTGCTTCTGCATCTCCTCCTCGCTGTTGGGGACGTAGCCGACGGTCTCCGCGACGAGTTCCTGGTTGGCGCTCTGCTCGACGAAGTATCGTGCGAACTCCGCGACGTGGTCCTCCTGGAGGGCCGACTTCGAGGGATAGGTGAACAGCGGGCGGGCGAGCGGCGCGTACTCCCCGCTCTTGGCGGTCTCCAGCGACGGTTCGACGCAGCCGTCGCCGCTATCGATGGCCAGCGCCTTGACCTGGTCGGGGTTGCTGTAGTAGTACGAGAAGCCGAAGTAGCCGATGGCGTACTCGCTTCCGGTGACGCCCTGGACGATGACGTTGTCCTTCTCCGTCGGCTGGTAGTCGCTCGTGTGCGAGCCCGCTTCCCCCATGATCACTTCGCTGAAGTAATCGAAGGTACCGGAGGTGTCGGCGGGGCCGTAGCGTTCGATGTTCTCGTCGGGCCAGTCTGAGTTGACCTCGCTCCACGTGGTCGCGGCGTCGGGCCCCCAGATCTGTTCGAGTTGTTCCGGCGTTATGCAGTCGATCCAGTCGTTCTCGTTGTTGACGATGACGGTGAGCGCGTCGGTGGCGACGTTGACCTCGTGCCACTCGATGCCGTTTTCCTCACAGAGCTCCTCTTCGGACTCCTTGATCGGCCGCGAGGCGTTGTTGAACTGGGTGTCGCCGGTACAGAAGAAGTTGCTGAAGCCACCGCCCGAACCCGTGGACTGGACGCTGATCTGGACTTCGCCGTGTTGCTCCATGAAGTCCTCCGCAACCGCCTCGGCCAGCGGATAGACGGTGCTGGACCCGGAGATGGAGATGTTGCCGGAGAGTTCATCGCTCCCCGACTCGCCGCCCGTCGAGCCGCCACCGTTGGCGTTCTCCCCGCCGGTGTCGGCTTGCTCGGTACAGCCGGCGATTGCCACGGCACCTGCGGCACCGGCACCGGCGATGAACGAACGGCGCGACAGCGCGTCTGTATCGTCCTGTGTCATCGTCCGATCCGTACTTTCGGGTAAGTAAATACTCTACTATGAATTCTATGAATATATACTAAGACTATATAGAACAACGTTTGTGACAGGTTTGCAGTGTTCGCTTCCGTCCGGTCCGTACTGGCCGAAGCCACCACGACGAGCGGATAGGAGGCACGGCCGCTGCGTAGGCGCTCGATCAGATCGCCTGACGATACCGGTCGATTGCATCCCGTCTTCGTACCGCTTTCCCTCCCGCAAGGAGTCCACGTCCCGGACGGTACCGAGTGTGGTATGATGTATATAGATTCAGGTGGATTTATGGTCTCGTGTACGTCACACTCCGGCATGGAGACCCGAAAGGTCCAGGTGACGGGCGGTTCGACGTACACGGTGTCGCTCCCGAAGGAGTGGGCCACGGAGAACGACGTCAGCGCCGGCAGCATCGTCGAGTTCCACGACGAGGCGGACCTGCTCTTGCTCTCGCCACGTCGCGACGACGACCGCGTCGAGGGGACGCTCGACATCTCGGGCCTCGACGACGAACACGAGCTCACCCGGGCCGTGATGACGATGTACGTCAGCGGCTTCGACGTCATCAGGCTCGAAACGACCCGGATCACCCCGACGCAGCGCCGCGTCATCCGGGACGCGACGCAGGGACTCGTCGGCCTCGAAGTGATCGAGGAGACCGCCGACCACGTCGTCCTGCAGGACCTCCTCGACTCCTCGGAGCTGTCGGTGCACAACGCCATCACGCGCATGCGCCTCGTCGCGCTGACGATGCTCGACGACGCCGTCGAGGCCCTCGTCGAGGACGACGACGAACTGGCCAACGACGTCGTCGAGCGCGACGACGACGTCGACCGCCTCTGGTACATGGTCTCGCGCGTCTTCCGGACGGTCCTGCGCAACCCCACCGCGGCGAACGAAATCGGGTTCCCCCGCGAGACGGTGTTCGACTACCAGTCCAGCGCCCGGCAACTGGAGCGCATCGCGGACCACGCCACGAAGATTGCCAACCTCGCGCTCGAGGTGGACCAGATAACCGGCGAGACCGCCGCCCTCCTCCGGGAGATGCGCGAGGAGGCGGTCGAGATTCCGGAGACAGCCATGGACGCGCTCCTCTCTGAGGACTCCGACGAGGCCGTCGAACTCGCCAACGACGCCCGCCGGAACATCCGCGCCGTCGACGACACCGCGCGCCAGGTCGACGAGCAGATCCGCGAGTTCGACCCCCAGAGCGCGCAGGTGCTCGGCCTCGTCGTCGACTCCCTCTCCCGCACCGCCGACTATGGCGGCAACATCGCCGAGAGCGCGTTGCAGAAGGCCGCGCCCCGGCCCTGAGCGGGGCCGAAACGGGGCCGTCACTGTCGAAACGGTCGCTGTCGAAACGGTCGCTCTCGGTGCGGTGGCTGTTCGAGACGCTGAAAACTGGGGTGAAAAACGGTCCGCTCTACTCGACCGCGACGGCGTTGACCTGGCCGTCCTGGCCGGGGCGGGACGTCACGCGTGCGCGACCCTCGCTGGTCTCCAGCACTGCGCCCTTGGTGATGATGTTCCGGCGGGCGTAGTTCGGGTTCGAGGGGTTCTCGGCGACGTTCTCGATGGTGGCCTCGGTGACCTCGCCGCCGTCGGCGACGCTCGCGATGTCGGTGGTGACGGCGCGGTACTTCGTCGTGTTCCCGCGCGTGTCGACGACCTTCAGCCGCTTCTCGCCGACCTGGGTCTCGGTGGGTTCGCTGCCGAGTTCGTACTTCTTCTTGTTGCGGAACGGCCGCAGGCGGCCGCCGGTTCGCTTTCGCTGGGAGCGCCCCTGGTCTTTCATACGGTGAGCATGGCCCAGGCGCTACTTGAACCGTTCGATGCGAGTTCGATCTGATGAGAGCAGGTTCGCTACCGGGATCGCCAGCACAGGTACCGCAAACGGGTAGAAAGCCCCCGGGCGCTCGGCTACTCCGAACCGCGCTGCACTCCTCGCTTCGCTGCGGTGCTTGCGGGTTCTCGTACGCCGAGCGCCCGGCCCCTTTCAGTCCCGCCCCGTGGATCATCCGACAGGGCTGGACTGAAAGGGGCGGCCGTCTGCACGAACCCCGGCGAAGCAAGGACCACAGCGAACGTAGTGAGCGAGGACCGCAGCGAGCCGCGGAAGTGCAGACGGCCGGGGCTTTCCGGTTGTTGGCGGTCGTCGATTCTCGTTAGCTCGTGGCGACAGGTTTCACACCTAGTCGCAATCCTCATGGGGAGGGCGCGACCACCGGAAAGCGATGAGTTTGCGCACCGCTGTCGCCGCGCCGTTCCGGACGCGGGGCAGCGACCGCATGGGGGAGAGCGAGTTCGTGGTCGCGTTGTCGCTGGACCGGGACTGGTTCTCGCCCGACCAGGCCAAGCGGCTGGTCGACGTCGCGGCGAGCGAGGGGTTGCTCGAACGCGACGGGGAGGAACTGGTGGTCGGGTTCACGGCCGCCGACGTCGAGATACCGGACGACTTCGCGCCCGACGAGGACGTGCTCCGGCAGCGCTCGACGTTTGAGCGGGTGCTCGACGCCGTCGTGGAGACGGGCGTCCAGAAGCAGGAGGCCGTCGCGGCCATCAACCGCCTCCAGGGCGACCTCGGGGTGACGCTGGAGGCGGCCGCCGTCGTCTACGCGCGTCGCCGCGGGGTCGACGTGGCGGAGTTCGCCGCCAGCGCGCGGGGTGACCTCTGATGGTCGAGGACCGGATCACGGACGGAAAACGGATCGCCCAGTTGCTCGCCTCGGAGTTGACCGGGCTGTCCACCCCACCGCTGGACCGGATAGAGGTCGTCGACGCCGACCCGGACGCCGGCCCATCGGGCGACGGGACGTTCGCCTACGGCGTCGACTGCGACGGCGAGCGCGTGGGCGACGTGTTCGTCCACGAGTCCGCCGCCCGGATCGAACTGGGAGTCGACGGGGGAGCCGCCGTGGAGGCCGAGGCGATAGTCGGCGACGTCGTCACCGACGGATTGTCGGTCAGCGAGGGTGAGGGCGGCCTCGACGTCTGCGTCGAACGCGGGGCGGCGGTCAAGCGGGCCGTCGACCTGGTCGTCGCGTTCGTCGAGTCCCGGTAGGTCGGCGTAAGAACGGGGAAGTCGCCTGACTGGAGACGGTTTCGTGGGAGAACGGTGTTACCGCGAGGGCGTCGTCTCGCCGAGGCGGCGCGACGTCCAGGCGATGAAGCCCGTCAGGACGAGGACGGCACCGGACAGCGCCAGGAGCGCCGCGACCAGCCACGTCCCGGGCGTGAACCCGACGACGGGGCCGAGCGCAGCGACGACGGCCGGGGAGAGGAGGATCAGCAGCGACCCCACACCGACGATCCGTCGTTGTTCGGCCGTCAGTTCGATGCCGAGGCTGAACGGGTCGTCCTCCCCCTCGGGTTCCGGCGCGGCGAGGCCGACGCAGAACAGCGGGACACCGGCGAAGACGAGGACGCCGGACACCACGGACGTCCAGAAGCCGTTCCAGAGCGGGAACTGTAACAGGGCGCCGACGAGGACGAGCGAGAACCCGCCGACGAGACCGATGGGTCTGAGACGGACGTCCTCCAGGAGGCGGTGCAGGTCGGGTAGCGTCTCCGCGACGTGCCCGACGTCGAGCGAGCGATCCATGGTATCGGCGTTGATACCCAGCACCAAATACTCTCTGGACGAGACGGACGACATCCCGCCAGACCATCGTCTGACGACTGTATCGGCCGTTCGGTGACGGGCGGGGGTCGACGCCCGGTTATCAGAATCGATTTGGCCGCAGGTGGCTGTCGGAGCGAGCGGGGTCGCGAGCGCCGGCGACGATGAGAAAGGTTTGTGCCCGTCGGCGACGCGGGCACTGCCATGCAGTTCTTCGACAGACTGGGCGAGCGCATCGAGACGGTCGACAGCGTCGTCTCGGTGGGCCTCGACCCGGACCCGGACCGGTTGCCGCCGTCCGTCGCCGACGCCGACCTCCCCCGGTGGGCGTTCAACCGCCGGATCATCGACGCGACGCACGAACACGCCGCTTGCTACAAGCCGAACGCCGCCTTCTACGAGGACGCCGACGGGTGGCGGTCGCTCC
>CAZMGU010000016.1:0-30301 GCA_964565905.1 uncultured Halobacteriales archaeon
GCTTTAGCTGGTCCATGCCCGCGGTACTGCGAGGGCGCACAAAAACCCACCGTCAGAACTTCGTTCTGACGAGGTTCGGCTCACGTCGTTCGCCTCACCACCGTCAGCACTTTGTGCTGACGAAGTTCGACTCGCTTCGCTCGTCTCACCACCGTCAGAACTTCGTTCTGACGAGGTTCGGCTCACGTCGTTCGCCTCGGGGGCGTCCAGTGTCACCGGATCGAGACGAGTTCGGCCACCGCCCGCACCATCGGCAGCGCGTGGCTATCACCGAGGGCGTAGTACTCGATGGACACGAACAGGACGAACGTGGTCGCCGACGCCGTCGCGAGGGCCATCGACGCCGCGCCGGCCTTCCCCCACCGGCCGTCGGTCCGCCCGGAGAGAGCCCAGACGCCGACGAGGACAGCCGTCGCCAGCGCGAGGAGGCCGTGGAACTGGAACGCCTCGCCGTGTCCCGGGGCGACGGTAACCAGGGCGACGAACAGTAGCTGTCCGCCGACGAAGAGAGCGGCGGCGTAACTCCAGCAGACGGTCCGCCAGTGGTCGACGAGCACGCCTCGGATCGGCGGGAGCCGAACCAGCCCGTAGACGGCCAGCGGGTAGAGGGGGAAGAGGTACCTGACGGTCACCTGCGCGTGGAGCGGGAGGCGGGAGGCGTACACGAGCGAGTAGGCGAGGAAGAGCAGCGCGACGAACGCGTCGGTGGGCGGAAGCCGGCGGACGAACCGGACCGGTGCTCGACGCAGGGGGCGCGACGCCAGGGCCGCCGGGACGGCGGCGAGCAACCCGGCGAGCATCGGGGCCGATTCGAGCAGCGAGAGGTTCGCCGCGGGGGACCGACTGGCCCGGCGCGCGTAGCCCGAGAGCGGGCGACTGCGAACGAACGTCGCGAACACGTCCCCTGGCTGGTTCACGACGACGGCGAGCCCCCCGGACACGAGTCCGACGAGGGTACGCAGGTGTTCGAGCGAGGCGGTCAGCAGGGCGACGGCGACGGTGAACGGTCCGCCCGGGGTGACCGCCGGTCCGCCGCCGCCGGGGCGGGCGTCGCCGCCGCCCGCACCGCCACCCCCACCAGTGCTCCCGCCACCGTCGGCGACCACCGCGTCGATGCCCGGACCCGCCTGGGTGAGCGTCCGGGGAACGGCGAACGGGTCCCCGGAGATAGCCGCGTTCGTCGCGAACATGGGGAGCACCGAGAGCAGGAAGGCGCCGGCGACGACGGCGAGCGTTCCGCGGTCGTTCGCGGGCGCGGTCGGGACGTCGACGACGACCAGGGCGACGAACAGCACGAGCGCCTCCGGCGCATGGACCCAGGCGAGGAGGCCGACGAGCACGTAGGCGAGCGCGCGCACCGCGGTGGCGTGGGACCGGCCGCCGTCCCGGCTCCGGGCGACCGCGAACGCGACGGCCACGACGGCGGCGGCGGTGACGACGTGGCGTTTCGGCACGGCGGCCCAGAACGCGAGCGGCGTGCCGAGCGTCACCAGGGCCGCCGCGGCGACGCCGACCCGTCGGTCGTGGAGTTCGGCCAGTAGCCGGTAGGTGAACACGCCCACGAACGCCGCGGTGACGAGGTGGACGACCTGGAGCGCGAGCAGGTGGCGGCCCGGCGAGACGAGGGGCGTCGCCAGCGCGACGTTCGCGCCGAAGAGGCCCAGGGCCGCGACGCTGCCACAGACCCGCGCCCCGCGTCGTCTGTCAAGCACGTCCCCCGCGACGAGCGCCGTCGCGAGGACGAGCAGCGACCAGGTCGCGACGACGACGATTCGGAGGTCGGCCACGGCTGAGACGGCGTCGAGCGCGAACAGCACCGGGAGCGCGGCGACGAGCACCCCGTAGTTGCGCGCGTACGCCCGCCCGTCGTGGACCAACGTGCCGGGGGTGTCCAGCGTCTGGCTGTAGGCGGCGGTCGTCATATCCAGCGACCCCCGCTCCAGCGCGTAGAGGCCGTTCGCCAGCGTGTAGGAGTCGGTGATCAGGAACCCGGTCCGCCAGACGAGGCCGAACAGGCACAGGCTGGCGAGGAAGACGGCCAGACCCACCCGGTCACCGAACGCCACCCGGCGCGTCGTCGCTCGCCAGCGGTCGAGCGCCGCGCTCGCCTGCCCCCCAGCCGTCGCTCGTCGTGCCGCGGCCAGCCAGCGCCCCACCGCCGCCCGGCACGCCGCCGTCGCTCGCCACGCCGCCGTCGTCCGCCGACCCCCGCTCACTCGACTACCTCCACGGTGATCGGTCGCGAGGCGATTTCCCGCTGGCTCTGGTTCGCCCGGTACAGCACCGAGATAGTCGCGTCGTACGACTCGGCGCTCACCTCCCCGTCGTCGAACCGCGCCCGATCGATCGAGAGCGAGTAGTCACCGGCGGAGTCGGGCACGTAGACGGAACTCCGGGAGTACGCCAGTCCCGAGATTTCGATCCGGTACGAGAGACGCGGCGTGCCCGAAACCGATCCCAGCCGAATCGTCGCCGGCGGCACGCGGAGGTAGTACCCCGCCGCCCCGAAGCGGGCCGGTGCCAGCGTCGCCTCGCCGGGCAGCGAGACGTCGTCGACGGTGACGCTCCCCCCGCCGAACGGCGAGGGCTCCGACGCACTCGTCAGGTCGACGGCCCCCACCAGCGGCCCGGAGACCAGCGTCGTCGCGAGAACCACGGCGACGACGAGGGGCACGGCGGACCGCGATCCATGCATGACCGTATCGGACCGCGACCGTGGGCTTAAATGTGGCGTGTCAGGTGGGTTTCCGGGACAAAGTGTTTGTAGGGAATGGGTTTCGCCGGGAGTCGTGGTATCGAGAAAGGGGAGTCCTCTTCTGTCGATAGAGACGTCTCTGCGAAGGTGGCGTCCAAAAAATGAAGCAGTGAGAGGCTTACGCCGTCTCCTCGAACGTCCGCATCGTCGAAGAGGTGTCGCCGTCAACGTAGAGTAGCTTCACAGTGTAGTCATCATCTTCCTGGAAGGTACCACCACTAGACGTGTCTAGATCGAGAGTGATCGACGACCCTGCTGTAATCTCGTCGTTACCAGAGATGTCGTTCCAGGTAGCACCCTCGGCGTCCGTGCTGGAGCCACCATAGGTGATACTGTCAGTCCCAGGTGCTGTGTAAGTTATCTCGACTTTCGCGGCGTCAATGGTTTCGCCACTACCCATCGTTATGGAGAGTTCGTCAGCGGCTGGGTCCGAGTCTGTGTCCGCCGCTTCGGAGCTGAAAGTCGCCGTCGGCGTCGTCGCCGTGTTCGGACCCATCCCAAGTACGAACGACGCGATGACGGCCGCGAGGATCACTGTGATCGCGACCATCAGGATGACCCCGATGACCGGTGAAACCCCGCTGTCGTCTTCGTTGAAGTGTTTTCGAATATTCATTGTTTAGTCCTCGAAGGTCTGCATCGTCGAGGTCGTATCACCGTCGTGGTATATTAGCTGTACCTGGTAATCCTCGTGGTCGTCAATACCAATCGAGATCGAGGAGCCCGCTGTTATCTCAGAGGATGAACTCGGAGCAGTACTCCAGCGAACATTATTTGAGTCGATGTCAGGACTGTTGTTGCTGTTCAGCGAATTCTCGGCAGAGATCTCCACCTGATCCGCCGAAATCGCAGTACCACTGTCCATGGTGATAACTAGGTGATTATCGCTGTTAATTTCTGAACTGAAGCTAGCCGTTGGCGTTGTCGCCGTGTTCGGCCCCATACCGAGCACGAAGGAAGCGATCACTGCCGCGAGGATCACCGTGATTGCGACCATCAGGATGACCCCGATGACTGGCGAGACTGCGCTGTCGTCGTTCTGTAGTTTTTTGAAATTCATTGTTAGCCCTGGAATGTCTGCATCGTCGAAGAGGTATCTCCCTCAGTGTAGATGAGTTTCACCGTATAGCTGGCAGTAAGCCCATTACCATCATCGTCAATTACGATGCTATCTCCTGCTGTTATATCAGAGGAACCTGTCGAAGAGATCTGTTTCCAGGTTTGACTGTCTTCATTGGCTGAAGACTCCGTACTGATTGTTACCTTTGTCGCGTCAATGGTTTCGCCGCTATCCATTGTGATCGTAAGTGATGCAGGCGAACTACTGTCGTACTCCGAACTAAAGCTAGCCGTCGGCGTCGTCGCCGTGTTCGGTCCCATTCCGAGCACGAACGAGGCGATGACCGCCGCCAGGATGACTGTAATTGCGACCATCAGGATGACCCCGATGACCGGCGATACCGCGTCGTCTTCAGAAAGTCGCTGTCGAAGTTGCATGGTTTGTGTGCACACCCATGTCCACACGCGCGAGGCGTGGCGTTCCCCCACTGGGGGTTCCCCTGCCGCAGCGTTCCGCGGGTCGGGCCGACGGGTCGCCGGGGGGTCCGGCGACGGTCGACGGCGTCCGCGGTTCGCTGCCTGCCCTCGGTCGCGGCGGGTGCTAGGATGGAGACTAATTCGTTCCCACTTATACCCCAGCCACGTTTCAGCCGGTCCGGCCGTCGCCCGAGGGATTCAAGAGCGGCTTGAGCGCCCGATTTCGCGGGGGAGAGCGGTCGTTCCTCGTTCGGGACGAGCGACGCGTCGGTCTGTGGGGCGATGTCACGGCGGCGTTTCAACGCCGGCTTGAGGGGTGCCAGCGCGGCGTCGCTGGCGGTTTCAAAGTTCGAAATAGCCCTCGACGACCGGCGGGGGAGCGCTGTCCGGTGATGGCGCGGTTCGCGGCGACCGGCCGCGCTCACTCGTCGTCGGGGGAGGGGTCGTAATCCGAGAGCGTCATCTCCCGCCCGAGGAAGGTGTGGTACCCGGCGGATATCGTCAGGACGAGCGCGAACAGGGTCGCCCACACCAGCGTCGGGACGGCGGTGAAAGGCGGGAGGCCGACCCACAGCGTCGCGACGACGGCGAGGCTCACCGCGCCGAGCGAGAGGTAGTACTCGCGCCACGGGAACTCGCTCCCCGGGACGATTTCGAGGTAGACGGTGAGGTCCTCCGTCTGGGGCGTCGTCGCGATGACGCCGTCGTCGGCGTCGTAGGCGACGATGCCGGCCTCGTCCATCTTCGGGAGGTGCGTCTGCTGGAGCGTCGTGTAGACGCGCTTGCGCTGCTTCTTCGAGACGTCGGGACACGGCGTGTCGTACTCCCACGAGGCGACCTGTGTGGCGAGGTCGCCCAGGTCGACTGGGCCCCCGTGCCGGCGAAGATACTGGATGACGTAGCGTCGCCGCTCGTTCTGCAGCACCTCGAAGATATCCCCCTTGGAGAGGTCGGGGACGTCGCCCGTGACCGACTGGACCGTCTGGTTACTCATGGTTCCGCCGATACCCCCGCTGTTGGCCACCCCTGGCGCGACAGACCATCGTACGTCACGTGGTGAGTCGTCCCACTATATAATCGAACCGGTGCGATAGCAGAAAGTGAAAATCGGAGCTGACGGAATGCGACGGTCGGAAAACGGGCTGCGAAGCGCGGGTCGGCTTACGCGTCCCAGGTGTAGAGCGTTGCGGTCTGGCCGCTCTCGGAGGACGTCCAGATGATCTGGACGGTGTCGTCGGGATCGTTGACTTCTACGTAGTCACCAGCCTGTATTTGACTGTTGTCACCCGATTCCCAGTCGGTGTCGCCTCCGGCACCGGTGACGCTGAGCTCCGAGACGTCGATGGCCTGTCCGTTGGAGTGCGTAATCGTAAGAAGACCGTTACTACTGTCACCGCCGTCTTCATCGTACTCGGCACTGAACGTCGCCTGCGGCGACGTGTTGCTGAGGTTGTCTCCGAGGCCGAGCACGAACGTCGCGATGACCGCCGCGAGGATGACCGTAATCGCGACCATCAGGATGACCCCGATGACCGGCGACACGGCGCTATCGTCGTCGAAAATGTTGTCGAGTTTCATTGTATTCGGTATCCGACACGCTCCGGCGGCCGCGAAACCACCCGACGCTACGGGAGTGAGTCGGCCGTGAGTCGTGTTCGTACTACGGATGTCCGCTATCCCAATGTAAAAGTTAGCGCCCCAGTACAACGGATGATAACCGAGGGCTACAGGGAGAGGAGGACGATACCGACCGTGACGAACAGCGTGAGGACGAGGACGCTCACGCCGATGGACGCCCGGAGCGGGTGGGCCGGTCCCTCCTCGTCGTCCGGGGTACCGGTCGCCCGCCGGCGCACCCCCTCCGCGACTTCGTTCGGGGAGGTGACGACGTACGTCGTGCCGGCGGCGACGCGGCGGGCGACCCGGTCGGCCGCGGCGTACGTCTCGGTGACGCCGTGGACGAGGGCGCGTGTGGCGTAGAACGTCGCGGGATTGTACGCCGAGTCGACGTCGGGGACGCGGCCGAGCCGGGAGAGGGCGTTCTTCGTCGCGAAGAAGAAGACCAGGCCGGCAGCGGCGAGCGCGAACCCTTCGAGGACGTGCGGGACGGTGTACGTCTCGTACACGTGGTCGACGACGGCGCCGTCGGTAACGTCGAACGGCAGGATGGCGAACAGCGCGCCGTCGAAGACGCCGTACGCCACGCACAGCACCGCGACGACGACCAGCGCGACGCTCTGACCGCGGTTGGCGTCGGCCACCTCGCCCTCGTGGTCGCCGTGGAAGAAGGCGTAGTAGCCGAACTTGATGAACGACGCGAACGTGCCGACGCCGCCGATGAGGAGGAGCCACTCGAGACCGGTCTGGTCACCGAACATGACCGCGTAGTCGAACGTGTAGTGACTCGCGGAGATGACGATGCCCTTGCTGACGAAGCCGTTGAAGCCAGGGAAACCGGCGATGGAGAGCGCGGCGACGGTGAATGCGCCCGCGGTCAGCGGCATCTCGCGGGCGAGGCCGCCGAGTTTCTTCAGGTTCTCCTCGCCGGTGCGGTAGATGACCACGCCCGCGGTCATGAACAGCAGGCTCTTGTAGAGGATGTGGTTGAAGACGTGGGCCATCGCGCCGGCCTGGGCCAGCGCCGTCCCGATGCCGACGCCGGCCACCATGTAGCCGACCTGCGACTGGATGTGGTAGGAGAGCAGGCGGCGCATGTCGTTCTGCAGCAGCGCGAAGCCGGCGCCGAAGACGGCCATCGCGCCGCCCATGTAGGCTATCCAGAGGTGTCCCTCCGGGAACGCCCGGTACATCACGTAGACGCCGGTCTTCGTCGTGAACACGCAGAGGAAGACGCTGGCGGCGATGTGGGGTCGCGGGTAGGTGTCCGGCAACCAGGCGTGGAGGCCGACGAACCCGACGTTGACGCCGATGCCGACGGCGGCCAGCGCCGCGGGGAGGCCCCCAGCGATGCCGGACGAGGCGCTGAAGAGGAAGGAACCGACCTCGACGTAGTGCCAGACGATGGCGCCCATCAGGAGGCTCCCGCCGATGCCGTGGAACAGGCCGTACCGGAAGCCGGCGCGGACCGCCTTGCCGCCGTAGTACCAGACGAGCAGCGTGCTGGTGACGGCCATCAGTTCCCAGAAGAAGATGAGGGTGAGCCAGTCGCCGGCGAACACCGCGCCGACGCTGGTCGCGACGTAGGAGACGGCGAAGGCCGTCTGGACCCGGTCGGCGTCCGAGGCGTACGAGTACAGCACTGCGACGGCCGCGATGAGGCCGAAGATGAGCCCCATCAGCCGCGAGAACCCGTCGACCTGGAGCAGGACCGCGTCGAACCCGAGGAACTGGACGGTCCAGTGGGTCCCCGCAGGAACCGACAGCGACCAGAGCGCCAGCGCCCCGCCGGCGACGACGCCGAGCGCGTGGCCGACCCGCCGTGGGAGCCACGCGATGGCGAACGCGACGGCGAGGAGGACGACGACGGGCGGGACGGCGGTGAGCGTCGACGTCATCCGACCACCCCCGGGAGCGCCGGCAGGTCGAGGACGATTCGCTCGACGATTCGCATGAAGACGAAGACGTACGGGGCGACGCCCAGCGCGACGGCACCGGCGGCGGCCGTCAGTATCGGCCCGAGCATGAACCAGGTGCTCTCGCCGCCGCGCCAGTCACGCCGGTCCCAGCCGCGTTCCGGCGGCCCCTCGTAGTGGCCCTCCTGCGCGCCGTGGGCCTCCTCCAGCACCTCGTCGAGGTCCGCCTCCGGGTCTTCCTCGGCGACGGCGTCGGCCTCGTCGATACTCATCTCCTCGTCCGGTCCGTCGCCCCCGTCCGTTCGGACGCGGAACCGGCCGCCGAGCGGTCGCTCGATCAGCGGTTTCTCGTCGTGGTCGGCCGGCGACTCGAAGAACGCCTGGTAGACGACGGGCCAGAAGTAGGCGATGTTGAACACGCCCGAGACGAGCAGGGCGATGGCGAATATCGCCTCGCCCGAACCGACCGCGCCGATGAGGAGGTACCACTTGCTGACGAACCCGGCGACCAGCGGGATGCCGGCCATCCCGGCCGCGGCGACGCCGAACGCGACCATCGTCAGCGGCATCCGCCGGCCGATGCCGGCCATGTTGCTGATGTCGTCGGTGTGGGTCTCCACGTGGATGGCCCCGGCGCAGAAGAACAGGGTGAGTTTCATGAACGCGTGGGCAGGGATGTGCAGGAGGCCGCCCCTGATTGAGTCGGGGTGCAACAGCGCCAGGCCGAGGACGATGTAGGAAAGCTGACTGATCGTCGAGTAGGCGAGGCGTCGCTTGAGGTTGTCCTGCCGGAGCGCGATGACGCTCGCGGTCAGGAGCGTGAACGCCGCTATCGCGGCCAGCGGAATCCCCCCGCCTATCTGTGCGACCGTCTCCGGCCCGAACACGTCGAGGATGACCCGGGCGAGGCCGAAGACGCCGCTCTTGACGACGGCGACGGCGTGCAGGAGGCCGGAGACGGGCGTCGGCGCGACCATCGCGTCGGGGAGCCAGGAGTGCATCGGCATCAGCGCCGCCTTGACGCCGAAGCCGACCACCAGCAGCGCGAAGGCGGCCTGGGCGAACACCGGGTCGGTCGCCGCCGCGTCGACAAACCCGCCCGGCGTGAACGCGAACTCGCTCGCCCCCGTCATCGTGTAGACGAGGACGGTGCCGGCGAGGACGGCGACGCCGCCGCCGAACGTGTAGGCGAGGTACTTGCGACCCGCCGACCGGGCCTCGGGCGTCTCGTCGTGCGTGACCAGGGGGTAGGTCGCCACGGTCAGCAGTTCGTAGAACACGAACAGCGTCAGCAGGTTGCCCGCGAAGGCGACGCCCATCGCGGCTGCCAGACTGGCCGCGAACGAGGCGAAGTAGCGGGTCTGTGAGCGCTCGTCGAGGCCGCGCATGTAGCCGACGCTGTAGAAACTCGTGACTATCCACAGCAGACTCGCCAGCAGGCCGAACAGCAGGCCGAGCGGGTCGACCCGCAGGACGAGTTCGATGCCGGTGGCGAACGTGCCTATCTCGGTGAGGTACCGGTCGCCCGAGAGGACGCCGGGCACCAGGCTGGCGACGATGCCGAACTTCGCGAACGCGGCAGCCATCGTCACCGCCTCCCGGACGTTCGGGCGTCCGCGGGCGGCGAGGATCAGCGGGATGGCCACCACGGAGACGAGCACGGCGAGCACCGGTCGGAGCGACGTGATATCGGTCATGAGAGGAAAGTGAGGGAGTTCTGCAGCGTCTGTTCGACCGCCGGGAAGGCGAACCCGAGCGCGACGGCGAGGACGGCGGCGCCGACCACCAGCGCGACCATCCCGGTCGAGACGGGGTCACGGCCGCCGTCGGCGACGGGCGACCGGGCCGCCTCCGTCTCGGGGGCCGCCTCGTCCTCCTCGGCCGGCGGGGCGTGCGTGAAGTACATCGACTCGACGAGGCGGGCGAAGTACGCGAGCGTGAGCACGGTGCTGGCGAGCAGGACGACCAGCAGCGGCCACGCGCCGGCCTCGACCGCGCCCACGACGATGTACCACTTGCCGACGAAGCCGACGGCCGGCGGGACGCCGACCATCGCGAACGCGAGGACGGCGAAGGCCCCCGCGGTGACCGGCGCGCGCCCGGCGAGGCCGGCGTAGTCGTCGATGGAACGGGCGCCGGTCCGGCGCTCGACGATACCGGAGGCGGCGAACAGGCCGCCCTTCATGACGGCGTGGCCCACCAGGTGGACCACCGCGCCGAGGACGGCCGTGGGCGTGGCAACCGCGAACCCGGCGACGACGAGGCCGAACTGCGACACCGACGAGTACGCGAGCATCCGCTGGACCTCGCGCTGGGAGACGGCGAGGGCGGCGCCGGCGACGACGCTCACCGCGGCCAGCCAGAGGAGCGCCCGCCGCGCGAACGGGACCGCCTCGAAGAACGCCAGGGTGAACACGGAGAAGACGACGCGGGCGATGGCGTACGCGGCCACCGTCGACACCAGCGCCGAGATGAGCGTGCTGACCGAGTCGGGCGCGCTGGCGTACGCGTCCGGTTGCCAGGTGTGGAGCGGGTACAGCGCCACCTTGACCGCGAGGCCGCCGACCATCAGGCCGAAGCCCGCGAGCACGAGCGGCGACGAGTAGCCGCCGCCCGCCACCTGCGGGAGTTCCGTCGCCAGGTCGGCCATGTTGAGCGTCCCCGTCGCGACGAGCAGGTAGCCCGCGCCCAGGAGGTACAGGGACGCGCCGACGGTGCCGACGATGAGGTACTTCAGCGCGGCGACGGCCGCCCCGTCGCGCTCGCCGGTGGCGACGAGGCCGTAGGCGGCCAGCCCGGTTATCTCCAGGAACACGTAGAGGTTGAACACGTCGCCGGTGACGGCCATCCCCGAGAGGCCGGCGACCAGCAGCAGGTAGAGGCTGTAGAACGTGTTCGTGTGCGGGCCGGCGGTGCGCGCGTAGGCGAGCACCGCGAACGACACCGTGGCGACGAGCGCGACGACGGCCGCCGAGAGCCCGTCGACGACGAGTTCGATACCGTACGGCGCGGCGAAGCCGCCCACCTCGTAGACGACGGGCCGGCCGGTGACGACGGTGACCGCCAGCCAGGCGGCGAGTGCGAACTGGACGGCGAGCGCGATTGCGCTCGCCCCCCAGCCGTCGCGGTCCGAGACGAGGCCGATCAGTAGCGGCAGAACGCCGCCGACTATCGGCAGGGCGACCAGCAGGACTGGAACGTGTTCAATCATGGTAGAGCTGTCGCAACACCTCCTCGTCGAGCGTGCCGTAGGTGGCGTAGATGCGGACGACGAGCGCGAGCGCGACGGCGGTGAGGCTCACGCCGACGACGATGGCCGTCAGGATGAGGACGTGCGGGAGCGGGCTGACGAACGGGCCCCCGCCGCCGCCCTCGGCGACGACGGGCGGCGCTGCCCCCTCGACGAACGCGGCCGTGATGAAAAAGAGGAAGATGCCGGTCTGGAAGACGTTCATCCCGATGACCTTCTTCACGAGGTTCGGGGAGTCGACGAGGACGTACAGGCCGACCCCCATGAGGATCACCGCGGCGTAGTAGTTGTAGTGGGAGGCGAGCGTCTCTATCACGCCTCGTCACCTCCCTCGTCGAGCGCGTGACCGAAGCCGGCCGAGACGACGAAGAACAGGCCGACGACGATGCCGGCGACGATGGCCCCGATGGCCAGTTCGACCAGTTCGATGCCGTACGCGCTCGCGTGGCCGATGGGGTAGACGTCGTACTGGAGGAACGCGCCCTCGAAGAGGATACCCCCGAGGCCGATGCCGACGAACGTGAGCACGCCGAGGCTGGCGACGCCGACGATAGCCCGGGCGTCGACCCACTCGCGGGTGGCGTCGATGCCGAACGCGAACGCGACCATCATCACGACCGACCCGGCGATGACGCCGCCCTGGAAACCGCCGCCCGGCGAGTTCGCCCCGTGGAGCATGATGAACAGGCCGAAGGTGAGCACGAACGGCGCGACGATGCGGACCGTCGTCATGATGACGGAGCTCTCGACGTACAGCGGCGGTTGCCCGCGCTGACTCATGCGAACGCCTCCGTTCGGAGCGCCGCCAGCGTCGCGACCCCGGCGATGAACACGACGACCGCTTCGCCGAGGGTGTCGAACCCGCGATAGCCCGCGAGGACGGCCGTAACGGCGTTCTGTACCTCCGTCTCCTCGTAGGCGTTGTCGAGGTAGTGCTGGGTGACCTCGCCCGACGCGACCGGCGAGTCGGCGGCCCCGACCGCCGGCAGCGCGGGCACCGTCGCCCCCAGCACGACGACAAACGCGCCGACCACGAGGAGCGAACGGGGGTTCACCGACTCCAGCAACTGGTCCTCCGTGGGCCGGACGGTGTTCGTCAGCGCCAGCAGGAACAGGATGGTCATGACGCCCGCGCCGACGGCGGCCTCCGTCAGTCCGACGTCGGGCGCCTGGAGGACGACCCAGATGATCGACATCCCCAGGCTGTAGGCGGCGAACGCCATCACCGAGGCGAGCGTGTCCTTGAGCAGTGCCGCGCTGGCGGCGCTCGCGAGGACGAACGCCAGGAGCGCCACCTCGAGGAGCGACGGACTCACGGCTCACCCCCCGAGTCCGCGTCGCCGGTCGTCCACGGTTCGATACCCTGCTCCCGCGCGGCGCGGGCGATGGCGTGGGCCGCCGTCGGGTTGGTCAGGAACATGAACACGAGGAGGAAGACGACCTTCACCGTCGCGATGTTCGCCTGGAGCGTGAGCGCGACGCCGGCCAGCGTCAGCACGGCACCGAGCGTGTCGCTCTTCGAGGCGGCGTGGGTCCTGGTGTAGACGTCGGGCAGGCGCAGCAGGCCGACGGCCGCGACCAGGCCGAAGAACACGCCGACGGCGACGAGCGCGACGATGGCGTAGTCGACGAGCGCCATCAGAGGACACCCCCGTGTTCGACGCTGAACTTCGAGATGGCGATGCTCAGCAGGAAGTTGAGCAGGGCGTACACGAGCGCGATGTCCAGGGCGACGGCGAAGTCGTAGGCCGCGGCCACCAGCGCGATGGCGACGACGGTGTTCGTGCCGACGAGGTTGACGGCGATGACGCGGTCGTGGAGCGTGGGCCCGCGGACCACGCGGTAGACGGCGACGAGCGCGAACGCGACGAACGCGGCCGCACCCACCTGAAGGGCGAGGGCGACGTCAACCATCGTCCCCCTCCTCCCCGCGCTCGCGGGGACTCGGGACGGTCGCCGCCGCGCGCCCGAAGAAGACGAACCGGACGGCACGCTCCAGCGCGCCCTCGAACAGGTCCGCCCGGGCACCGCTCGTCAGCGAGTGGACGACGAACGAGCGGCCCGTCACGTCCACCGTGAGGGTTCCCGGCGTCAGCGTGATGCTGTTCGCCAGCGTCGTCACCGGGACGTCGCCCCAGACGGCCGCGCGGAACTCGACCACCTTCGGGTCGATGGGGAGCGACGGGTGGAGCACGACGTACGCTATCTGGACGTTCGCCTTCGCTATCTCCCAGAGGAGGTACGGCGCGTAGACGGCCATCCTGACGGACTGGACGGCCAGTCGCGTCAGGGACGGCTGGCGGCCGAAGACGACCGGTGCCAGCAGCGCCGCCACGAGTCCGGCGGTGACGGCCCCCGTCGCGAGGTCGAACCCGGAGAGCGTCCCGATCGCCTGGTAGAAGAGGAAGGATCCGGCGAACACCGCGACGTACTTGCGGGCCGTCCCCGTGCGCGCGAGGACGGTGCTCCCCCGCGGTCGCTCGACGGGCGCCTCCTCGACGGTGACCTCGCCCCGGTCGAGTTCGACGGCCAGCGGCCAGAGCATCGGCGCCGCGGTCCCCGGTTCGTACTCCGGGTCGAGCACGATGCGGTCGACGTCGCGGTCGGCGGCGTACGACCGGATGGCGTCGGCGTACTGGTCCGGGCTGAACAGGTACTCGTCCGCGCCGACGATGGCCGTCTCTATCTCCACGGCCGCGTCGGCGTCGTCGCCCAGGTCCTCCGACGCCCACACGGAGACGCGTTCGAGGAGTTCGTCGGACTCGGCGAGGCGGTCGGACCCCTCCGGGTCGACGGCCCTGGCGCTCTCGACGACGACGAAGTGGACGGTGGCCGGTGACGCCTCCGACGCGCCCGCGGCCGCCTGGTCGACGGCATAGGCGACGGTGTTGCGCAGCGTGACGGAGTCGGCGACCGGTACCAGCAGACGACGGGTCTCGTTCGTTGTCAATGTGGTTGTATCTCACTGCAACGCTATCCGTCGCACGATACGATTGTCGTGCGTCACTCGCCCCAGCACAAGGATAACTATTTCGCAAACCGTCGAGCGGGACGGCCGAGAACCCCCACTCAGGGGAGGAGCGGAGCCAGTCCGTCGGCGACGCGGACGCCCAGACCGTGCTTGTCGCCCTCGTACTCGTCGACGTCGTCGCCGTCCACGATCAGCGCGCGGGTCCGGTCCGCACCCATCACGTCGGCGTCGTTGGCGACAACGAACGCCAGACCGACCCGCTCCTGGGTCTCGCGTGCGCGGGCGACGAGCGTCTCGTCGTCGGCACCGGTCTCCGCCTTGAACCCGACGACGGCGAGTCCGGGGTGAGCCTCGCGGACGGCGTCGATCAGTTTCGGCGTCGGTTCGAGTTCGATCGTCAGTCCCTCCTGGCCGGACGGTATCTTCGAGTCCCGGGGTTCCGTCGTGTAGTCGGAGATGGCGGCGGCGGAGACCAGCGCGTCGGCCTCCTGGCAGACGTCGGTCGCCACGTCCGTCATCTCGGCGGCGCTCTCGACGTTCCGCACCGCCGCGTAGGGGACGTCGGCGGCCCGGTACCGGTCCGCGTCGTGGAACAGCGTCACGTCCGCGCCGCGGAGGTAACAGGCGCGAGCGACGGCCCGCCCCGTCCGGCCGGACGCCCTGTTCGAGAGCGTCCGGATGGGGTCGAGCGACTCCGTCGTCGCGCCGCTGGTGACGACGACGTGCCGGCCGGCCAGGGGCCGCTCGCTCGTCGCGCGGGCGACGTCCGTGACGATGGCCGCCTCGCTGGCTATCTTCGCCTTCCCCTCCTCCACCCGCGGGTCGACGAAGTCGACGCCCCAGGACTCGACGCGGTCGATGGCGTCCAGCACGCCCGGGTGGTCGTACATCGGTTCGTGCATCGCCGGCGCGACGACCACCGGGAGGCCCGCGCCGAGCGCCGTCGTCGCACACGTCGTCACGGGCGTGTCGTCGACCGCCGCCGCTATCTTGCCGACCGTGTTCGCCGTCGCCGGCGCGACGAGCAGGACGTCCGCCCACCCGTCGACGCCGCACAGTTCGACGTGCTCGACGGCGCCGGTCAGTTCGGTGACGACGTCGCGGCCGGTGGCGTACTCCAGCGCCCAGGGGTGAACGATACTGCGCGCCCCGTCGGTCGTCACGGCCCGGACCTCGGCGCCCCGCCGCCGGAGTTCGTGTGCCAGCTCCACGGTCTTGACGGCCGCGATGGACCCCGTCACGCCCAGTGCGACGTTCACTCCCTGCAACATGGGTAGAGGCTACTCCCGCGGACCATTTAACACCCGTCACTCGGGGGAGCGCCGGAACCCGCCGGGGTCGGGCCGCCAGCGTGACGCCGACGAAGTCACGCCCCGTTCGCCCGCCCGCGGAGGTGGACCGCGGAGACGAACGCGAGGACGGCGGTCAGGACGAGGACGAGCGACAGGACGGCCCCGCCGGCGGCCGACGGGGTGTTCGCCGGCGCGAGCGCGGGGACGACGACGTAGTAGCCAGCGGTCGCGACGACCGCCGCACCGGCGAGGACGACCGAACTCCCGGTGACGTGGACGAACTCGCTCCGGCGAGTGTCCGCGGCCTGGCCGAGGCGGCGTCCGACGCTCGTCGCGTGGGAACCCAGGTCCCAGACGAGGAGCGCGCCCGCGACGCCGACGAACGTGACGAACGGCGGGACGTCGAGCGCCGTCGCGCCCAGCGCGCCGACGAAGATGAACGCACTTCCCATCGCGAACCCGCTCGCCCGGTCGGGGGCGAACCCGTAGAACGAGAGCGGCGTCGCGAGGTTCAGCAGGGCCACGACGACGAGGAGCGCGACGAGGAGGCCGCCGAGGACGACCGTCGGGACGCCGACGGTGGAGAGGTGGTCGACGACGACCGGTTCCAGCGCGTCGACGAGCAGGTGGTCCGGGAGCAGTTCGAAGGCGACGCTGGCCAGGACGGCCAGCAGTATCGAGGTGATGCCGCCGGCCTCTATCGCCATCGTCTGGACGGGGACCGCGCCGAGCCAGGTGACCGCCCAGCGCTGGACGACGCCGAGGACCAGTACCCCGAGCAGGGTCAGGACGCAGAGGCCGACGGCGGCGTGGAGGACGCCGCTCGTGAACGCGGGCCCGAGGACGCCGAAGACGGCCCCGAACAGCGCGTTGGCCTGCGGGACGAGCGTGGCGAGTACCTGGACGCCGAGGGCGGCCCAGTAGGCGCGCGGGACGTCCCCGATTTCGATGCCGGCCGTCTCCACCGCGTCGAGGACCCCGTCGCGGTCCGCGCGCTCGTCGGGCAGCCAGCGGTCCAGGACGGCCCCGGCGCGCGGAACCAGCAGCGCGACGCAGAGCGCGAACACCTGGAGCGTCACGAAGCCGGCCAGCGGAGTCGCCGTCGAGACGGCGAGGACGCCGCCGAACAGCGCGGGGACGGCGCCGGAGACGAGCGTGACGTGGACGACGGCGGCGAACAGGAGGCCGATCAGGACGAGACTGACGTTGTCGCGCATCACGTCCGAGAGCGTCCGGTCGCGGTCCCGGCCCAGGCCGACGGCGGCGTCGACGGCGACGAACGCAACGCCGAGGAAGAGGACGAACAGGACCCACCCGCCGGCCCCGCCGAGCGCGACGACGAAGACGCCGAACAGCAGCGCCGCGCCCGCCGTCGCGGCGACGCTCCCCGCGGCCTGCCGGGGCAGCGATTCTTCCTCCAGCGCCCACGCGCCAGCCGCGAGGAGCGCACAGCCGACCGTCGCCAGCAGTGTCGTCCGGCCGAAGCCCGCAGCCACGCCGACGAGGGCGGCGACGACGGCCGCGGTGACCGCCGCGAGCGTCGCCGTCGTCCGGGCCGGCCGGTCGTCGAACGCGACGTCGGTCACCGCGACCACCCCGCGGAAGCACGGGCGAGCCCCGTCGAGAGCGGTTCCGAGGGGTCCCAGTCGACGACGCCGACGGTCCCGCGCAGGTCGTCGATGCGGTCGGCGCGGGTTATCCGTTCGACGGTGTTGCCCGGAGTGTCCCCGGTGGTCACGTCGGGGCTGACGACCGTCACCTCGCGCCCGCAGGCCGCGAGCCGTTTCGCCACGTCGCGTGCGCGACTGTCCAGCAGCGGCGTGCAGAAAACGACCTGCGCGTCGCCGGGGAGCCGGCGGTGCAGGGACGTGACGTCGGTTTCACCGACCGAACGGGACCCGGTCGGGGACTCGCCCGCGTCGCTTCCGAAGCCGCCGTCCGCGACGGCCCGCGTCTCCTCCGTCTCGCTCTCGAAGAACGCCCGGCCGTCGAACCCGTCGAGCATGGACCCCTCGCTCGACGAGGGGGCCTCGTCCGGCGCGCACTCGTAGAGCAACAGCCGGCGGATCCGCAGTCGCTGGGTCCGGTCCGTCCGCGGAGGCAGGTAGACGTCGCCGTCGAACAGCGCCGCGCCAACCGGGTTGTCGTCGTCGAGCAGTGACGTCCCGATGCGCTCGGCGGCGTACTTCGATAGCTGGCTCGCCGTCGGTTCCCGTGGTCCGGCGGCGTACTCCATCCGCTCGTCGACGAGCAGGACGACCGACGACGCGCGCGTGGCCTCGAACTCGACGGTCGACAGCTCCGCCGTCCTGGCGAGGCGGTTCCAGTCGACGCGGCTCAGCGGGTCCGCGGGCTGGTACTCCCTGATCCCGTAGAAGGAGACGCCCTCGCCCGGGGATTCGCTCTCGACGCGTCCGGGGAACGGCACCGTCGCCGGGGCCAGCGCCACCTCGTCGACGCCCAGCGTACAGGAGAGTTCGAACTCGACCGGGACCGCCTCGCGGTACTCCGCGTCCGCGCTCAGGTTCCGGCACACCACGCTCGTCTCGCTGAACGGGTGGTCGCCCCTGCGCGCCCGGAGCGTGTAGGAGAACGACGCCTCCTCGTCCGGTTCGAGGGCGGTTCCGAACCGGGGCGTCCCGTCGACGACGCCGAGTCGGCGGGGAACGCCGTCGACGACGCGGACGTCCGGGAGCACGCGCGTGCCGTGGTTCCGGACGGTGACGGTGACGTCGACCGGTTCGCCGGGTCGGGGGTTCGTCGGCGTCACCGACCGCTCTATCTCGAGGTCGGGGTCGGGGAGTCGCGTCGCGGCCTCGTATGCGGCGTACACCAGGCCGACCGAGGCCGCGAGCAGGAGGACTGGGTCGCGCGCCACGACGCCGCTCGCACCGGCCACGAGCGCGGCCGCGAGGCCGACGTCGCGGTTCCCGACGCGGCGGTGGCTCACGACTCCACCCCCACGAGGGCGGCGAGTTCGTCGACGGTCGCTTCGACCCGGCGGTCGAACGACCGCCCGCTCGCCCAGTCGGTCAGTCGCATCGACGCGGGCCGCTCCGGGGCGTCGTCGCCGCCGACGAACGCGGCGGCCCGGACGTCGTCGGTCCAGGTCCCGCGGTCGACGTGCTCGCGGGCCCGGGCCAGCGAACAGTCCGCGGTGCTCGCGACGACGCGAATCGACAGGTCGCGGAGGGTCCGGCGGACCCTGTACGCGTCGTAGGCCTCGTCCGGCGTGCGGTCGACCAGCCCGCCGATCCGTGCGATCCGTTCGTCGAGGTCCGCGCCGACCGCCCTGTGGTCGACGTCGTCGGGTGCGTCCGGGTTCGCCGCGGGCAACTCGACGGCGTCCGACGGGGAATCCCCGGCGCCGGTCTCCAGATCGCGGCTGTAGGCGACGTAGAGGCCGAAGACGCCGACGAACGCGCCGAGCAGCATCGCGAACGAGCGCAGCGAGCGAACCGTCTCGGCCGCGAGGTCGAGCGGCGCGACGAGCGTCCCCGGGACGACGAGGACGGCGACGGCGGCCACGAGCGAGAGACAGCCCACGGCGGCGACGGGTTTCCAGAGCCAGCCGTCGGCCGTCTCGGTGCCGCCCGAACCGGCGCGGACGGACCCGCTCGCGGTGCCGGTGACCGCATCGTCCGTCCGGGCGCGGGCCTCGGGCGGATCGGTCCGGGCCCGTCCGCCCGCGTCGTCCCGGACGGTAGCGTCGTCCCGGTCGGCCGTGGCGCTCCGTTCGGTGACCTCGGTCGTCGCCATCAGTCGTCACCCCCCGTCAGGTCGTCGAGCGCGCGGCGCGCGGCCGCGATCCGATCCGTCGACTCCCGTCCGCCGCCGTAGCGGACCTCGCGGAACAGTTCGGTCAGTCGGTCGACGGGACCCGCCGGGAGTCCGGCGTCGACGGCCTTCCGGGCGTATTCGGCGGCCGTCGTCGCCTCGGGGTTCCGGACCGGGACGAGGTCCGTCATCGCGCGCCAGGCGTCGAGGACGCTGTCGACGGAGTCGTCGCCGTCCGCCTGCGCAGGGACGGCGTCGCTCTCGGAACGCGCGTCGACGGTCGGTGCGTCGGATGCGAACGGGCGCGGGCGCGAGAGTCCACCCCGGAGGAAGGAGAGGCCGCCGAGCAGCGTCAGCGCGGTGCCGAGCGTGCGAACGGGACCGGTCACGAGCGCCGCGGCGACGCGCGGAAGCGCCGCGAGCGACCGGCCTGCGGTACGGACCGCTGGACCGACGCCAGCCGCGAGAGTCCCGGTGAGCGCCCGCCGGAGCGCCGAGACGTCGTCGACGACGCGGGCCAGTCCGCCTGCCGCGGAGAGGAGGAGCCAGGTGGTCAACTGCGGGACGCGGCGGAGCGAGAGGGAGGGAACGACGTCGGGGACGCCGAGGTGCGAGAAGCCGAACGGCAACTCGCCGCGGACGTCCCTCAGCAGCGCGACGAACACCAGGGCCGAGCCGCCGAGGAATCCGAGCAGAAGCAGTCCGGAGACGAGGCCGAAGAAGCCGCCGTCGCCGGCGCTGCCGCTACTCCCCCCGGAGCCAGCGGCCGGCGTCGACTCCTGTTCGGGCGTCCGCGTCGCCGTTCGCGTCGCGGTTCGGTCGTCGGAGCCGTCCGGGCCGGTCGCGTCGGCGTCGCGGTCGGCGCTCGCCGCACCCGAGTCGGTCTCGGTCAGGCCGGCGGGCGTGGCCGGACCGACCGACGAGGGGGCGCGGTCGCCGGTCCGCAGGTCGACGTCGAACGCCGCCGGGAACAGCGCCGTCCCGTAGATGACGGAGACGGCACACAGCAGGGCGAGGACGGCGCGAGCGAGGCGTGGAGCCACGTTGATCGTTCATTTACACCAACCGGTCTAAAGTATTTGCGTTAACTAAAACCGCGACCGGAGCGACCAGAAGTATTTTCATCCGTTGACAGCAACTTCCGGACGGTACATGGGGACCGACGCCGACCTGACCCGACGGATCGCCCTGACGCTCGCCCTGCTGCTGGTCGTCGACCTCGCGTTCGTGGCAGCCCTCGCAGCGCTCGCGACGCCGTGGCTGGCGCCCGTCCGGGCGGCGATGGCCGACGCCGTTCCGCTCGGGGCCGGGTCGACGGCGCTGGCCTGGTGGGCTGTCGTGCTCGTCCCCGCGCTCATCCTCTTCGTCTGGGCGCAACTCCGCTACACGCGCAGACAGACGCTCGCCGACGCCGACGCGCAGGCGGTGACCCGCGAGGCGTACCCCGACCTGGTCGACCGGGTCCGCCGACTCGCACAGCAGGCCGACGTCCGGCCGCCGACCGTCGCCGTCTCGCCGTCGTCCGTGCCGAACAGTTTCGCCGTCGGAACGCTCGGGAACACCACCGTCGTCGTCAGCGAGGGTCTCCTCGACGAACTCGACGGCGACGAACTCGACGCCGTGCTCGCCCACGAGGTGGCACACGTCGGGAACCGCGACGCGACGGTGATGACGCTCGCAAGCTTCCTCCCCGCGCTCACCAACGGCGAGTACGGACTGCTCGACGACCTGACGCCCGGCGACCGGGGCGGGAGAGTCGTCCTCCTGGCCGGCGTCGCCGCCGTGGCCGCGCTGCTGGCGCCCGCCGTCCTCGACGCCCCCGTCGGCAGCCTGGCCTTCGCGACTGGGTTCGTCGTCCTCCTCGCGCTCACCGCGGTGCTCGGCGGCGTCCTCCTCGGCGCGCTGACGGCCCCCGTCGTCTACCTCGGCCGGTCGCTGTCGCGGTACCGTGAGTTCGCCGCCGACGAGGCCGCCGCGTCGATGACCGGCGACCCGGCCGCCCTCGTCGACGCGCTCCAGCGACTCGACGACGACGCGACGACGGCGCCGGACGCCGACAAGCGGCGGGCCTACGCGGGCGTCCGCGGCCTCTGTTTCCTCCCGCACGGGTTCGACGACGGGCCGACAGCCGACGCGGCCGACCGCTCCCGGTTCTACGTCGAGACGCGGTCGCACCCGCCGACGGCCGAGCGGGTCGAACGGCTGAAGGGACTCGCCCGCAACGCGTGAGGAGCCTCTACTCGTCCTCGTCCACGGAGGGATGCATCGTCGGGGGTTCGACGCTGGGATCATCGAAGTACGACCGCATCGTCTCCGCCGACCGCTCGGCCCGGCGTCGGTGTTCCTCGTCGTCTATCTCCTCGCAGCCCGGCGGCACCTCGCGCCCGCGCCCAGTGAAGTACCCCTCCGGCGCGACCCAGTCGTTGTAGAACGGGACGTCGGAGTCCTCGACGACGGTCCGGCCGACCGTCGCGCCGTGGCCGGCGGCGACGATAGCCTGGTGGTACGTGCCCGCGACGCGGCCGGCGGCGTAGACGCCGTCGACGGCCGACCGGCCGAACTCGTCGACGTCGACGTATCGCTTGCTCCCCCGGTCGATCAGGCCCAGGTCGAGGTCGTCCAGGTAGGAGACGTCGGACCACGAGGCGGCGACGACGACGTCCGCGGACAGTTCCCGTCCGCCTTCCAGCGAGACGGTGAAGCCACTGTCGTCAGGTCGCCCACCGTCCGCGGAACCGACGTCGACCGGTTCGACGTCGACCACCCGTCCCTCGACGAACGCCGCGCCGGCCGCTTCTACCTGGTCACGGGTCATCTCCAGCAGCAGGCGCGCGTTGACGCCAGCGGGGAAACCCGGGAAGTTCTCCAGGTGCGCGTTGCGCGCGAGTATCGGTTCGCCGGCCGAGACGATGCGGGTCGGGAGGTCGGCGCGCACCGCGAACAGCGCCGCCGAGAGGCCGGCGACCCCGCCGCCCACGACTATCACGTCAGGTTCGGTGTCGGTCATACCGACCCGTCGGACGGGCCGGGAGAAAAAGGACGCCTATCCGAGGTCGAACCGCTCGGCGGCCGTCTCCACGTCCTTGTCGCCCCGGCCGCTCAGGTTGACCAGTATCGAGTCGTGGTCGCCCTCCTCGGCCAGTTGCCGGGCCAGCGCGATGCCGTGGGCCGACTCCAGCGCGGGAATGATCCCCTCGGCCTCGCTCAGTTCGCGGAAGGCGGCGAGCGCCTCGTCGTCGGGTATCCCCCGGTACTCGCAGCGACCGACCTCGCGGAACATCGCGTGCTCCGGGCCGACGCCGGGGTAGTCGAGGCCGGCGGAGACGGAGTGGACCTCCACGTCGTCGTCGATGACCCGCGTCTTCATCCCGTGGAGGACGTCCTCGGTGCCCGTGTCGAGGGGTGCCGCGTGGCGCTTCGAGTCGGCGCCCTCGCCGCCGCCCTCGCCGCCGTAGAAATCGACCTCGTCGTCGTCCCTGAAGGCGTGGAACAGGCCGATGGCGTTCGACCCGCCGCCGACGCAGGCCACCGCGGCATCGGGGAGTTCGCCGGTGCGGTCCAGGAACTGCTCGCGGGCCTCATCGCCGATGACGGACTGGAACTCCCGGACCATCCGCGGGAACGGGTCCGGGCCGACGACGCTGCCGACGAGGTAGTGCGTGTCGTCCACGTTGGCCGCGAAGTCCTCCAGTGCGGCGTCGACGGCGTCCGCGAGGCCCTCGTCGCCGTCGGTCACCTCGTTGACCTCCGCGCCCATGAGGCGCATCCGGAACACGTTCATCTTCTGGCGCTCGACGTCCTTCCGGCCCATGTATATCTCCGTGTCGAGGTCGAACATGGCCCCGACCATCGCGGTGGCGGTGCCGTGCTGGCCGGCCCCCGTCTCCGCGATCAGTCGGCTCTTCCCGGCCTTCTCCGCCAGGAGCGCCTGCCCGACGGCGTTGTTGATCTTGTGTGCGCCGCCGTGGAGCAGGTCCTCGCGCTTGAGGTAGACGTCGGTCCCCCACGACTCGGAGAGGTTCTCCGCGTGGAACAGCGGCGTCGGCCGCCCCGCGTAGTCCCGGAGGATGGCCCGGAACTCGTCCTGGAACGCCTCGGTCGGAACGATGTCGTCGAACGCGGTCGCCAGTTCGTCCAGCGGTTCCGCCATCACCTCGGGGACGTGTCGCCCGCCGAACTGACCGAACTCGCCGTCGCCGTCCGTTTCGTCGCTCATGTACTGACCGTATGGCCGGAGGGGGTCAAAGCTCTAGGGACCGCGGGTCGAACGGCGGCGACGGTTCGTTCGCGACCGCCGGGGGACGAAACCTAAAGACCCGGCCGCCCGTTGGACGACCGTGGACAACGTCGCAGTCAGCACCGTCGTCTACCTGCCGCCCGAGGAGGTGTACGAGTTCCTCGTCGACTTCCCGGGGTACGCCCGGTACTCGAAGTACCTCGAGTCGGTGACCCAGGACGGCGACGGCACGCCAGGGACGCGCTACGACCTCAATCTCTCGTGGTGGAAGCTCTCCTACACCGCCCGGTCGGAGGTGACCGAGGTGGACCCGCCGACGCGCATCGACTGGAAACTCGTCAAGGATATCGACGCCGACGGTCACTGGCGGGTCGAACCGGTCCACGAGGAAGCGCCGCCGGGCGAAGACCACGCCTCGCGCGTCTACCTGACGATACGCTTCGACCCGGACACCGCCGACTCCGGGGCGCTCGACCTGCCGCGACTCGTCTCGCTCGACTGGGTGATCGGCAAGGTGAAACCGCTCGTCCAGGAGGAGGCCGAACGCATCGTCGAGCGCATCGTCGCCGACATCGAGGGGGAACCCCGCGACGTCGACCTGGAGATTCACACGACGCCGGACTCGGTGTGAGGCCGGTGAAGAAGAAGCGAACCGATCCTACGCGTCCGGTTGCTCGTAGTCGCCGCCGAACTTCATGAAGAAGTACGCGAGGCCGAGCGTCGCGGCCATCACGAACGACGTCGCGACGCCGAGCGACTTCGCGCTGTCGGGTAACGCGGGACCGGTCTCGCCCGGTGCCGGCGTTTCGACGGTCGGGTAGTCCGAACCGACGACGACGGCGCCTTTCATCCCCTGGCCCTCGTGGGGACTGCAGTAGTACTGGTAGAGGCCGTCCTCCTCGATGGTCACCTCGTAGTTGACGCCGGCCTCCTGAACCGGGGATCCGGAGTCGATGGGACCCTCGTCGCTGACGGCGTTGTGGCCGCCACCCTCGCCGGTCCACTCGAACAGGAGCGTCGTGCCCGGGTCGACGTGGACGGCGGGTGGGTCGAAGGCGAACGCGCCGCCGTTGCCCTCGGCCCCGACTGTTATCGTGAACTCGCTCTGGCCGGTGGCGTCGACGGTCTCGCCCTCGTAGTTGCCGACGTTGCTGAACCAGGTGCCGTAGTCCGGCGGGGCACCGCCGCCACCACCGCCACCACCGCCCCCGGTCTCGTTCTCCTGGGCCGACGCTGCTCCCGACGCCGCCGCGACTGCGGCCGTCCCCGTCGCCGTCCGGAGGAACGTCCGGCGCGACACGTCCGCGGTACCGTCGCTCATGTGCTCGGCTTCGGAATCGTCCGTAGTGAATCCTCCGCTTTGGATCCGGCCGGCCGCCGTCGTCCGCCGCTTCCACAACCCATTTTGCCCGCCTCCCCCTCGTCTCACGTGATGGCTACCAGAGAGACGTCCGAGAGCGCGCCGCTCGCGCAGGGAATGCCCAGGCTCGGCTTCGGTACCTGGCAGAACGAGGACCCCGAACAGTGCGCCGAGAGCGTCAGAACGGCCCTGGAGACGGGCTACCGCCACGTCGACACGGCCCAGATATACGGGAACGAGGCCGCCGTCGGCGACGGGATAGCCGCGGCGGACGTCCCCCGCGAGGACGTCTTCCTCGCGACGAAGGTGTGGAACGACAACCACGGCCACGACGACGTTATCGCGAGCACCGAGGAGAGCCTCGACAAACTCGGCGTCGACTCGGTGGACCTGCTGTACGTCCACTGGCCGTCGGCCAACTACGACCCGGAGGACACGCTGTCCGCGTTCGCGGAACTCCGCGACCGCGGCCTGATCGACCGCATCGGCGTCTCGAACTTCGAGCCCCACCACCTCGACGCCGCCCGAGACGCCGTCGACGCGCCCATCTTCGCCAACCAGGTGGAGATGCACCCCCTGCTCCCCCAGGCAGAACTCCGGGAGTACGCCGCCGACACCGACCTCGAACTGGTGGCGTACTCGCCGCTCGCCCGCGGCCAGGTGTTCGACGTCCCCGAAATCGGCGACGTCGCGGAGAAACACGGCGTCAGCGAGGCGCAGGTCAGCCTGGCCTGGCTCCGCGAGAAGGGCGTCACCGCCATCCCGAAGGCGACGAGCGAGGCGCACATCACCGACAACTGGGCCAGCCTGGGCCTCGAACTCGACGACGAGGACGTCGCGAAGATAGACGGTATCGACCGGACCGACCGGCAGGTGAATCCGAGTTTCGGGCCGGATAGCTGGTGAGAAATCCGCGCGGAGCGCGGATTTCGAACGCCGAAAGGCGACCGAAGGGAGCCTTTCGGAAGTGAGGAGTCCCGAGGGGACTCCGAACGCCGGAAGACGAACGGAGTGAGTCTACCGGAAGTGAGCGAACCCGGAGGGTTCGCGAATGTGGCCGGCACCAACAATATGGGTTTCGAACGCCGATAGGCGACCACAGGCGCCCGTTCGGAAGTGAGGAGTCCCGGAGCAAATCCCGAACGAATCGACTCCTCTCGCCAGTCGGTTTTCAGGTAGTAACCGGATGTTTTCGGACTCCGTTCACGGTACTCCCGTCTTGCACTTTCGTCGGCCCCGACGTGGGCGCGAAGAGTTAAAGGCCGGGCTACCGAACGCCACCATATGTCCGTCGGGAACCAGCAGAGTATCGTCGGGGGGATCCGCATCGACCTGAAGCGGCTCCACGAGACCTGGATGGAGATAGTCTGGCCGCGCCAGCGCGACGCGGGCGACACCGTCCTCGGCAAGTGGAAACCGTCCTCGGGGCCCCAACTGGCCCTCTACCGCGCGTGGTCCGCCCTGGGAGTACCGGTCATCGCGCTCGTCTACCCGCTCGTCCTGCTCGGCGCGGTGATCCGCTTCCAGACGCGACGGATCGACGGGACGGCGACCAGCCTCGGCGTCGTCGGCGTCGTCCTCCTCTCGCTCGTCGTCTGGGGCGCGCTGACCGCGCTGGCGCGGTTCCAGTTCCAGCTGGCGACGGGCGGGTTCGTCGCCGTCGCCGCGGCGAGCGGCGTCGCGACGCTGTCGGCCGCGCTCGCCGTCGGGACCCACCGCGTCGACGGTCGGTTCACGACCGTCCTGCTGTCCTACCCGTTCGCGATGACGGCCATCTTCCTGCCGCCGGTCGTCGCCGCGCTGTTCTCGCCCGACATCGCGGACCTGGTCCTCCCCGGGAGTCGCGAGTTCGCCAACGTCCTCCTCGATACCGTCGCCAGGCCGGTCGGCCTGTACGACTTCTTCACGGACAACTTCTCCATCGAGGGAGCGGGCTACGCGCTGATGTGGCTCGGCATCTCCGTTCCGCTGGGGTGGCTGCTCGGCCTGCTGGTGACGCTCGCGGACGTGGTCCGACCGACGGAGTAGGTGGAACGCTTTTCACCCCCCGCTCTGAGGCTCTAGCCATGGAGTTCGACACGACCGTCACGGCCGTCGCCGTCGCCGTCCTGTTCGCCGCCGTCGCCGGTGGAACGCTGATGAGCGGGATGCCGGTGCGAATCACGCTAATGATGGTACTGCCGGGGCTGCTCATCTTCACGCTCCTGACGTTCTACGTCGGCGTCAAGCACGGCGAGTACCGCGCTCGAAGTTCGGCGTAACCCCCGGCAGCGACGCCGTTCCGACTACTCCGGCGCGGCGTCGTCCGGCCGGATAACTCGTTCTTCGGGCGCTTCCCCGTCGTCGGCAGCGACGGCGACCGTCCCCGTCTCTCCTTCACCGAGGAGCACCGTCGCGCCCACGCGCATCGGCGCGAGCAGGCCGGCCACGACCGTTCCCGGTTCCGTGACCGGCGCTCGCAGCGCAACCGCGTCCTCGCCGCTCAGGTCGTACTCGGCGACGACGCGGCGACTGGCGGCGAGCAGGTCGCCGTGGGAGTAGGTCCGGTCCGCCGCCAGCACCGGGTCCGCGGGTCCGAACTCGCCCGGTGGCTGGAGCGGGTTCTCGCTCCAGGCCTCCCGTTCGAGGTGCGCCACCGTCGGGTCGTCCGGCGGTCCGCCGTAGGCCATGGGCTTCGTTCCCGGGCCGGGCCGGTAGTCGTCCATCCAGGCGTCCGGCGCGACGAGAACCTTCGCGTCGACGGCCGCCGCCGGGTCCAGGTCGACGACGGCGCCGTCGAGCGCCGCCCCGAGGAAGGCCATCAGGGACTCCGGCGACCCGCCGATCCACCCCGGTTCGTCGCCTGGTTCGGGTTCCTTCGGTCCCGCGACCACCGCGACGCGCGCTCCCCCGCGGACGCCGTAGTGTCGCAGGAGGTTCCCGACCTTCCAGGCGTTCGTACAGAAATCGCGGTAGCTGAAGGGCGTGGCCCGCTCGGCGGACCGGAAGACGGCCCCCTCGCGCTCGCGCCCCTCGGCCACGAGGTCCACGACGGTTTGCATGCGTGATGGTTCCAGATACGGGGAGATAGAGGCGGCGGTCCGCCGCGACCCCAAGAGCGAACTGTCGGCGGACCGCCAGTGGTCGCATGGACGCACAGGACCGAGTCGCGACGTTCGTCGACGAACACGACCTCGGCGCTCCCGTGGCGTACCGACTCCTCGACCTGACGTCGGAACTCGGCGAGGTCGCCAAGGAGGCCAACGAGTCGACCGGCTACGGCGACGAACCGACGGCCGCCGAACTATCCGAGGACGAACTCGGCGACGCGCTGTTCTCGTTGCTGGCGCTCTGCGAAGCGGCCGACGTGGACGCCGACGTCGCGCTGACGGGAGCCATCGAGAAGTACGAGACGAGGCTGCGAGAATCGGGGACGGCGGGGAGCGGCGAGTAACTACAGCGAGTTCTTGATCTTCTCGAAGAAGCCTTCCTCGACTTCGACTTCCTCGCCGCCGGCCTCGGCGAACGCCTCCAGGGCCTCGCGCTGTTCGTCGTTCAGGCTGTCGGGCGTGACGACCTGCACCTGGACGTAGAGGTCGCCGTGGCCGCGCCGGCGGAGGCGGGGCATCCCCTTGCCGGAGAGGCGGAACACCTCGCCGCTCTGCGTGCCGGCGGGGACGTCGAACTCCGCCATGCCGTCGAGCGTCGGCACCTCGACCGTGTCGCCGAACACCGCCTGCGGGAAGGAGACGGGGTGGTTGTGCCGCAGGTCGTCGCCGTCGCGCTCGAAGTCGGGGTGGTCGCGGACGTTTATCTCGATGAGGAGGTCGCCGTTGCGCGCGCCGCGGTCGCCCGGTGCGCCCTCGCCGTCCATCCGGAGCGTCTGGCCGTCGCGGATGCCCGCGGGCACCTCGACGGAGAGCGTGGCCTGGTTCCGGACGGTGCCCTCGCCGCGACAGGTCGAGCAGGTCTCGTCGTACAGCGTCCCCTCGCCCTCGCAGCGGCGGCAGGTCTGGGTCTGCTGGACGCGGCCCATCGGCGTCTGCTGGACGCGGGTCTGCTGGCCCTGGCCGTTACACTGCGGGCAGGTTCGCGAGTCGGCGTCCGGCGGGTGGCCCCGGCCGTCGCAGTCCGAACAGGTCTCCGGGCGGCGGACGCTCAGTTCCTTCTCGACGCCCTCGTAGGCGTCCTCCAGGTCGACGGACAGCGACGTTCGCAGGTCCTGGCCCTGCTGCGGGCCGCTCCGGCCGCGACCACCGCCACCGCCGAAGAACTGGTCGAAGATGTCCTGCATCCCGCCGACGCCGCCGGCACCGCCGAACGGGTCGCCGCCGCCGCGGCCGCCGCCACCGCCGACGCCGCCGTGTTTCTCGGCCTCCTCGAAGCGCTCGTGGCCGACCTGGTCGTACATCTGCCGCTTCTCCTCGTCGGTGAGCACCTCCTTGGCCTTCTTGACCTTCTTGAACTTCTCCTCGGCGTCGTCCTCGTCGGAGACGTCGGGGTGGTACTCGCGGGCTTTCTTCCGGTACGCTTCCTTGATCTCGTCCTCGCTGGCGTCGCGTGAGACCCCCAGCACCTCGTAGAAGTCCTCGCTCATTCGTTGTCCCCCTCTAATTCGTTGGGACACTTGAAAAGAACGGGTCGCGGCCGAAATGGCAACGCGGCGTCACCGGACGGGGCACCGGGCTCGTCGCTCCGCGGTCGCTGGAGCGGTCTCCCCGGTGTGAACGGCGAGGCTTTACGTGAGAGCCGCGAGTCAGGTCGACGTGATGCGGACGAGACTCCGAGACGACGGGCGAGGAGCGGTCGGCACCGAGCGCATCGCAGTCTGGATCGTCGCGATACTCGCCGTCGCCGGGGTCGTCACCCTCGTCGTCCAGCCGGGAGTGATCGCCGCGTCCCCGCCCGACGCGGCGTTCGAGGGGCGATACGACGCGGAGACGAACACGTTCCAGCTGATCCACGACTCCGGCGACGTCATCGAACGGGGTCCGACGACCAGCGTGGTCGTCGTCGTCGAGGACGCGGAGAGCGACGCGACCCACAACGTGACCTGGGTCGCGGGCGGGGACGACGGAGTCGGGAGTTACCCGGTCGAACCCGGGAGTTCCCTCCTGATCGACGACGCGACCGTCGACGCGAACGACGACGGCAGCACCTTCGACGCCGACGCCACCGTCGGGTTCGAACTCGGCGGCGGGGACACCGCCACCGTCGTCTGGCGCGGGCGACCGATGGGTGCGCCCGGGAACGCGACGGTGACCCTCGACACGGTGACGATTCCGTCACAGGAGTAGCGGACGGGAGCGCCGGCGACGGGGGGTTCGGCAAACACTCTTGGCGGACCATGCCGTTCGTCGACACATGGCAACCGAGTACGTCCCCGTCGCCGAGGCCAACGAACTCCGGGAGACCGGGCGCGACGTCGTCTCGGTCGGCGGGCACGCTGTCGCGCTGTTCCACCACGAGGGCGAGGTGTACGCCGTCGACAACCGGTGTCCGCACATGGGGTTCCCGCTGTCGAAGGGCACCGTCGAGGACGGCCTGCTGACCTGTCACTGGCACCACGCCCGGTTCGAACTCGGCTGCGGCGACACCTTCGACGTCTGGG
>CAZMGU010000017.1:0-29508 GCA_964565905.1 uncultured Halobacteriales archaeon
CCTCGGTCATCTCCCACGCGCGTTCGAGACCGGGTTCCATGAACTCCGCTTCGGAGTACTGTCGGGCGCGGGTCAGCGCGAACTCGATGGTGACGAAAAACCCGTTGGCGAGAATCAGCGCGGCACCCGCGACGAGACGGAGGAGTATTTCGGGTGCTTGCATTCAGTACAGGTCCATCGATACGACGCCGAGGCAAAAAAGCATGGGGAAAAACTGACAGTACCGCGGGGTGGGCCGTTCAGTCGAGTCCGACCGCCCGCCCGGTTCCCGAGGAGCAACGAATGGCCTCGGTGACGCGCTGGACGGTGCGGCCTTCCTCGACCGTGTTTCGCTCAGGAGAGTCACGAGCCGAGTTCCCGGTATCACGACATCGTCCGGCCATCTGACTGGAGATCACGCTTTTTGCCGTTCGGCCCGTAGGACCGCGACGTGTACCGCGACGTCCTTATCCCGACGGATGGTTCCGATGCGAGCGTAACGGCGCTGGATCACGGGATGGAGATCGCGTCGAGTATGGATGCCAAGGTGCATCTCCTCCACGTCGTAGACGTCGGGACGGAGATGTCCGCATCCGCCGTTGGCGACATCGCGGATGACCTCACCGAAGCACTTGATCAGGAAGCGGAAGAGGCGATCGATCGGGCCGAGCAAATGGCAGATGAGGCCGGGGTTACGTCCGAACGAGCCGTTCTCGAGGGATTTCCAGAAGACGCGATACCCCAGTACAGCGCCGATACTGGGATCGACCTTATCGTGATCGGAGAAAGCGAGGATTCGACCCTCACGGAACGGCTTTTCGGGAGCACGACGGAAGACGTTCTCGAGTCGGTGACTACCTCGGTTCTGGTCGCTCGCGAATGAGTCCCGCTCGTAGAAACTACCGTTATCGCACCACACGCCTCGTGGAGCGATGAACATTCCCGGTTGCCGTCGTTCGACGGGCGAATACCACCGTCACTCTCGATGGCCTTCACCGGTTTCCGACCAGAGGCAACTATCTCTTCTCGTCGCCCTCACCCCGCCGTCTCCTCGGACTCGATGGCGCTTTGCTGGCCCGACTCCGGACCCAGCCGGGTCTTCAGGTCCGCTAGCTCCTGGTCGATCCGCTGTTCGGTCGAGAGCCGATCGAGTTCGCGTTCGACGTCGTCGCCCTCGGCGAGGGCGTCGTCGAAGGCGCCGGACTCCTCGAGTTCCTCCAGGGCGGCGGCCCGGGCCTCCATCTGCTCGGTGCGTTCTGCGGCGCGTTCGACGGCGCGGTTCACGTCGGCCATCTTCCCGTCGACGCCGGAGAAGGCCTCGGCGACGCGGGCGGACGCCCGGGCCGCCTCGTGGCGGGCCTTGAGCGACTCCTTGTGCGTCCGGAACCCCTCGATCCGGCCGCGGAGGGCGACCTGCCGCTCGATCAACTGGTCCTGAGTCGCCTGCAGGCGTTCGATCTGTTCGTCGAGGTCGGCGATCTGGTCGGTGGTGGTGTGTTTCTTCTCGAGGGCGCGCCGCGCCAGGTCGTCGCGGTCCTGCCTGACCGCCTCCCGCACCTGCTCGTCGTACTTCTCGACGCTCGACCGCAGGCGCTCGCGGTGCATCTCCAGGCGCTTCTTCTGGGTCGTGAGGTCGGCGATGCCGCGGTTGACCCCCTGGAGTTCGTCGCGCAACTGCTCGTAGGAGTAGTCGAGTTCCGCCACTGGATCGGCGGCCCGATTCAGCAGGTCGTTGAACCACGACCGGAGGGTGAACGAGAGGCGCTGCAGGAGGGTCATCGGTACCCCTCCCGATCGTCGAGATCGCGTCGGTGGCTGGTCGTCTGCGGGGACATACCACGACTTCGGGCGAGGCGCGGTTAGATGTGTCGTCGAGAGTGAAATATTTCGGTCGCCCAACTAGGTAGCGCCGTCCACCCCGGTGGGACCGTCCCCACTCCGCGGATTCGCCGCCGGCGCGAACCTATAGGAACCACGGCTGACACGATACGCCCGATGACGCTAGACGCTCACACCCACGCTTGGGGGCCGCCCAGTTGCGACCACCCGTGGGTGAACGGTCCCATCGTCGACCTTGTCGACGGCTTCGACGTGCCGACCGTCTTCACCGCCGACCGACTGCTGGCGACGCTGGACCGGGAGGGGATAGAGGAGACCGTCGTCGTCGGCTACCCTATCGTCGAGTGGACGGACAACTCGTACACCGAGCGGGTCGTCGCGGAGCACGACCGCCTGCCCTGGATAGTGATGCTCGACCCGTTCGCGGACGACGCGGCCGCGCAACTCCGGCGGTCGATGGCCGTCGACGGCGTCCTCGGGTTCCGCCTCGGGGCGGCCTGTCCGTACGACCGGATGTGGGAGACGTTCGACCCGGACGCGACGTGACTCCGGGACGCCGTCGAGGAGACGGCGTTCTGGGAGGCGGCGCGCGAGACGGATGCCGTCGTCCAGGTGCTGGCCCACCACGCCCAGCTAGACCAGGCGCTCGAACTCGTCGAGGCCTACCCCGACATGACCTATCTGTTCGACCACTTCGCCCACGCCGGACCGGAGACGCCGCCCGACGGCGACGCGTTTGCACCCTTCGCGACCCTCGCGGAGTACGACACCGTGGCCGTCAAACTCTCGGAGGTCCAGCACCGCTCGTCGGAGCCGTTCCCCTACCCCGACATGCACGACCACGTCCGGTGGCTCCTCGACGAGTTCGGTCCCGAGCGGGTGACGTGGGGGTCGGACTACCCCAACGTGGGCGACGAGGCGACCTACGCGGAGGCGGTTCACTGGCTCGACCACGTCGACGGGCTCTCGTCGGCGGACCTGGCGTGGCTTCGCGGCCGTGCGTTCCGGCGGCACGTCGGACTCTGAGGGCGGGCCACCGGACCGTCGGGTTCGCACACCGCCGAACCGCGAACCGCCGCGCCGTGACGGGGCAGCGTCGTCTGGCCGCGATGGTCAGTCCCCACCTGGTAGTCACTCCGCTCCTCGTCTTCAGCCGACGGTGAACCGACCCGCCCTTCCGGCGGCGGCGTTCGTCGTTACAGGCCGGTTCTCCACCGCGGAACCCCTCCGGCGTGACGGACGCCGACGTCGAGGCGTTCGCTCCGATGCGTTTTACCGTCCGGTAAACGTATCCCAGGTATGAGCCAGTTCGATCGGGCCGACGACTGTCACGCTGAACGGACGGCGGGCGACGAACGGGACGACGGCCGGAACGACGACTCCGACGCGACGCCGGACGCCCGGTCGCTCGCCCGAACTGAATCGGAGATGGAACCTGCCGAGGCGTTCTCCGTCGTCGGCAACGAAACCAGAGTGGACATCCTCCGCGCCCTCCTCGACCTCGGCGCGGACGACGCCCCTGTCTCGTTCACGGAGATGTTCGAGGCGGTGGACGTCGAGGACAGCGCGAACTTCAGCTACCACCTCCGACAGCTCACCGGTCACTTCATCAGGCATCGCGAGGGCGGCTACGAGTTTCGGTATCCCGGTCGAACCGTCGTCAGCGCTATCTTCACGGGCGCGCTCACGGAACGGACGCAACTCGGGTTCTTCCCGGTCGACGGTTCCTGTTACGAGTGCCGGGGTGACCTGCACGGCTGGTACGTCGACGAACAGCTATCGATCGGCTGTACCGAGTGCGGGACCGTTCAGGTGAACTACCCGTTCCCACCGGGTGCACTCGACGACCGATCGACCGAGGCGCTCCTCGACGCGTTCCACCACTACGTCCGACACCACTACTGTCTCGCGGCGGACGGCGTCTGTCCCGAGTGCGCGGGCGAGGTGGCGTCGACGCTGATCCGGACCCCGGAGGACGAGGACCTGACGGTCGCGCTGGACCACGTCTGTCGGCGCTGTGGCTATCGGCTGCGGTCGACCGTCGGGGTATCGCTCCTCGACAACGCCGACGTCCTCGTGTTCCACTCGGAACGCGGCGTCGACCTCGACGCCGAACCGTTCTGGCAGTTCGACTGGTGCGTGAGCGACGCCCGGACGATGGTCCGCTCGGAAGACCCGCTCCGCGTCGAACTGGAACTCGCGTGCGACGGAGATGTGCTCCGCGTCCGCCTCGACGATACGGGCTCCGTCGTCGAGACCGCGGTGGTCGACGCTATCGCTCAGTAGTCCCGGGGCCGCAAAGCGGTGCATCTCGGTCCACCCTCTGTGCGAACGCGGAACCGATCGGGACGGGCGGCGCGCTCGCCGGGCGAACGCGAACGGAAAAGGGGCCCACGGTCACGGACCAGTACTGCCGTGACGGGGTTACTCGAACTTCTCGACGAGGTCGGCGTAGCGCGCGGCGGGCTCCTCCCAGTCGACGACCTCGAAGAAGTTACCGATGAAGTCGCCGCGGTCGGGACCGTAGTCGTAGTAGTAGGAGTGCTCCCAGACGTCGAGGGCCAGAATCGGGTGCGAACCCCAGAGCGCGCCCTGGTCGTGCTTGTCGACGACGACGTTCCGGAGCCGTTCGGAGTGGCTGTCGTAGACGAGGAGCGCCCAGCCGCCGGCGGCACCGGCCGCGGCCTCGAACTCGCCCTTCCAGGCGTCGTAGGAGCCGAAGTCCGCCTCGATGCGGTCCCGGAGGGCACCGGTCGGCTCGTCGCCGCCGTCGGGACTCATCGACTGCCAGAACAGGTCGTGCAGGATGTGTCCGGAGCCGTTGTGCGTGACGTTGCCGATGGCGCCGGCGGACGCGGAGAACTCTCCCTCCTCGCGGGACTCCGCGAGCGTCTCCTCGGCGCTGTTCCAGCCGTCGACGTAGCCCTGATGGTGCGTGTCGTGATGCCAGGTCAGGACCTGTTCGCTGACGTGCGGTTCGAGCGCGTCGTAGTCGTACGGAAGCGGCGGTAGTTCGTGATCGGTCATGATATCGACGATATCCGGTACATTCACGACGCACATGAAGATTTCCTGTACCGCGATAGAGTAACCGTCCTGTCCATTCCGAAAACGGGCGAACTAGCGGTAAACGTCCCGAACTCAAACCCTCCAAGTTTCGGTGATCGGATACTGATAACTATCGGCTTCCGGGGACGCGACGTTTTTCAGACGCGATCTCGACTAGCGAGACATGGCCGCGAACGAGAACCGAAACGATCCCGACGGTCCGGTGCCCGGCGAGACCGTCCGACACGGTACCGGCGTGAACTCGAACCGCGCGTTCCCGACGAGCACCTACCCGCACAGTCTTGACCCGTTCGTCCTCTTCGAACGCTTCTACATCGACCCCGGCGAGGGGTTCCCGATGCATCCCCACCGCGGCTTCGAGATCGTCTCGTACATGATCGAGGGGGGAATGGACCACGAGGACTCCACGGGCGTGACGAACACCGCGAACGAGGGCGACGCGATGCGGATCACGACCGGCGGCGGTATCCGACACTCGGAGTTTCCCGCGAACGACCGGGACTGTAACGGGCTCCAGCTCTGGGTGAACCTCCCCGAGGCCGAGAAGGACGCCGACCCGGACTACGTCGACGCGACGGCCGCGGACCTCCCGACGGAACGACGGGACGACGCCTCGGTGACGACGGTCGTCGGTGACGGATCGCCGATCGAACTGTCCACGCCGATGGAGTATCTCGACGTCACCGTCTCCGGGACGTGGACGTGGTCCGTTCCGGATGGGTGGACGGGGTTCCTCTACGGCGTCGCCGGCGACGGCACCGTCGGCGGCGCGGCGTTCGGCGAGGGCGACGTCCTCCCGGTCACGGAGGCTCGGACCGTCGAACTGCGGAGCGAGGACTCGCTGCGGGTCGTCGCCGTCTCCGGGCGTCCGCACGGCGAACCCATCGAACAGCGCGGCCCCTTCGTCCTCTAGCGGTCCCTCGGTAGTCGTCGGTCGCGGTATCGAGATAGCGACCGGTCGGACGTGGCCGCGGACGAACCGGCCGACGACGGTAGCTCCTGCCACCGTCGCCGGTAACCGAAGCGAACTACGCGCCGCCGAACCGGAACACCGGCTTGCACGTCTCCCCGGCGAGGAAGTCGCGGAACGCCGTCTCGGGGTCGTCGGCGTCGTAGGACCGGTCGACGTTACCGTCGACGTCGACGGCACCGTTCGCCATCAGCCGCAGGGCCTGCTCGAAGTTGCGCCACTTCGAACCGTAGGAGGTGACGACGTCTATCTCGCCGCGGACGACGGGCGCGAGGAAGACGTCGCTCGACTCGTTCGGGATGCCGACGACGACGACCTGACCGCCCTTCCGGACGTGGTCGACGGCCTCCCCGACGCCGGACCGGTGTCAGGTCGCGTCGAAGACGACGTCACAGCCCACCCCGTCCGAGCGCCGGTCGACGACGGCCGCCAGATCCTCCGCCCCGGCGTCGACGGCCTCGATGCCTTGGCGCTCGACGAGCGGAAGCCGGTAGTCGGCGTCCGACGGGAGTCCGGAGACCACGACGTTCGCGCCGAGGGAGTCGGCGACGACGGCCGTCAGGACGCCGATGGGGCCGGGGCCCTGGACGAGGACGGTGTCGCCGGGCGTCACGTCCGAGCGGTCCAGCACCGCCCGCGCGGCGATGCTCGTCGGCTCGGTGACGGCCGCGTGTTCGAGCGGGACCTCCTCGGGCACGGGGTGGAGATGGCGCGCCTCGACGACGGTGTAGTCGGTGTACGCCCCGTCGGTGTGCATCCCGGTGATGGAGAAGTTCTCGCAGACGTTCTCCTGTCCGTTGCGACACTGGAAGCACTCCCCGCAGTCGTGGATGGGCTCCTCGACGACGGCCTGGCCGACCGACACCGCGTCGACGCCCTCGCCCACCGCCTCGACGCGGCCGGCGTACTCGTGACCCATGACGCGCGGGATGGGAATCCACTCGTAGCCGCCGTCGTATTCGAACGCGTGCGCGTCGCTCCCGCAGAGGCCGACCGAGTGGACGCCCACGAGCGCCTCTCCCGGCCCGGGCGACGGCTTTGCCCGCTCCCGTACCTCGACCGCTCCGGGACCCGTCTGGACGATGGCCTTCATCGGTAGTGGATCACAGGCATGGGTTTGCTACGCTCGGCTTCCGCTCGCCGGATCATAAACGATCGGTGGAGCGCCATCACGCTCCCGTCACTCCGACCGTGTGCGGTTGTCTCACGTCGACAGACACTCGCTTTCTTCTCGACGCATTTCCAGCACCGTGGATATATATTCGATCAGGCCCTACGCACGGGTATGCCCGACGACGCCGGTCAGGACGGCGACGTTCGCGATACGATGACGCGTGGCGAGCGCGTTCGCGCCGCCGCGCGCACCCTCCGGACGCCCCGTACTGCCTCGTGGGTCGCCGACGAGACAGAGGTCTCGGTGAAGACGGCCCAGAAGTACCTCGACCAGCTCGCCGAGGACGGCGTCCTCCGAACGGTCGAACGAGGGGGCCGGACCCGTTACTGCATCGACCAGCTCATGGCGACGTACCGGGAGGTCGCTGCACTGCAGCGCGAACACGACCGCGAGGAACTCACCACGGTTCTCGAATCGATGCGCGCCAGGATCTCTGACTGGCAGGCGTCGTACGACGTCGAGACGCCGGGCGAACTCCGCGCGAGCGTCGCGGACCTCGACGACGAAGACGAGATCGCGGAACGACGCGACGTCGCCAGCGAGTGGGAACACCTCGCCGACCGCCTCCCCGTGGTCCGGGCCGCACTCAACGAGTACGACTGGGCCACCGAACGCGACGCGCTTCCGGTCTGATACCGATGGGGCTCTCGGGACGACCGATAGCACGGTCTACGCGGGACTGAAGGATGTCCTGCAGCGGTATCCAGTCGTCAGGACCGTCACGTACGAACCAGATGGCATCGTCAAGAAGTTTCTCCGAGCGAAGATCGGCCCCAGCCGCGTCGTCCCACCGACCGGCCCCGAGTCACCGACGCTCGACGTCGAGTGGCGGTTCTCCGGGGAGGAGCAGTACTACCGAATCCACTACGCGGATCCGAACGCGGGATTCAACTGCGGGTGGCATCGCGACGGGGACCACCCCGAACTCGGACCGGTCCACTTCCAGTACGACAGTCCAGCGACGAGCGAGAGTGACCACGAGCGCGCTACGTTCGAGAAAGAGCTTCCGACCGAAATCCTCTGGACCGCCCTCGACAGACTGTTCGAGGACCGAGTTCCTCGTCTCACACGTTAGCTCCGAAATCGAGCCGTCGCCGTCGAGACTCCGAATCGAAGCTATCGAACCTCGAACCCGTACTCCCCCGACCCGACCTCCACGACGAGCACGCCGTCGTCGCGCTCGACCGACTCGACGCCGTCGGGTAGTTCCTCGCCGAGCAGAACCCCCGACTCCGTCACGGTCGCCCCGGCGGCGTCGGGAAGCCGGACCGTCGCCCGGCCGTTCCACGGGACGGTGACGGACAGGTCGTAGCCGGAGTCCGCTCCTCCCTCCTCGCTACTGTCCTCCACCCCTCGCCGTTCCCAGTCGACGGCCAGTTCGCCGTTCCGCGTCCCGACGCTGGCCGACGCCCAGTCCAGGTCGTCGACGAGCGCCGGCGCGACGGTGACGTGGTCGGTCACCGGCCGGTCGCCGACGCGGACGCCGGCCAGCACCTCGTAGAAGAACTCCGAGACGTGGGTGAACGGCGAGTGGTTGAGCGAGTTCATCCCCTCGCCGACGCTGTCGTCGGAGTTCCACCGCTCCCACATCGTCGTCGCGCCGTTCCGGGCCATGTACACCCACCCCGGCCGTTCGGGCTGGCTCACTATCTCGTAGGCCAGGTCTGCGTGGCCGTGGTCGGCCAGCGTGTGGATCAGCGGGCGGGTGCCCAGGAACCCGGTCCGCAGTTTCGACCCGTCGTCGCGCACCTTCTCGACGAGGTTCTCGACGACGTCGTCGACCCGGTCGTCGGGGACCAGGCCGAGGAACAGCGGGACGGCGAAGGAGGACTGCGTCCCGGGGCCGTAGGTAGCCGTCTCCGGGTCGAAGAACCGCTCGTGGAATCCCCCGGCGACGCGGGCCGCGGCGTCCCGGTAGTCAGCGGCGTCGGCGTCGTTGCCGAGGACGGCCGCGACCTTCGCGAAGGCGTCGGTCACCTGATAGAGAAAGGCGGTGTTGAACAGGTCGTAGGGGAGGCCCCGGCGGCCGTCGGTGTTCTCGAAGGCGAGCCAGTCCCCGAACTTGCCGTACTCGGCGGGGAGGACGCCGTCGTCGTCCGCCGCATCGAGCCAGTAGTCAACGTACGCGCGCATCCCTTCGTACTGCTCGCGGAGGACCCGCTCGTCGCCGTCGTGACGGTACAGGTACCAGGGGATCAGAACGCGAGTGATCGACCAGGTCGGATCCGCGGGGTCCTCCGGGGCCTTGTTCGGAATCACGTCGGGGACGTACCCCATCGGCGAGGCGGCGTCCTCGTGGTCCCGGAGCCACTTCTCGTCGAACCGGACGGCGTCGAAGTTGAACAGGAGCGCGCGGGCCGATATCTGGGCGTCACCGGTCCAGCCGAACCGCTCGTCGCGTTGCGGGCAGTCCTCGGGGATCGAGTGGGTGTTCCCCCGCAGCCCCCAGACGGCGTTGTGCTGGACCCGGTTCAGATCGTCGTTCGAGCAGGCGAACTCGCCGCGCCGGTCCATCGCGGTGTGGACGACTTTCGCGGTCACGTCGTCGGGGTCGAGCTCCCTGGGGTAGCCCGAGACCTGCGCGTAGCGGAAGCCGTGGTAGGTGAAGCGCGGTTCGTACGTCTCCGACCCGTCGCCGCGGGCGACGTAGACGTCGGTGGCGTCCGCGCTCCGCAGGTCGGCGGTCGAGAGGCCGCCGTCGCCGGTGAGCGCCTCCGCGTGGCGGAGCGTCACCTCGTCGCCCGCCTCGGCCCCGTCGACCTCTATCTCCAGCCACCCGGTGAGGTTCTGCCCGAAGTCGAGTATCGGGCCGTCGGGGTGCTCGTGGACCTCCCCCACGTCGAACTCGTCGACCACGCGCATCGGTTCTATTCGCTCTGGTCGGAGCGTCCCGCCGGGCGCGTCGACCACCTGCGCGGCGTTCCAGTCCCCGTCGTCGAAGTCCGGTTCGTCCCACCCGTCCCGCTCGCGTCGCGCGTCGTACCGCTCCCCGTCGTACAGGTCGTTCTCGACCAGCGGGCTCTCGGTCGCTCGCCAGTCGCCGTTCGTCGCCAGGCGGCGCGTCGTCCCGTCCTCGAACTCGACGGTGAGGACGGCGCGGGCGCGCGGCGACCCGTCGGCTATCCAGTAGGCGCTGCGCTTGGCGTACCAGCCGCGACCGAGCCAGAGGCCCAGCGCGTTCTCGCCCGTCTCCAGTCGGTCGGTCACGTCGTACGTGGAGTACAGCACCCGGCGCTCGTACTCCGTCCAGGCCGGGTCGAGACGCCGCTCGCCGACGCGCTCCCCGTCGACGTGCAGTTCGCCGTAGCCGACGGCGGCGACGTGGACCCGCGCCGACCGCACGGGCCGGTCGAGCGAGAACTCCGTCCGGAGCAGCGGGGACGAGGAGGCGCGATGGGACGCCCGGTGTTCGTTCACGAGGTGGTCGCGACCCCAGGCGTCGGTCTCGACGGTCGAGGACGCCGCGACGCTTGCGCGGCGTTCGCGAGCGAGGTCCGCCGCGTCTCCCTCGCCGTCTCCGGTTCCGCTTCGGACCGAGAGCCCCGCCAGCGCGAAGCACTGCCACGCGCTCGTGCGTTCGACGCGTCGTCCGTCGCCCGTGTCGCCCGACCCCGGATCCGTGGCGGGTTCGACGACGAACGGCTCCGTGGCGGTGACGCGGACGTACCGGCCGCGGGCGTCGAGGTCGTCGTGGGTTCGCGTGGTGACGGGTTCCGTCGGCGCGCCGTCGGTCTCGACCGGGTCGTGCGAGGCGTCCGCGACGTCGGCCACGACGGTCGGGTCCGAGAAGTCGGCGTCGTCGGCAACCTCGACCCGGTAGGCGTCGGGGAAGCCGAACTCCGCGACCGGGTCCGACGACCAGGAGGTGGTCACGACCGTGTCGTCGGGCGTCCGCACGACGTCGACCGGTTCGGCGGGGTGTAACTCGACGGCGTCGATGGTCCGGGACTCGCCCAGATCGACCTGCACCCACTCCTCGCCGGACCAGTCGACGTCGCGCCACCTGCTCCGCCAGCCGTTGGAGTCCCCGGTTCCGGGCTGGTGAGCGATCCACTCCCCGCGCCAGTCCTCGGGGGCGAGGGCGGTGGCGAACGTGGCCGGTTCGGCCCACGGCGTCTCGCCGCTCTCTCCCTCGCGACGCCCCGTTTCGCCGTCGTCCGTCCAGCACCGCACCGACCAGTGGTACGTCCCGTCCGAGTTGAGGTCCGGTCCGTCGTACTCGGCCGCAGCTCGCCCGGCGTCGATGCGCCCGGAGTCCCAGAGGGTGCCCCGGCCCTCCGCCACCGACTCCCGGTCGCGGCCGACGACGACCCGGTAGGCGGTCTGGCGAGCGCCGCGGCGGTCCGTCTCGACGCGCCAGGCGAAGCGCGGGGACTCGGTCGGGTCGACGTTGCCGGGGTCGGCCTCGTACTCGACGCGGAGGTCGGTCGGTCGCGGGCTCTCCGGCGTCCGTCCGTCCGTGCTCATCGGACGGGGGGTTCACGCGGCCCCGGTAAACCGTTGCCGGAGGGGGCGCTCTCGAACGACGGTCTGTGACCGGCCGTTCGTCGTCGAACGCCCACCGGAGACGGTCGCTGACCGGCACTGGTGGCTGTCGTCGATCTAACCGAAACCACCCGTCAGTCCTCCAGATCGAGTGCGTCCAGTAGTTTCTCCGAGTCGTAACTCGTCAGTGGGAAGTCGTCGTCTTTGATGGTCTGTATGACGAAGTGCGAGTTCGTTTCGTTGACCTCGTCTATCGAAGCGTAATCGTTGATGAGTCGATTCACGTCGTCTCGCGTGGGGAGCGTCGCGATGGCGATGAAATCGGTCGACCCCATCGTGAAGTACACCTGCGAGACCCCATCGATCGTGGCGAGTTTCTCCCCAACCGTCTGCTGGTAATTTTCGTCGTACACGGTGATCACTTCAGTCACGATACGGATGTTCAGGCCCATCTCCTCTAGATCGACGTCCAGTACGTCGTTTTTCAGGACGCCCTCTTCACGCAACTCCTTTATCCGAAAGTGAACCGTCGAATTCGGAATGCCGGTCTCCTCGGCGATCTCCTTGACGTTGTTCGTCTCGAGTCGGGAGATCGCTGTCAGTATGTCGAAATCGCGGCGGTCCATACAGACGTCTGGACCCGAACCTAGAAAATAGTGGCTACATTATCCCTGAAACGTCCGTAGAGCCCGTTTCCGTATCCCGACACGCCGAATCGATGGACGGTGATGCGGAAACCGTCTCGAGCGTCCCGTCGCTTTGGACCCTCGTGACCTACCGTTTCAGTTGATGCACTCTCTCTGTGCACCGAACATCTGGGTTACGACTGCGGCAGCGGTCATGGTCGTCACGTCGCCGGTGTCGAGCGGCGGCGCGACTTCCATGAGGTCGGCGGCTTTCACTCGCTCATCGCGGACGAGTTGATACACTATCTCCAGTAGTTGATGGGATTGCAGTCCGCCGGGACTCGGAGCACACGTTCCGGGTGCGGACGCGACGTCGAGGACGTCGATGTCGACGGAGACGAACACGGCCTCCGTGCCGTCCGCAGCGATCTCCAGGGCTCTCTGGGCGGCATCGACTGCACCGCCCCGGTGAACGTCGCGGGCGGTGATGATGCTTCCGCCGTTCTCGCGGACGTAGTCTGCGTAGTACTCGGAGTTGTGCCACCCCGAGAGTCCGAGTTCGATGAAGTTCTCGTGGGCCAGTTGTCCGGAATCGTCTTCGAGGAGCCGGCGGAACGGCGTGCCAGCCGAGAGTTCACCACCGTGTGAGTGGCGGACGTCGTGGTGAGCGTCGACGTTGATGACCCCGACGTCACCGTCCGTCGCGTTCATCAGTGCTTTGCCGGTCGGATACGTGTGCGAGTGGTCCCCACCGATGCCGATAGTGAAGACATCGCGTTCGTTGATCGCGGTCAGAACCCGTTCGACGCGTTCGTGTGTCTCGTGCAGGTCGGTCGCCTGAACACGTACGTCGCCGAAGTCGACGATATCGAGTCCGGATTCGATCGAGACGTCGAGTTCGGGATTGTACGCCGTACCGTGCGTAATCTGGTCCCGAACGCCTGCTGGACCGTAACGTGAACCGCGTGGGCCGGCGACGCATCCTGTGTCCGAGGGGATGCCCACGACGCCTACGTCTGCATCGCCGGCGTTTTCGTATCGTTCGACGAGTTCACCGACGTTCGTGTCGTATTCGTCTTCGACATCGATTTCGTACCCCGACGTCGGCTTGAGCAGTGAGACGACCCCCTCCGGCAACGTAAGTTCACGAGTGGTTGCGTCCTTCGACATTGATCTGTCTGTCCATCTTCCGCCGACGAGCTAAAGTCTTGTGAATAATACAACCCACAATCCAATATACGGATATTATCTATAATCACGGGTTAGTATTGGATATCTGGTGCCGATCTCAGGTTTTGCCGTCGCTCACTCGCGTATCCGCTGAGAGGTGGAACTGGAGTAACTCCGGGCACGGGGCGATCGATCCGCGGATCCGACCGGGTACACGTATAACATCCTGTGAAAACCCCCGGTTGATAAAGAATATACAAGAAATTTGCAGAACGTTAGGCAACCACCAAGATTTTACGTGTGGTCCTGCCACACTCACGACGACTAATGTCACGGATCACGCCAACCTCTGCTACGACCGGTGAAGCGACCGTCACTCCGTCGCCCGAACGAGAATCGTTTAGCGATCGAGATCGGTTCTAACCATGGATATCATAGCGCGATTGCGATCGGTCGGACCCGGTGCGCTGATCGCTGCTTCGTTCGTCGGCCCGGGTACCGTAACGACGGTGAGCGCGACCGGGGCCGAATTCGGATACGCACTGACCTGGACGATCATCTTCTCGGTCGTCGCGACGATCGTCCTCCAGGAGATGAGTGCTCGCGTCGGGATCGTATCGCGGCAGGGTCTCGGCGAAGCACTTCGATCCCAGTTAGACAATCCAGGAGTCCGTTACACGCTGATCGTACTGACGATCTCTACCCTCGTCATCGGCACGGGATCGTACCTGGTCGGTGATCTCACGGGCGGTGCGATCGGGTTCGCAGAGTTCACGGGAACGTCGGCACAGATCTGGCCACCAGTCATCGCCACTATCGTCGCAGGGATGCTATGGACGGGGAACTACAAACTGATCGAGAAGGTCTTCGTGGGCCTGTTGATGGTGTTGCTCGCCTCCTTTGTCGTGACGGCCCTCCTCGTCGGGCCGGACTTTGCGGCGCTATCGAGCGGCCTCGTTCCGTCGGTTCCGGACGGGTCGCAGATGCTCATCGCGGGCCTCCTCGGCACGACCATCGTCGGGTACAATCTGTTCCTACACGCGAGTAGCGTTCAGGACCGCTGGCCGGATTCTACTCACCTTCCGGAATCCCGTCTGGATACGATTCTCACGATTTCTCTGGGGGGATTCGTCACGCTGGCGATCATGATCACGGCTGCAGCGGCCTTTCCGCTCGGAACACAGGTCGAGGATCTCGCCAGGATTTCCGAGCAACTTCGACCGACCGCCGGGAGTCACGCATCGACGATATTTAGCATCGGTCTCATCGCCGCGAGTTTCACGAGTGCATCGACCGGGCCGCTCGCAACCGCCTACGCAGTAGCGGGAATGCTGGGCTGGGAACGCGATCTGGCCTCGAACAAATTTCGTGCAGTGTGGGCACCGCTCCTTCTGGTCGGAACCATCGGCGCATCTCTGGGTATAAACCCGGTCGAGGTCATCCTGGCCGCACAGGTTCTGAACCTCCTCTTGCTCCCCGTCGTAATCGTCCTCCTCCTGTACTTCGTAAACGATGGGGATCTGGTCGGCGAGTTCACGAACGACCTGAAACAGAACGTGCTCGGGGCTGTAGTGACGGTCGTTATCATCGCAATCAGCGTCCAGTCGTTGATCTCAGTTCTCGGCGGGGCGTTGTAACGCGCGACCAGTATCGCCGTAATCGACTGTCCGGCCGGAGCCCTTACGATTCCTCTATCGAGGGAACTCTCCTGCGGAACGAGCCAGCGATGCGGTGCTCGTCACGAGTACGTCTATGCGCTCCGCCGTCCGTCCGTGCTCATCGGACGGGGGGTTCACGCAGCCGCGGTAAACCGTTGCCGGAGGGGGCGCTCTCGGACAGCGGGCTGTGACCGGCCGTTCGTGGCCGCACGTGAGTCCATCGGGTATGTGGCAGTTCGTCCCGGCGTCGGCCGCTCAGGCCAGCAGCGGGGACGCGAACACGACGGCGTTGAACGTCCCGTGGACCAGGGCTGGCGCGGCGAGGGTGTCCGTCCGGTGGTACACCCAGCCGAATATCACCCCCATGATCGTGTAGTACGTCGCCATGTGCGCGATCACGACCGGCGGCGGCGACAGCAGCAGGACCGGGTAGAAGTGGAAGAGCGCGAACGTCGCCCCGGCGACTCCGACGGCACCGACGGGACCGACCGCCTCCCGGAGCCGACCCTGGATCACGCCGCGGAAGAAGAACTCCTCGACGGGGCCGATCACCGCGAGCGACAGGACCGCTCCGAGCACGAGTCCCGCGCCGGCCACCTCGCCGAGGCCGCTGTACTCCGCGTACCCGGGCGAGAGTTCCAGTGCGGGGACGACGGCGTCGGTGATGGCCAGCGAACAGAACGCGGTGACGAAACTCGCGGCCAGGCCACCGATCAGATACGGCGCTGCCTCCCGGGCGGGCACCCGGAGGGGCAGGCGAAACGACGACCGGTATCGGAGGTAGGTCACCCCGACCAGGAGGAAGGAGAGTTCGGTTGCGACGGTCACCGCGGCGAAGGTGAGCGTCTCGCCCGCGTCGGGTCCGAGAGCGCTGCTCGCGGCCAGCGTCGCCGCGACGTTCGCGACCAGCGCGACCAGGACGATGCCGGCGAGGACGAGGGTCGTGCGAGCGATTCCGGTCCGGGCGGCCATCCACCCGGGAGCGCGCATCGTCTGCGTCGATTCGGGGTCAGACACGAGTGAGGGGTGTGCCGGATCGACGGTAAGTGTTATCTGAACGACTCTTAAGTAACTCGTCTGACGTGTCGGACCGGAACCGGTACGGGAGCGCCGTTCGAACCGGCGACCATGACGGGTTCGGCGGATCGCACACGCGACGACACCTACGCCGCGTTGACCGACGAGACGCGCCTCCGCATCCTCTTCGCGCTCGCGGAGCGGTACGAGGAGGCGTGGTCGTCGGGGTGGCTCACCTTCTCGGAACTGTGCGACCGGGTCGGCGTCGACGACACCGGCCGGTTCAGCTACCACCTGGACGAACTGCGAGGGGAGTTCGTCCGCGAGGTCGACGGGCGGTACCAGCCGCGAGTGGCCGCCCTGGAGGTCGTGTCGGCGATCCGGGCGGGGACGTACGACGACGAGTCCGTGGCCGTCGAGCGACGGCCGACCGACTACGACTGTCCGCACTGCGACCGGTCGCTCGTCGCGTCGTACCGGGACTACCTGCTGTACGTCGGGTGTCCGGACCACGGCGCCGCCGTCGCGTATCCGACGCCACCACGGGCGGCGTCCGGCCGGTCGCTCGCGGACGTCCTCGACCTCTCGCTCCGGAAACACGCCTGCGACGTCCGGCTCCTCCGCGACGGGGTCTGTCCCCACTGCTGGGGCACCGCCGGCCTCTCGTTCCCCCGGGACTCCGTCCCGGACTCGTACCTCGTCGACGACGTCGAGTACGCGACGGCGGCCTGCGACGCCTGCTGGCTCTCCTACCCGCTGCCGGTCGCGCACGCGGTTCTCGGCCACCACGCCGTCGAGCGACGCTACGCGGACCGGGGACTGGGGCCGAAGGACGCCCAGATCGGTCCCCACGACCTGGCGCGGGTGAGCGACGTCGACTACCCCGACGGCGACTCCCCCGCGGCCCGGGTCACCGTCCGACTCGGGGACCCCCCGCTCGTCTTCGAGCTCGACGAGGACTGCGGCGTGCTGGAACACCGGCGTGGATAGGAGGGCTCGCAGTCGACGGCCGGAGACGACCGGTCGCGAACTCGCCGGGGCCGGAGACTCGAACTCGTCGACTGTTCGGGGCGTGGGAGCAAGTGACGCCACTTCGTTCGTATTCGACGGTCGAGAGTCGGCTACGCGGCGGTTTCCGTGAACCCGTCTTCCCGGAGCGCGTCCGCGATATCGTCGGCGACGCTCGCGATGGCCTCGCGGGCCCGGTCCACCTCGCGCATCGTCAGGAACCCGTGGACCATGTCGTCGTAGTTCCGGTAGCGGGTGGGGACGCCGTCGCCGACGAGTCGCTCGGCGTAGGCCTTCCCGCCGTCCCGGAGCGGGTCGAAGCCGGCGGTGACGACTGTCGCGGGGGCGACCCCCGAGATGTCGCAGGCGTTCGCCGGGTCGGCGTAGGGGTTGCGTCTGTGGATATCGTTCACGTAGTAGCAGTCGTCGAAGAACGCCATGTCGGCCTCGTCGAGGACGATACCGGCGTGTTCGTGGACGGACTGCTGGTCGGCATCGACGCCGATAGCGGGGTAGAGGAGCGCCTGATGGGCTATCTCCGGACCGTCGCGCTCGGCGGCCATCAGCGCGGCGACGGCGGCGAGGGTTCCGCCGGCCGAGTCGCCCGCGACGCCGATTCGGCCGGTACCACCGACCGAGTCGACGTTCGCGGCCGCCCACTCGACGGCGGCGTAGGCGTCCTCGACCGCCGCGGGGAAGGGGTGTTCGGGGGCGAGGCGGTAGTCCACGGAGAGGACGCCACACCCGCTCTCCCGCGTGAGGTGTCGGCAGAGCCAGTCGTGCGTGTCAACGCTCCCGAGGACGAACCCGCCGCCGTGGAAGAACACGACCGTCGGGACCCGTCCGTTCGCGTCCGGGAGGTAGAGGCGCGCGTCGATGTCGCCCGCGGGCCCGGGGATCGTCCGGTCGACGGTCGCGCCGACGCTCGGCGGGTTCCGATTCTGGAACCACATCGCCGGTCGAGTGAGGAGGCGGAGGAGTTTCACGCCGAGGCGACTGTGTGGCAGCGGAAATCGGCGCTGGCGTTCGACCGCCGCCCGCGCCTGATCGTTCATCTCGTCGGCCTGCATGACCGAACGGTTGGACGGGCCACGCCAAAGTTCCCGCGTCTCCCGGCCCTCGTCGCGGGGACGTTCGAGAACCGTCCTCGTGGACTCTCCCGTGCCTACTTATGCTCCGACCGGGTAGTCAGATCCGATCGGATCCGCCCATGCCAGCCATTCAGGTCGACGGACTGACGCGGACGTTCGGCGACGTGACGGCCGTCGACGACCTCACCTTCGCCGTCGAGGACGGAGAACTGTTCGGCCTGCTCGGCCCGAACGGCGCGGGCAAGTCGACGCTCGTCAACGTGCTCGTTACCCTCCTGCGGCCGACCGAGGGGAGCGCGACGGTCGCCGGCCACGACGTCGTCTCGGAGACGGGTGCCGTCCGCGACAGCATCGGCGTCGTCTTCCAGGAGCAGGCGCTCGACGAGGAGTTGACCGGCGAGGAGAACCTGGCCTTCCACGCGCGACTGTACGGGATGGGCCGGGACGAACGCGCGGAGCGGATCGACGAGATACTCGACCTCGTGGGGCTAACCGGGGTCCGCGACGACCAGGTCGGGACGTACTCCGGGGGGATGAAGCGCCGTCTCGAAATCGGTCGGGGACTGTTGCACGAACCCGCGGTCCTCTTCCTCGACGAACCGACGGCCGGCCTCGACGCGCGGACGCGCCGGGACACCTGGGAGTACGTCCAGCGGATGAACGAGGACGCCGGCGTCTCCATCGTCCTGACCACCCACTACATCGAGGAGGCCGAGCACCTCTGCGACCGCGTCGCCGTCGTCGACGACGGGGAGATAGCCGCCATCGACTCGCCCGCGGCGCTCAAGGCGACGCTCGGCGGGGACGTCGTCTCGCTCGACGTCACCGGCCCGGTCGCGGCCCTGTGCGACCGCCTCGACGGACGCCCGTGGGTCGTCGAGTACGAGCGGACCGACGCCGGCGTCAACGTCACCGTCGAACGCGGCGAGGAACGGATCGCCGACCTCGTCCACCTGGCCGACGACGCCGGCGCGACGGTCACGTCCGTGGACGTCCACCGGCCGAACCTGGAGACGGTGTTCCTCTCGCTCACCGGCGCGACCATCGAGGCCCGCGAGGCCGGCGACGGTGACGCGGTCGCGGACGCGACCGGGGTGCGCGGCGCACGGGCGGACGCCGTCGGGGACCGCTCCGGCGTCGCGACCACGGAGGGCGACGAATGAACCTCGTCGACCCGCTGGGGATCTACGCGCTCTGGTTGCGCGACGTCAAGCGGTTCCTCCGGTCGCCGTCGCGGATCGTCGGGTCCGTCGCGATGCCGCTGCTGTTCCTCGTCTTCCTGGCGTTCGGCTTCAGCGGTGCGGCCATCCCCGGCCTCCCCGAGGGCGTCGACTACCTCCAGTTCCTCGTCCCCGGGATGGTGGGGTTCACGATGCTGTTCGGCGCGTCGTTCGCCGGCCTCTCCATCCTCTCGGACCAGGACGTCGGCTTCCTGAAGGAGATACTCGTCGCGCCGGTCAGCCGCACCTCTATCGTCCTCGGACGCATCGCCGGCGGGTCGACGACGGCGCTCGTCCAGGCGCTACTCATCCTCCTGCTGTCGATACCGCTGGGGTTCCGTATCACGAGCGTCCTCGCGCTCCCGGTGGCGCTCCTCGTCCTCGTCCTGATCGCCGTCACGTTCGTCGGGTTCGGCGTGGCGCTCGCCTCCCAGTTCAGCGACAGCGAGGGGTTCGGCCTCGTCGTCCAGTTCGTCATCTTCCCGCTGTTCTTCCTGTCGGGCGCCATCTACCCCATCTCCAGTTTCCCGGCGCCGGTTCGGCTCCTCGCGCTCGTCAACCCCCTGACCTACGGCGTCGACGCGCTCCGGGCGGTCCTGGTCGGTGCCTCCGCCTACCCGCTCGCGGTCGATCTCGGTGCACTCGTCCTCTCCTCGGCGGTTACGGTCGGGGCTGGGACGTACCTCTTCGAACGCGTCGAAGCGGTGTGAGCGACCTCGCCCGCGTGACGGACAGCGGCCGATCCGACGAACTTGACCGCCGATAGACCGCTCGTCCGTCTCCGCGTCGCCGCGAACGTGACGATGCCGCTCCGGAGCCACTGCCCCAGTCCGTCGGGCGGCCCCTCCCCGGTGAACTGTGCCCCGGACGAACCGGTCACCGGCGCAGGAGACGGCGGACCCGGACGGGTCGCGGAGCGGCCCGTAGCCGGTAGCCGGTCCGTCTCAGGACTCCCCAGCGTCCTCGCCGCCGTCGGTGGCCGCGAGCGTTCGTCGCTTCGCGAACCACTCCCACTCGCGGGCGACGGTCGGGTGGTCGTCTATGCCCCACGGGTCGTCGCTGGTCACCCGCTGGCCCTCCAGCCAGGAGGTGACGAGGTTCCACACGAAGATCAACTGGCCGAACACCAGGAGGACCACGCCGAGCGTCGCCACCTGGTGGAGGCCGACGAACAGGTCGAGCGGGCCGGCCGTGACCTCGTAGCTGGCGTACCGGCGCGGCATCCCGGCGTAGCCAAGCAGGATCATCGGGAAGAAGGTGACGTTGGTGCCGACCATCGTCAGCCAGAAGTGCCACTTGGCGAGCGTGCGCTGGTACCACCGGCCCGTGTAGAGGGGGAACCAGTAGTAGATACCGGCGAAGACGGCGAAGGCGATGGCCCCCATGATGACGTAGTGGAAGTGTGCGACGACCTGGTAGGTGTCGTGGAGCAGCAGGTCGACGGGGATGGCCGCCTCGAACACACCGGTGACGCCGCCGATGATGAAGTTGAACACGAAGCCGACGCAGAACAGGAACGGCGCGGTGAGTCGCAAGGCGCCGTTCCACATCGTCGTGATCCAGTTGAACACCTTCACTGCGGAGGGGATAGCGATGGCGATGGAGACGGCCATGAAACTCGCCCGGAGTCGCGGGTCCATCCCGGTCGCGAACATGTGGTGGGCCCAGACGCCGAAGGCGAGGACGCCCAGCGCGAGGGTGGAGTAGACGACGTACTTGAACCCGAACAGCTTCCGGCCGGTGAACTTCGGCAGGATGTAGCTCACCAGTCCCATCGGCGGGAGGACGAGGATGTACACCTCGGGGTGGCCGAAGAACCAGAACAGGTGCTGGAAGAGGAGCGGGCCGCCGCCGTCGGCGGTGAAGAACGTCGTCCCGAGGTTCCGGTCGAGGAGGAGCATGACGAGGACGCTGCCCAGCAGCGGGAACGCGAAGATGATCTGTCCCGACTGGACGAGCACCGTCCACGAGAAGATGTCGAGGGTGGCCCACGTGACGCCCTCGCCCCGCTCGGTGAATATCGTGACGACGAAGTTGATGGCCCCGAGCGTCGCCGCGACGCCGGTCAGGTGCAGTCCCAGTATCGTCAGGTCGATGGCGCGACTCGCCTGTTCGACGGACAGCGGCGTGTACATCGTCCAGGACGTCTGGGCGGGCGCGACGCCCGGCAGGAAGAAGCCGGCCCAGATCAGTACCGCTCCGAACGGCAACAGCCAGAACGCGATAGCGTTGATCCGCGGGAACGCCATGTCGTCCGCCCCGATCAGCAGCGGGACCAGGTAGTTCGAGAACGCGGCAAGTATCGGCGTCCCGAAGAGGAACAGCATGGTCAGCCCGTGACTCGTCATGAGCGCGTTGTACGTGCTCGCCGTCAGCAGGTCGCTCGGCGGCGTCACCAGTTCGAACCGCATCAGGACCACCGCGACGCCGCCCCACGCGAACGCGATAACGGCGAAGACGCCGTACAGCAGTCCGATGTCCTTGTGATCGACGGTCGTCAGCCACCGGACGACGCCGGACGGTTTCTCCGCGTGGCCGTGGCCGCCGTCGTCCCCGTAGCCACCCCTACCGCCGATAGCCGGACTGTAGTCGCGCCAGTCCTCGATTCGCGCCATCATCGCGACGACCACGACGAACAACGCGACCATCACCCCCGTCGAGACCGCACCGGTGAGCGCCATAGTGGCGGGCAGTTCCGCAGCTACTCACCAGAACCTTGGCCGGAACATATTCGGCAGGAACCCAGTCCGGCGGGCCTCAGTAGCGGGCGACGGGGGTCGAGAACGGGTCGTCGCTCGCGGTGCGGGTGAGGCTGAGTTCGACGCCCGATTCCCCGTCGACGGAGAGGGTGACGTCCTCGAGGCGGCAGCGATAGGTGCTCACGTGGCTCCCGGACGCGCGGAGGCGGAGGTCCTCCTCGAGGAGCCCCGCGTCGACGAGCGCCTCGACCTTCCGGTAGGCCGTCGACTGGGCGACGTCGCAGGCGTCCAGCAACTCGTTGACGGTCAGCGCCTCGTCGCTCGTGGCGGCCAGGATAGCGCGACAGTCGGCGTCCTCGAGCGCTTCGAGAACGGTGTCTATCTCGTCTTCCTCGGTGACTGCGCTGGCCTCCTTCCCGACCGCCCGGGTGTCCGCTAGCTGCGACTGGCTCATATCTGTATGGAGGCGGTCCGACGGGAGGGAAGCAGGGCCTCGCTATCGTGGGGGGTTCAAGTAGGGGCGGATAGTAGCGCGACTGACCCGGCGCGGTCAGGACCTGTCCTCGAGGACGTCCTGGAGGAGTTTCGACTGGGCCGCGAGGAGGTGTTCGGTGACGGTGGAGGGCGTGACGTCGAACTCCGCCGCTATCTCGGTGGCGTTGGCGGCCCGCGGCCGCTCGAAGTACCCCATCTCGTAGGCCGTCCGGAGCACCTCGAACTGGCGGTCGGTGAGTTTTCCCCGGTCGACGAACACGGGGTCGCGGGTGGCGTCGCCGGCCGACTCGCGGACGAGGCGCTGGATGTCGACGTCCGGGAAGCGGTCGCGCAACTCGCCGACGATGGTCTGGAGGCGCTCGAAGTCGCTCGCGTGGAAGACGAGTTCGAGTTCCCCGTCGCTGGCGAAGTAGCGGGAGACGGGCGTGCCGTACTCCCCGAGACAGGCGCAGGGACAGTCCACGTCGTGGCGAACGCGGTAGAGGTGGCGGTCGGCGTAGGCGAACACCGGGTCGTGGTCGTACTCCTCGGGCACCGCGTCGCCGTCCACGAGGAACTCGGTGGCGACCTCGTCGGCGTCGGCCGGCGTCACCGTCGTCGACACGTCGTTGACGACGGCCCCGGTGGCCGCCGACAGTTCGGCGACCGGACACCCGGACGACGTCTCGAACGCGACGGTCACGCGGATCCCGGCGGGCATTCGTCCGTCGGTATCTCCCGTCGGCACTTGAGTCTGAGGGTCCGCCGGTCGACGGGTCGGCGATCCGGGGCGCCGGCGGCCCTGCGCTCCGGCGCCGTCACTGCTCGCCGTCGGGTTCGAGTTCGATCCGGCGACCGCTGATCGTCTCCGGCCGGAGCACGTAGAGGTCGATGTCGAGGTCGCTCCGGGCCTCGCCCCATATCTCGAACAGCGGTCGCTTCGCGTCGCCGTACTGCGCGACGTGTTCGGGCGTTATCTCGTCGCGAGGGATCGGTTCGATGACGCCGCCGACGACCGCACTCCGGTACGTGCGCCCGTCCTGCTCGTAGACGACGAGACGGACGTTCGGGGACCCGGTGAGGAACGCGCGCTTCTCGCTGCCCGGCGTCGAGACGAGTCGCATGTAGAACTGTCGCTGGTCCGCGTCGTAGCCGTAGGAGATAGGGATGGCGTAGGGGTCGTCGTCGCGGGCGAGCGACAGCACCCCGGTCTCGTGTCGCCCGAGGAGGTCGTCCGTCTCCGACCGCGTCATCTCCGTCTCTTGCTCCAGACCCATCGTGTTACGCGGAGTTCGTCCCTCGGAACTTTATGGTTACCTATCTCGGGCGGGGCGTGCGGCGGGCGGGAGAGACCGGTCGAGGCGGTCGGCTGGAGGGGGTCGTCGGAACCGTCCACGGGGGTCGTGAGCCCGCGTCACGGGTCGGCCGACTGCTCCACCGGCGTGAACGCGGCGGCGGAGACCGGCGACCCGCAGACGACGCAGCCGTTCTCGGCGAGCGCGTCCCGCATGGAGGCGTTCACCTCCATGGACTCCTCGCAGTTCGGGCAGACGAAGACGAACTCTTCACTGGCGCTCATCTCTACCTCAGTCTATGGCGTCCGTGGGTAAATGAAACCCCACTGTTTCCCAGGGTCCGGGAAGTGCTCCGACCGCTCAGTCCGTGGTCGCGAGTTCGGCGACCGCCCCGTTCGTGGACCGGCCGCCCACCCAACTTATCCCACTCGCCGTGGCACTGCCCGGGTATGGAAGTGACCGAACTGGAGACGATCCCGCTCTCACACGAACTCCCCGAGGGCCGGGCACTGGGCGACGCCCGCGGGATGGGGCGCTCCCGGAAGACGACGCTCCTGCGCCTCGAGACCGACGCCGGACTGGTCGGGTGGGGCGAGGCGTTCGCGCCGGGACGGATCGTCGCGGCCACCGTGGACGAACTGTTTCGCGACGACGTCGTCGGGATGGATCCCTACGACGTGGAGTCGCTCGCGGAGCGGTCCTACGTCGACCCCTACCACTTCGGCGGCGACGTCTTCGTCCAGAGCGTCGTCAGCGCCGTCGACGTCGCCTGCTGGGACCTGATCGGCAAGGACGTCGGGCGGCCGGTCCACCGGTTGCTCGGCGGCCGGTTCAGGGAGTCGCTCGTCCCTTACGCCTCGACGATGTACTTCACCGAGGACGAACGACCGATAGCGGAACCGATCCGCGAGGCGGTCGACGACGGGTTCACCGCGGCGAAGATAAAGATCGGTGCAGGCACCGACGAGGACGTCGAACGCGTCCGCGTCGCCCGGGAGGTACTGGGCGAGGACGGGACGCTGATGGTCGACGTGAACGGCAACTACCGGCCGCACCAGGCCATCGAGACGGCGCAGGCCATCGCCGACTACGACGTGGCGTGGATAGAGGAGCCGGTTCCGCCGGAGAACGAGTCGGGCTACCGGGAGGTGGCGTCGAGCGTCGACGTCCCGATAGCCGCCGGCGAGGCCCACTACGGCCGGTTCGCGTTCAAGCAACTGATCGACGACGGGGCCGTCGACGTCGTCCAGCCGAACCTGGGCCGCTGTGGCGGCTTCTCCGAGGCGCGACTGATCGCCGACCTGGCGACCACGGAGAACGTCGCCGTCCGGCCCCACGTGTGGAACAGCGCGGTCGGGATGGCCGCCGCGGTGCAGTTCGCCGCGAGCGTCCCCGACTACCCCCACTCGCGACTCGTCCCCGACTACCCCCACTCGCGACTCGTCCCCGAACCCATGCTGGTCGAGTGCGACCGGAGCGAGAACCCGCTCCGGACCGACCTGCTGGAGACGCCGCTCGACCCGACCGGCGGGTCGCTGGACGTTCCCCAGGGGCCGGGACTGGGGGTCGAACTCGACGAGGACGCCGTCGAGCGGTACCGGGCCGACGCCTGACGCCGACCGGCCCCTGCCGGGGGTTCGACACCGACCCGTTTAATAGCCGACCGCCGGCGGTACCGGTATGGACGTGCTCGTCACGGGGTCGTACGGGAAGTGCGGCACGGCGATCATCGACCACCTGCACGACCGCGACGGCTACGACTTCACCTACTTCAACCGGTCGGACCGGCCCGCGGACCACCCCTACGGCGGCTACGACACCGTCGTCGGTGACGTCGCGGACTATGACGCCCTCCTCGAAGCGTGCCGGGGGATGGACGCCGTCGTCCACCTCGCCGCCTATCCCGACACCGACGGCGACTGGAGCGACGTCTTCGAACCGAACCTGCTGGGGACGTACAACGCGCTGGAGGCCGCCCGCGAGGCAGAAGTCGAGCGGTTCGTCTTCGGGTCGACGAACCACGCGATGGGGATGCACGAGCGCGAGCACGCGCCCGAACTGTACGAACCGAGGTACGGCCTCGTCCTCGACCACACCGACCCCGTCCGGCCGGACTCGCTCTACGGGGCGTCCAAGGCCTTCGGCGAGGACCTGGGTCGCTACTACGTCGAGGAGTACGAGCACCCGACCCGGTTCTACGCCCTGCGCATCTGCACCGTCAACTGGCCCGACTACGACCACCCCTACGGGGACGCCGAGTCGGGCGTCGACGACGGCGAGTTCGAGCGCGGGAGCGACGAGTACGAGCGCTGGGTCGCCCGTATGCACTGCACCTGGCAGTCACGCCGGGACTTCGCCCACCAGGTCGACTGCTGTCTCCGGGACGACTCCGTCGAGTTCGACGTCTTCTACGGCGTCAGCGACAACCGCCGGCGCTGGTTCGACATCGAACACCCGCGCGCAGTGATCGGATATGACCCGCAGGACGACGCCGGAGAGTGGGACGGGCCGCCGGCGTAGGTCCGGCGAACAGCCCGAACCGGTCCCCGGTCGGCTATATACGGATACCAACGCCTACTAGCAGGATTCATGTCCGATAGGCGGGTCTCCCCGCGTGAGTTCCCATGTCAGGACGCTTCCGGCCGGACGACGACGACCCGGACTCCGCCACCGGGTCCGCCAGGTCCACTATCCACGTCGGCACGGAACCGCCACGGCCGACGCTCCGCCTCGAAGTGGTCGAGTACCCCGACCGCGCCCGCTGTACGATGCACCCGCCCGGACTGACGGGCGTCGAACGCATGTCGACCTGGATTTCGGCGGACCGGAGCGCGCTCCTGGACCTGGACGCGTTCCGGTGAACCGGTGGACGACGTCGACCGGGTCGGTGACGGTGGAGCGGTGACCGGGACGGCGACGGAACCGGAGTTCGAGTAGACCGGCGTTGCGTCCGGACCCATCGCGCGCTATTTTCCCGATTGATATCGAGACGGAAACCGGATGGAGCGCAGTTGGGGGCAACACTGTCCCGCACTGGGGCACTTTTCCGTCGCTATCCGTAACCCGGTTCTCACGATCGAATGCCACAGTCCGACCCTCACGGGAGTTTCGAGCGGATACGCGACGAGGTCGACGGCCACCCGATGGTGAACCTGTTCAGGTACGCCTACCCGTACTGGGCCCCGCTGAGCGCGGGCGTGGTGATGACGATGATCAACCGCGTCGCGCGCCTGTTTCCGGCGCTGCTCATCGCGGCGGCGGTCGACCTCGTCATCACGCAGTCCGGGGGGAGCGACGGCATCCTCGCGATGGTCCAACTGGTGCCGGCCGACCCGGTCCCGGCCGACCAGGTCGACGCCCGACTCGACCTGCTGTACTACCTCGGCGGCCTCGCGGCGGTCGCCTACGTCGTCCAGGGACTCAGCCAGTTCGGGTCGCGGTACTTCTTCCAGACGACGGCCCAGCGCATCCAGCACGACCTGCGCCTGGACACGTACGACCACATGCAACGGCTCTCGCTGGACTTCTTCAACGACCACCAGACCGGTGGGATGATGTCGATACTCAACAGCGACGTCAACCGGCTGGAGGACTTCTTCAACGCCGAGATACGGGAGATAACGCGCGCGCTGATGGTGTTCGCGCTGGTCGGCGGCTACATGCTGTACACGGCGCCGACCCTGGCCGTCTGGGTGCTGTTGCCGGTGCCGGTAATCGCGCTCGTCACGGCGCGGTTCATCATCTGGATCGAACCGAAGTACAAGCGCATCAGGGAACTCGTGGCCCGGATGAACACGCGCCTCGCCAACAACCTCGGGGGCGCGGCCATCGTGAAGTCGTTCGACCGCTACGACGTCGAGAACCGGCGCGTCGGCGAGCAGAGCGCCGGCTACCGCGACGAGAAGATAGACGCCATCACCGTCCGGAAGGCCTTCTTCTCCTCGCTGCGCGTGCTCGTCGGCGCGATGTTCGTCACCATCCTCGTCGTCGGCGGGAGCAACGCCATCACCGAGGGCGGGATGAGCGCCGGGACGTTCGTCGTCTTCTTCATGTACCTGCGATACCTCGACGGCCCGATGACGCGCATCGGGAAGACGGCGAACAACTACCAGAAGGCGAAGTCCAGCGCGGAGCGCGTCTTCGGCATCCTCGGCTACCAGGCGGCCGTCACCTCGCCCGCCGACGGCGCGACCCCGGCGGGCGTCGACGGGGCGGTCACCTTCGACGACGTCCGCTTCAGTTACGGGGACGACGGCGAGGAGATACTCCGCGGCGTCTCGCTCGACGTCGCGGCCGGCGAGACCGTCGGCTTCGCCGGAACGAGCGGGTCCGGGAAGTCGACGCTCCTGAAACTCCCGATGCGGTTCTACGACGTCGACGACGGGGCGGTCCGCATCGACGGGACGGACGTCCGCGAGTACGACCTGCAGACCCTGCGCAACCGGGTGGGCGTCGTCGAGCAGGACCCGTACATGTTCTCGGGCACCATCCGCGAGAACGTCGCCTACGGGGACAACGACGCCTTCCGCACCGTGCTGGACGCCGACCCCGGCGAGGTGCCGCCCGACGTCGACGAACGGGTCAGGGAGGCCGCCGTCGCCGCCGGCGCGCACGAGTTCGTCGAGGACCTCCCGCACGGCTACGACACCATGGTCGGCGAGCGCGGCGTCAAACTCTCCGGCGGCCAGCGCCAGCGGCTGTCCATCGCGAGGACGCTGCTCAACGACCCCGACATCATCGTGCTGGACGAGGCGACCAGCGACGTCGACACCGAGACGGAGCAACTCATCCAGCGGAACCTGGAGACGCTCGTCGAGGACCGCACCGCGTTCGTCATCGCCCACCGCCTCTCGACCATCCAGGACGCGGACCGCATCGTCGTCATGGAGGACGGCGAGATCGTCGAGCAGGGGACCCACGACGAACTCGTCGACAGCGGCGGTTCCTACGCCGACCTGTGGCGCTCCCAGACGACGGCCGCCGACGCGGTGCCCGTCGATAGCGCCGACGACTGACCCGTCGCGGCGGTCCCCGGCCCACTCGAAACATCGTCAGAGGGATAACGACGTGCGTACAGCGTTCGGGCAGGCGACACAATGACAGAGACGAACTCCTGTGAAGTGACGGTCGAGGGGAAGAACGCGGTAGTCATCGGCGGGACGCGCGGCATCGGCCGCGCCATCGCACTGGCGTTCGCGCGGGACGGTGCCGACGTCGTCGCGACGAGTCGGTCGGAGGACGCCGTCGCCGAGGTCGCCGACGAACTCCGCGACCTCGGTGCGGAGACGGCGGAGGTCACCTGCGACGTCCGGAACCGCGACTCCATCGAGAACCTCCAGCGGGCGGCCGAGGACGCGCTCGGCGAGATCGACATTCTCGTCAACTCCGCCGGCGTCGTCGCGCAGGCCTCCATCACCGAGATGACCGACGAGCAGTGGGAGACGGACATCGACGTCTGCCTCTCCGGCGTGTTCCGGGCGACCCAGATATTCGCCCGCGAGATGTCCGAGGGCAGCATCATCAACATCTCCTCGATGTCGGCCGACCAGGCCCGCGAGGAGCGGGTCGCCTACTGCGCCGCCAAGAGCGGCGTCAACGGCATCACCCGCGCGACGGCCGCCGACCTGGCCCCCGACATCAGGGTCAACGCCATCGCGCCGGGGTTCATCAAGACGGAGATGGCCGGCCCGAAACTCGACGACGGCTCCGAGTTCCGCGAGCACGTCGACGAGCG
>CAZMGU010000018.1:0-28769 GCA_964565905.1 uncultured Halobacteriales archaeon
TGAACGTCAGCCGGAGGAAGCGTTCGAACCAGTCGGCCTTGGCCGACTCGTCCCACCCGCTGCCGGCCTGGTCGTACTCGGTGATCTTGAGGGTGTCCGTCAACTGACCGTATTCGTCGAGGATGCTGATGATCTGGTCGTCGCTCAGCGTCTCGCCCTGCCCGAAGTGACACTGCAGCCCCGTCGTCTCCAGGTCGATGCCACTGTCGAGCAGGTGCTGGATGTGGCTCTGGTAGCCGCTCTGGTCGCTGCCGTAGTTGCCGGCGATGGCGTTGTAGTCGTTGACCGCCAGCGTCGTGCCGGCCGGACGGACGTCCTCGGCCTGCTGGTACCAGTCCGCGACGATCTCCGAGGTCGTCGGGTTCGAGGTGAACGGCTCGAAGATGGTCGTCGAGTGCTGGACCTCGTTGACCACCTCCCACTCGTGGATGTCCGAACCGTAGTGGTTCATGATCTCGTCGATGTGTTGCATCGACAGTTCGCGGACGGTCTGTGCGTCACCGTTGTCGATGGCGGTCTGGACGTCGCTCGGAACCGCGTAGTCGACCCCGTAGACGCAGACGTGCCCGCGCATGTCCAGTCCCTGGTCGAGGACCCAGTTGGTGGCGTCGTCCGCGAGTTGCGTGTTCTGTTCCCACAGCGCCCACTTGTGCTGGTTCTCCATCACCGTCGTGTTGAACAGTTCCGGGATGTACTCCCGGTAGTTGTCGCCGGCGCTGGACTGGTTGATCAGCGTATCGGCGTGGACGGCGGTCCCCCACCTGAAGTCGTGGGACTGCTGGGTGACGCTCACGTCCGCCCCCGAGACGGCGGACCCGTCCGGGTTCTCGACCGTGACCTCCAGGCCCCCGGTGCGGTGTTCCTGAATGCGTTCGTCGACGCTCTTGGAGGTGTCGGCCGTGGCGCCCGCCGCGCTCGACGACGCCGCGCCGCCCACCGCTGCGGCCGCCGCCGTCGCGCTCACCGCCCGGACGAAATCGCGCCGGTCCATCGACGCGAAGTCGTTTCGCGTCCGCTCGCGTGCTTCCGGTTCCGCCGGAGCGGTCTCCGCGTCGGGCGGCTCGTCCGTTCCGTCTCCGTCGTTCGGTCCGTCTCCGTCGTACGATCCGTCTCGTGTCGGCCCTGTGTCGTCGGTACCCATGGTGTCAATGCACCAGATACTCCCGTCGGCTATCAGCTTTATAAAACCAGCATACGGTTTAATTGTTTATCCACCCAGTATGCGATTTTCTGTGGCTGACGGACGACGACAGGCGAAAAAAGGGGGTTGCGGAAGCGAAGTCGTGTCGTCTACACCGAGTCGAAGGTCCAGAGCTGGTTGCTGCTCCCGCTCCAGTCGTACTGCTGGACGTTGGCACCGTCCGACCCGGAGGAGCCCTCGACTTCGACGGCCATGTCGCTGTGCACCGGCTGGATGTGGTACTGGCCGCCGCCCTGGTCGTGGATGTTGAAGCGCTGGTTGTCGTTGCCGTAGTCCGTGTACTGGTGGACGTTCGCGCCGTTCGAAGTCGAGGAGTTCGACACGTCGAGCACCTTCCCGCTGTTGACGTTCTCGATGCGGTAGCCGTTACCGGTGGCCTCGACGTTCCACTGCTGGTTCGAACCGCCCCAGTAGCTGTACTGCTGGACGTTCGCGCCGTCGGAGGTGGACTCGCCGGCGACGTCCATCGCCTTGCCGCTGTTGACGTTCTGGATGCTGTAGGTGCCGCTCGACAGCGACCCGGTGGAACCGCCGCCGGTGTCACCGCCGCCGTCGTCTCCGCCGCCACCGCCGCCGCCTCCGCCACCGCCGCCTCCGCCGCCGGAACTCCCGACGGTGACGCTCGCACTACCGCTGCTCTGGTAGCCCTCGGTGGCCACGATCTGGTAGTCGTGGCTGCCCATGTTCAGTCCGGCGCTCTCCCAGGCGTCGAAGTGGTTGCCGGTCGTGACGGTCCCGCTCGTCCGCGAGTTCTGGCGGATGCTCCAGTACTGCGTGAACGTCGCGTTCCCTTCGATCGAGGGTTTGTCGACCCGCTCGGACGTGTACATCTCGTACGTGGAGCCGTCGGTGGTGTGTGTTCCGTGGGACTGGTCCCCGGGTTTGTAGCTGCCGTAGTCCTCGATGATGTAGTACTCGACGAGCGGGTTGGTCGTCCACCCGTAGATGCACAGGTAGGAGTTCCCGTTCGGGTTGTAGTTGGCCGAGTAGTCGATGTTCCTGGCCGCACCGGTCTCCCAGCCCTTGCCACAGACGAAGTTCCCCGTGTTGCTCCAGTCGACGGAGTAGCTGCCGCCCGATTCGAGGTTCATGGTGACCGAGCCCTCGTCGTTCGTCCAGAACGAGTAGTAGTACCCGCCGTCGTTGCCGGTCTGGTTCGAGGTGATGGCCGCGGCCGACCCCGTCACGGCGCTGGCACCGAGGCCGGTCGCCGCGGCGGTTCCCACCGCTTTCACGTAGTCGCGGCGGTCCATGGAGAGGATATCCTCGTTCGTCCCCTCGACGTCGTTCGATTCAGTCGCTGCTGGTCTGTCGTCATCGCGTCGGTCCATTGTGTTGTTTCACCAACGGGATACCGATTGGGTGGGTTACACATAAAAATTGTGCCTATAGATGATGATGTATATCAACGAGGGCGTATCTTTATGGCCGATACTACTACTCAAAATCGAGTAACGACGGAAGTGCTCGGCCTGCTATCGCGACGAACTGGTAGCTCCCTGGAGACGGGGAGAGCGCGAACGACGACAGGTTCGCACGGGTAAAAGACGACGCGTCGGGCCGGATCCCCACTCCACGATGCGTCCCCGAGGTGTCGGCTACTCCGCCGGGTACGTGTCCGCCTTCGCGAGCACGTCCGACTCCGCGACGTTCCAGTCCTCGAGGTACTCCTCCTCCGCCGCGACGAGTTCGGCGAAGAGGTTCCGGGACTCGTCGGGCGTGAGCGTCTGGACCTGCGAGTCGATGGAGAAGCCCTGGAAGGCGTGGTCGAGGTCGCCGGTGCGGGCGGCCTCGATGATGGTCTCGATGGTGTCGACGTGGTCCTGGACCATGTTGCGGACCGGGCGCGGGAACCCGCCGGAGGCGACCGGCTTGACCTCGCCGGCGCGGACGACGGCGTTGGTCTCGACGACCGGGCCCTGCTCGATGTCCGATATCTGGCCCGTGTTCGGGAGGTTGACGTTCGTGACGTAGGGGCCCTCGCCGGTGAGTCCCTCGAGGATGTCGAGGAACTCCTCGCCGGAGGACTCGAGTTCGAACTCCTTCTCGCCGTCCAGCCACGCCTCGACGTCGGTGGTCTGTTCGGACTCGGCCGGCGACCAGTGTTTCGCGCGGTAGTCCGCGTCGGTCCGCACGACGCCCCAGTGGTTGAGCGACTCCTGCCCGTCGGCGATGAAGGAGGTGGCGTACTCGATGAGGTGCCGGTCGCCCGCGGCGGGCAACACGCCGAAGCGACGGAACAGTTCCCAGGTGACCTGCCAGTTGTCCTGGAACACGCTGTCGTCCTTCAGGTCGTCGTACGTGTAGCGCTTGCTACCCCGCTCGCCGTCCTTCAGGTCCTCCAGCAGCGGCCAGAGGTCGACGCCCTTGCAGCGGGCCTCGTCGACCCACGTGAAGTGGTTGATCCCCTTCACGTTCACGTCGACGTCGGCGCGCTCGGCGTCCATGCCGAGTTCCTCCTCGGCGAGCATCGCGAGGTGCCAGCGCGTCCCGAGCACCTCGTGACAGAGGCCGAGCGCGTTGATGTCGGGGTACTCGTCGTACAGCGCCCGCGTCACGAAGTGGACCGGGTTCGTGTAGTTGAACACCCAGGCGTCCGGGCAGTGTTCGCGGACGGCCGCGGCGAACCGCTTGAACACGGGGATGGTCCGCATCGCGCGGAAGATGCCGCCCGGCCCGATGGTCGCCGCGACGGCCCCGTAGATGCCGTACTCCTTCGGGATGCGCAGGTCGTGGACGAACGTGTCCCGCGGGTCGTACTGCGTCGAGAGGATGACGACGTCGGCGTCGTCCAGCGCTGCCTCGAGCGTCTCGACGGCCTCGTAGGACCACTCCGCCGTGGCGTCCTCGTCCTCCTGGACCCAGTTGCCGAACTCGGCGTTGAGTTCCGCGCTGTCGTAGTTCGTGTCGTAGAGGCGGACGTGCCCGTCGAACTCCGAGAGCGCCAGGTCCCGGATGAGGTTCGGGGCCCACTGACGACTCCCGCCGCCGACGTAGGCGACGGTGACGTCCTCGGGGTCGATGTCCGGTTCCGCGCGCGTCGTTGTGATTGACATCACCTACCGCTACGGCCGGCGAATCATAAGGACTGGGGAACCGGCCCGTGGCACCGGGGCACACGCTCCGCCGTCCGACCGGACGCGTCGCCCGAGCACGGCGGGTCGTTCTGTAACACCACAGGTCGTTCTGTGTCACAGAACAGTTCTGGTCTAATGATGGATCGAGTTGCGACGCCGAACCAGTTCCGGGTTCCGATCCGCGTGTGGATCGCCCTCACACCCAGCGACGGGCAGGTTCGGATCCCATCGAGACGACGGGCCGGTTCGGGGTTCGAGACCGGTTCCGGACGGATCGCGGTCGAAGAATAACAGAACTAAATGTGTTACAGCACTGGTACTCGGTACCAAAATCCACTCCACTCTCACAGAACGTCGTTTCCCACAGCGGTCGTCACCCGTTCCGTGGAGGCGACTCGTCGGCGACCGACCGCCGAGCGCCGGCCCGATTCGACGACTCACCGGTCCGCGACGCGAGCAACCCGCCGGCGACCAGCAGCGCGCCGCCGGCGGACGCGAGCAGACGACCGCCTGCGAGCAGTTCCGGACCAGCCACCGTGAACAGGGCCAGAGCGCCGAGGACGACGGCCGCGACTCCGCCGCGATCCGTGGGCCTCAGGCCGACGAGTTCGACCGCTCCCACCGCGAGCGCGAGTGCGACGTAGTACTCCGGTCTCACCAGTCCGAGTTCGGGAACCGTCGCCCCGGGTACGTCACGGGCCCAGCGGAACCCACCCGCCGACGCGACGAAGACGAGGCCAAGCGTCGGGAGGAGGAGCGGGAACGACGCGACCCGTGCCAGCGACCCGGCGCTCGGTCGGGCACCGTCCGGGCCGCGAACTATCGACGACGACGCGAGGACGTCCCCACGGGCGCGCACGAGAAACCCCGTCGCCAGCCACGCGGCGACGAGTGCGGCGACGAGCGACCCCGCGACGACCGGCCCGACGTCGGTGGCGAGTACTGCCACGGGTGCCAGCGTCACCAGCACGGCCACCGGTATCGCTACGGCAAGCCCGACCGTCGCGCTCCACCAGTAGAGACACAGCACCGCGCCCGCGGCGAGAACTGCGGCGGCGACCAGCAAGACACCGAGGAGTTCGACGTGTCCGGCGGTGGTGCCGAGTCCGAGGCCCGCGACCGCTACCGCGAAGAGGGCGAAGGGGACGAACGCGACGCCGCCGGCGACGGTCGGATCGGGAGCGCCGAGCGAAATGGAACCGAACCGCACGTGCGGATCGTGGACGTAGCCGACCAGTCCGCACGCGAAGATAGCGACGCCTCCCAGAAAGACGTAGTACCGCCCGCCGCCCCACGCTACGCTCGCCAGTGACGCGACGACGATCCCGGATAACGTCGCGGCGAGCGCGGCCCGTTCGTTCCACCGGAACAGACCGAACGCCGCGCAGATTGCGGCGAGCGAGGCCGCCGCGAGATACGACGGGTACTCGTAGCCGGGATGGACCACGCTCAAGGCGGACGTCGGCCACGGAAGCGGGCCACCGGCCAGCACGAGACAGCATCCGGCCAGCAGTCCCGCAGTCGAAATGGTCCCGAGTCGTCGCATCGACTCGTACGTCCGGGACGCGGAACAAATAACTTCACCCTCGTCGACCCGGCCACCGCACCACGGAACCGGCCCGCTTTTTGCACCTGGCTGTCCATGGCCCCGCATGGAACTGGATATCCCCACGGAGTTCACCGAGCGCGACTGGGAGCGGCCGGTCGACGACGCCCCGTTGCGGTTCGCCGTCGTCGGCCTCGGCTGGTTCGGCCGCGACGTCGCGCTGCCGGCCATCGAGGAGTCCGATTACTGCGTCGCGACGACCGTGGTGAGCGGGTCCCGGGAGAAGGCCGAGGAGGTGGCCGACGAGCACGACCTGGCCCACGCGCTGACCTACGACGACTACGCCGACGGCGAGGGAGCCGAGGACTACGACGCCGTCTACGTCGTCACGCCGAACGCGCTGCACCTCCCGCACGTGGAGACCGCCGCCGAACTGGGCAAGGACGTCCTCTGCGAGAAACCCCTGGAGGGGAACGCCGAACGCGCCGAGCGGGCCGTCGCGGCGTGCGACGAGGCCGGCGTCGAACTGATGACGGCCTACCGGATGCAGACGACCCGGTCGGTCAGGTACGTCCGCGAACTCGTGCAGGACGGCGTGGTCGGTGACCCGGTCCACGCGCGCGGGGCGTTCTCGTACAACCTGATCGCGGCCGGGGAGGATATGGACCAGTGGCGGCTGAATCCGGACCTCGCGGGCGGCGGTCCGCTGATGGACCTGGGCGTCTACCCGCTCAACACCTCACGGTTCGTCCTCGACGCCGACCCGGTGGCGGTCCACGCCTCGACCGTCGAGGGGCCGGCCGAGTTCGACGGCCTGGAGAAGTACTGTGCGTTCACGCTGGAGTTGCCCGACGGCGTGGTCGCGGAGTGCGACACCGGCTACGAGGTCGCCGGCGACAACTACTTCGAGGTGGGGGGCACCCACGGACGGATCCGGATGGACGGGCCGTTCAACGTCGACGCGGACCGGCGCATCACGGTCCGGAAGGGCGGCGAGGAGACGACCGCCGAGGTAAATGAACCCTCCGAGATGGTCGAGGAGTTCGACTTCTTCGCGACGCACGTCCTGACCGGGGCCGAAATCGGCCCCGACGGCGAGCACGGCCTCACGGACATGCGTATCATCGAGGGCATCTACGAGTCCGCCGACACCGGTCGGCGCGTCGACCTCTGAAAAGAGGAATCTCCGTCAGTTCGAACCGCCTACTCGCCCGCGAGCGCTTCTTTGACGGCGTGATAGGCCGGCTTGGGGTCGTTGCCGGAGTCGAATAGCAGCGGGTCGTCGGTGAGCGACTCGAACCAGTTGGGAATCCACGAGTCGACGTCGCGGACGCCCCAGACGATGAGGGTGTCCACGCCCGTCTCCAGACAGACCTCGACGACGTCGCGGTAGAACTCCGCCTGCAACTCCTGGCGGGCCTCGGTGTCGCCCGGGTCGTCCTCCGGGAGGTAGGCGACGTCCATCTCCGTTATCTCGACGTCGAGGCCGAGTTCCTTGAACCGGCGGATGTTCTCGGCGATGGACTCGATTTCGGGTTTCTCGTGGAGCGCGTGCATCTGGAGGCCCACGCCGTCGATGGGGACGCCGCGGTCGAGCAGTCGCGACACCATGTCGTAGATGGCGTCGGACTTTTCGTTGACGCCGTCGGCGCCGTAGTCGTTGTAGTACAGGTCGGTGTCGGGCGCCACCTCGTTCGCCCAGGTGAAGGCCCTGTCGAGGTACTCCTCGCCCATCGCCTCGTACCAGAGGTTCTCCCGCATCGTCCCGTCGTCGGCGACGGCCTCGTTGACGACGTCCCAGGTGTCGACCTTGCTTCGATACCGCCCGACGACGGTGTGGATGTGGTCCCGGAGGAACTCCGCCAGCTGGTCGTCCGTGTAGTCCCACTCCTGGAACCACTCCGGCGTCTGGTTGTGCCACGCGAGCGTGTGCGCGCGCACGGTCTGGCCGTGTTCCGCCGCGTAGTTCACCACCGCGTCCGCGTCGCGGAAGTCGTACGTGTGCCGGTCGGGCCGGAGCGGCCCCATCTTCAGGGCGTTCTCCGCGGTGACGTAGTTGAACTCGTTGCGGAGTATCTTCTTGTACGCCGCGTCGGTCCGGAGCGGCTGGGCCGCGACGGCCGCACCTATCTCGAACCCGCGTTCGTCCGCCACGTCTCGCAGCCTGTCGTCGTCTGCCATGCCACAACGACCCGAGAGAGACGGGATAAAGATACCGGGGCGATTATCAGTCGCGTTCACGGCCGGCCCGTCGTATCGTTCGATCAACTGATCTTATCAGACCACGCTCCACTCAGTTATCTGGAACGACGTATCGGTTCGCCGGGGTCCGGTCTCAACCTTACCCTCGTCTCGACGGAAGTCGTCGTCACCGGGCGGATAAGCCGCGAACGCCCCGGTATCACCGCCCGTTCGGTGACGACGCGTTCCCCGCGACGAGCAGAGCCGATTTCGGACGGTCGGGGACGAAATCCGAAATGTCTCCCGTCAGCAGTCGTCTTCTGCCCCGGCCGATGGAACCGCGTCCCCTGGAGCGGCGCGCGCGTCCGAACGGCGACTCCGGAAACCACCAGTTCGACGGGATACCCTAGATCCTGTCGTGTCCCGTCGCCGGTGGCCGACGACCCGTCGCCAGCGACCGGCGTCCCGCTATCGCCGGAGTCGGTTCGGTCGGACCCAGCGTTGCCGACGAAGGACAACAGTTTTTCTCGTTCTCCCCGTACGGTGCGACAGATGGACGATTTCGACGGCACCAGAGCCCTCCTCGCGGTCCTCGCGGTGGTGTTCGCCGGTACGTTGCTGGCCGGGTTCGTCGGCGCACAGGTCGGTGGCGACGGTATTCGCGGGAACGCCTCCGTGGAACAGGCGTTCGAGAACGGCGACCGGGACCCGGTGGTCGGCCAGCGTCCGGGGATGACCGTCGTCGCGACGGACTCGACGGCGTTCGTCACGGACTCCGGGTCCGGGCCGCGAGAGCGGGCGGAGTTGACCGCGTTCGCCCCCGACGGGAGCGTCTACTACTACAACGACTCCCACACGCGCTACTGGGACGTCGACCCGGTTCCCGGCACGAACGCCACCGTCGAGTACGTGTACGCGGACCACCTCGACGCCGACGAGTGCGACGCCGAGACGGTGTGTACCCGCAACGGCGTCGAGCGCGTCAACCTGACGACGGGGAACGTCACCGACGTGTACAGTCGCATCACGCCCGGCAAACACTCCACCCGGTGGCACGACGTCGACCGAATCGACGACGAGCGCCTGCTCGTCGCGGACATCGACCGCGACCGGGCGTACGTCGTCAACACCACCACGGAACTGGTCGAGTGGGAGTGGGACGCCCAGGCCGACTTCGAGACGTCGAGCGGCGGCCCCTACCCCGAGGACTGGACGCACCTCAACGACGTCGAGTACGTCGAACTCGACGGGCGCGAGACGATGATGATCAGCCTGCGCAACCAGGACCAGGTCGTCTTCGTCGACATGGAGCGCGGACTCCGCGAGAACTGGACGCTCGGGGAAGACGGTAACCACGACGTCCTCTACGAGCAGCACAACCCCGACTTCATCCCGGCCGAACGGGGCGGACCCGCCGTCCTCGTCGCCGACTCCGAGTCGAGCCGCGTCGTCGAGTACCAGCGGACGGACGGGAGTGAGGCGAGCAACGCGAGCCGAGCGTCGTCGGACGCGTCCGACGGAAAGTGGGAGCAGTCCTGGACGTGGAGCGACCGCCGCCTGCAGTGGGTCCGCGACGCCGACCGCCTGCCGAACGGCCACACGCTGGTGACCGACTCGAACGGCGACCGGGTGCTGGAAGTCGCCGAGAACGGCAGCGTCGTCTGGAGCGCCGACGTCGGGTTCCCCTACGAGGCCGAGCGCCTGGGGACCGGTGACGAGAGCGCCGGCGGGACGAGCGCCGCGGAACTCGACCTGCCGAACCGGGAACCGTCGTTCGACTCGGCCGGCGGCCGCGCGATAGAGGGCGTGCTCGGCGTCCTGCCGAAGTCCGTCGTCAACGGAATCGTCTACCTGCTGCCGGGGTGGGTCGGCGTTCCGGAACTCGTCGCGACGGCGGGCCTGGTCGTCGTCCTCCCGCTCCTGGCGCGCCACGAGTGGCGTCGGTCTGACCTCTCGGTCGACCTGCGGTGGCCGATAGGGGTGCGTCGACGGTGAGCTACCGGCGGTTCGTCCCGTCGCGGGAGAGCGCGAGCGACCTCCCGAGTCCGCTCGACCGGCGCGACCTCCCGTGGCTCGGCGCGGCCCTCCTCGCCGGCCTCGCCGTCGCCGTCCTCTACGTCGCGCTCAACGAGTACCCCGCCTACGGCGCGGGGCTCTACACGGCCACCGCCGACGAGATACGGGCCGCCGGTTACGGGCTACCGCGGACCATCCCGGGCTACACCGCCGAGGGCGTCCCCTTCGCCTACCCGCCGCTCGCGTTCTACGGTCTGGCCGTCCTCCGCGACCTGGGCGCGGGGACGTTCGCCACCGCGCGATTCCTCCCGCCGCTGATAACGCTCGCCGCCGTCGTCCCGGCCTACCTGCTCGGCCGCGACCTGCTGGGGGGTCGGCTTCGCGGCGCGGCGGCGGCCGTCCTCGTCGTCGTCGACCCGCAGGTGCTGGAGTGGCACGTGAGCGCCGGCGGCCTCGTCCGCGCGCCGGCGTTCCTGTTCGCACTCGCGGGGTCGTACGCCGCCCTCCGGATCTTTCGCGAACGTGACGCGACGTGGGTGCCGGTGGGCCTGGTGCTGTTCGCGCTCGTCCTCCTGACCCACCCGACGTACGCGCTGTTCGTCGTCGTCACCTACCTGGTGTTCTGGGCGGGCTACGACCGCTCGGTCCGCGGACTGCTCCACGGGGCCGCCGTCGGGTTCGGCGGGGTGGCGCTCGCCGCCCCGTGGTGGCTCTCCGTCGCCGCGCGCCACGGCTTCGACGTCTTCACCGCCGCCGCCGGCACGCACGGCGGCGTCGGCGGCGGCCTGCTGGCCATCCTCACGGGCATGTCCCCGTGGACCCTCCTCTTCCTCCTCGCCGGCGCGATAGCCGTCGTCGGCGGGTGGCGCGTGCTCGGCGCGTGGCTCGTCGCCGCCGAAGTGCTGTTCCAGCAACCTCGCTTCGCCTACACCGTGGGCGCGTTCGCCGTCGTCGCGGCGGCCGTCACCGCCGCCGACGCGTACGCGGAGCGACGGCCCGCGTTCGGGGAGCGCCGGCGGGGCGTCGCCATGGCCGCGCTCCTCGTCCTGGCCACCAGCGGCGTCGGCGTGGTGACCTACGAGTTCACCGCGTCCGACGACACGACGCCGGCGTTCGTCGACGACGCGGACGTGGAGGCCATGACGTGGGCCGAACACGAGACGCCCGCGGACGCCACGTTCGTCGTCCTCGGCGACGCCGCCGAGTGGTTCCCGGCGACGACGGACCGGACCATCCTCGTCGGCCCGTGGGGGATGGAGTGGCGCGACCCGGCGACCTACGAGCGCCACCTGGGCGCGTACGTCAACGCCTCCGCCTGCCAGTCAGCCCGCTGCGTCGAGCGGTGGACCGACGCCGCCGACGCCCGGCCCGACTACCTCTACGTCCCGAAGGGGAGCTACACCGTCCGCGGTCACGGACGGGTGTCGTTCGGGACGCTCGAGCGCTCGCTCGCGCTCCGCGAGCGCTACGAACTCGCCTACGAGAACTCCGGCGTCGCCGTCTACCGGATCAGGGACGTTTCGACCTAGATATCGTGGACGCGGGCCGCAACGGCGACGCTACCCCCGGCGAGGACGAGGCCGGCGACGACGTCCGTCGCCCAGTGGATGCCGAGGTACATCGTCGCGAGGGCGACGCTCGCCGCGAGCGTGACGGCCACCGGCACCCAGCGCGGGTACGCCTCGCGGCTCCGCACCGCGAGCAGCGCGACGGTGGCCGACAGCGAGGTGTGGAGCGACGGGAAGACGTTCGTGTTCGTGTTTATCTCGCTCGTGAGCAACTGGAACCGCGGGAGCGCGTCGTACAGCAGCGACTGGACGAGGTCGGGCATGTAGTTTCGCGGCCCGTACGCGATGAACAGCAGGTAGCAACAGAGACCGACCGCGTAGTTGACGACGTAGGCCGTCGCCGTCGCCCGCAGGTAGCGCCCGTCCTCCAGCGCCAGGTACGCGACCAGCGGGAAGACGACGAGGAACGCGTAGCCGTAGACGTAGACGTAGCCCAGCAGCGTCGTCACCGCCGGCGTCCCGAGCGACTGCAACCAGGCGACGAACTCCCCCTCGACGACGTAGATGGCGCTCGTGACGTTGACGCCGACGAGCCAGGACAGTTCGATGCCCACGTCGCGGACGACGCCGTTCAGCGCCAGCACGAGCGCGAGCGCCGCGAGCGGGCCCGCCGCCTCCCGCAGGCGGCCGCGTATCGTCCGCGCCGTCCGCCGCAGGCGACCCGGGCCGACGACGGTGACGGACGCCACCGCCACCAGCGCCAGCACGGCGGCCACCACCTCGACGACGACGGCGAGCAGCCCCACGCTACACCCCCAGGAGTCGGCCCTGTTCGTCGTACCGGTAGCCGGCCTCCCGGAAGGCGGCCCGCGCCTGTTCCGCGTCTACCTCCCCCGCCGTCCCCAGGAACGGCGCGACCGGGTCGCGGTCGCTCCAGGCGAGTCGCTCCGGGACCCACTCCGTCCCCGCCAGCGGACTGATCGCCGGCGTCGCGAACGTCGAGAACGTCGACCGGGTCAGGTGGGTGCGGTCGATCAACCTGGCGAGCAAATGCCGGAACCGCGGGTTCGCGTACGGCGCTCGCCGGGTGTTGAACCCGACGAAGTAGAACGACCCCGACCGGTCGACGAGCAGGTCGAGGTCGTTGGACTGACCGATCTGCCGGACGACGTCCGAACCGACGCCGGCGAGCGTCAGGTCGGCCTCGCCGGACGCGACCAGGTCGACGGCCGACGGGTCGGAGCCGACGTGCCGGACGACGAACCGCTCGAACGCGGCCCCGTCGGCAAGGTCCCCGGGGACGCCCGGGGCCGCCGCCTCCCGGTGGAGAAAGTGGTCGTCGAACCGCTCCAGGACGACCCGGTCGTTGCGCGTCGCGCTCTCGAAGGCGAGCGGACCGCTCCCCACCGGCGGGACGTTGTTCGTCACCAGCGCCTCCGTCATCGACCCGCCCAGGTCGATGCCGCCGACCGTCGCGTCGCTCGTGCGCTCGTTCCAGACGTGGCGCGGGAGGACGGGCACCGTCAGCGCGCGCGGCGTGACGGCGCGGGACCGGTCGCCGACGTCGAGCCTGACGGTCCGTCGGTCGATAGCGGTCGCCGAGTCGACCAGCGTGGAGCGGCCGCGGTACCCCATCGTCGGCCGCGACTGCTCGCGCTCGCCGAGCGAGGTGTCGCGCAGGAACTCGAAGGTGAACGCGACGTCGGCCGCAGTGAGCGGTTCGCCGTCGTGGAAGGTGAGGTCCGGCCGCAGCGTCGCGTCCACGACGCCGTCGTTGACCCAGGACACCGACTCGGCGAGCCACGGGTACGTCTCGCCCCGGTACCGGCGGACCAGCGAGTCGTAGAGGAGGCCGGTGGTGGTACTGAGCTGGCGCAACCCGGCGAGCAACGGGTTCAGGTTGCTCGTGACCTGCTCGTCGGTCGACGTCACGCGCAGCGTCTCGGCCGTCGGGTCCACCTGGCGAAGCGCAAGCACGCCGGTCGCCGTCGTGACGTCGGCCGAGTCGAACCCCTCGAACCGGTCGGTCCGGGCCGTGCGGATGACGTCGGGGAACGCCAGGACGGTGAAGGGGTTCTCCTGGGCCAGCGTCCGCTGGAGGTTCGCGACGGTCGTCCGGCGGCTCTCCCCGGTCGTCGTGCGCTGCCGGTCGAGGAAGTCGTCGACGGAGAGGTTCGCGTAGCCGAAGGGGTTCTGCCAGCCGGGTTCGACGCTGAACCGCGAGTGCAACAGCGAGTAAAGCGAGTCGGGTTCGACGCTACCGTCGGGGTAGCGGCCGACGAACAGGTCGAACTCGTGGTTGACGAGCACCTGCCGGAACAGTTCCTCGCTCGCCATCGGCAGGACCTGCGCGCTCACGCCGGCGGCCTCGAACCACTTCGACAGTCGCCGGGCGAGCAGCAGGGCGTAGGGGTCGTCGTCGGCGGGGACCGTCTTGATGGTGACAGTGACGGGGTCCGGTTGCTGTCGCCCCATCACGGTCCGCAGGCGGCTCATACAGCCGCTCGTGGCCGCGAGACCACCAGCCACCCCCGACAGAACCGCACGACGGGACGGGGAGGGAGGGCCAGACGATCGGGGCATCTACCCGTTAATCCGTAGCCATGGCATAACAGTCCTCCGTTGTGGGACGGGATCCGGTGGTCCGATCGGCCGACCTCGAACGGTTCGACCGATCGGGTCGGTGCCGGTCAGGGGGAGGCCGCGTCGACGACGGACTCGACGGGGACGTCGGCCGCGAGCGCGACGGCGTCCCGCTCCCGGCAGTAGTCGACGACGCCCGCGTCGGCCATCTTCGGAACGTGCACGTGATACAGCGCGGCGTACGTCGACTCGACCTCCTCCGACGGGATCTCGGTGAGCGGTGCGTCGCGTTCCCACGCCGCGAGTTCGTCGGCCACGTCGCCGAGCGCCATCGGATTCGCGTGCCCCTGGAGGCAGGCGAGGACGAACCGGCGACGGGTGTCCGCGAGGACGTCGAAGAGCGCGTCGGCGTCGACGTCCACGTCGGTGAGAACAGCGACGTCGGGGAGATCGAGTTCGGTGTCTGTCATCGTTCTCCCGGAGACGCTACCGAGGTATCAGGGACAGGCCTCACAGGTAACAGCGTTTATAACCGGGCGGACGGCGGCTACGCCGCTCCGTCGTCCTCGTCAGTCCGGAGCGTGTTCCGGACGAGCACCTCGCTGCCGCGTCGCAGTCGCTGGGAGACGGAGTTCGCCGAGATGTCCAGCACCTCGCCCAGTTCCTCGACGGACGTGGTCCGCGGTATCTCGTAGTACCCCTCGTCGACCGCGGCGACGAGCGCCTCATACTGCCGTTCGGTCAGGCCGAACTCACGCTGTCGGGGCTCTTTCGGCCTGGTTAGCTGTTCGACTTCGAACTGGACACCGGCCTCCCGGAAGTGCGTCTGGAACGCCGACACCATTCCCTCCTCTGCGAACCGGAGTCGAAGGGTCCACGTGCCGTCCCGCCCCGAGGCGTCCGTGATGGCCGCGTGGTGGTCCACCATGGTATTTATCAGTTCGCGGAACTCGTCGGTCCACTCCATCCGGTACAGCGTCCCGCCGTCCGTCTCGTCGGCCACGGTCACCTCCGTCGTCGATGGGTCGTCCGAGAGGGTCCGCTGGAACGCGTCGAGGTCACCGCCGGTCGCCCACAGGAACGGGAGCACCTCCATCGCGCTGTGGGACGCGAGTCGGTCCGCCCGGACGGTCATCGCCGGGTCGGCCGCGAGGGCGTGGTCGAGGGCGAACGACTCCGCGGGAATCGTGAACTCGCCGATGACGCTCATGCGCCCGTTTGCTGACGCGGGGAGATAAGGTCGCCGTTCGTTCACCCGTACACGGTCGCTTACCGGGGCAGTCCCGCCGCAGTCGGGCGGTCAGATCAGGTTCAGGACGGCGGCGACGACGCCGGCGGACCAGGCGGCGACGCCGGCGACGAGGACGGCCCGTCGCGGGCCGCGCTCGCGGGTCCCCGCGGCGACGGCGCCGAGGGCGACGGCCAGCAGGAGGCGGTGCCAGGCGAACCGCGCCAGTCCGGCCGTCGCGCCGATGGCCACCGCCTCCAGCGCGAGGCCCAGCAGGAACCCGACGCCGGCGAGGGCCGCGGCGCGGCGGGCCGGGACGCCGTCGCTCAGCCGGTGGACGCCGACGGGGAGGCCGGCGACGAGGAGGACGTACAGCGGCGCGGCGACGACTTTCGGCGAGAGCCAGGGGAGAGCCTGTTCGAGGCCGATTCCGGCCGCGCGCACGAACAGCGGGACGCCGCCAGCGAACGCGAACAGCGCCAGCGACCGGACGCGCGTCCGGTGGCCGAACTCGACGTCGGCGGCGACGTCGCGGAGCCGTCGGCGGACGGTCGGCACCGCGCCGAGGAGGGCCACGCCGGCGACGTGGACGACGGTGATACCGTCGGCCGTGGGGCCGCGCTGCGTCGCGTAGGCCCGCTCGACGTCGGAGACCAGCGGCTGGTCCGCGAAGTCCTCCTCCAGGTGGCGACCCGTCTCCCAGACGTCGGTCACGGTGTGGCGCAGGCGGAACCAGTCCCAGTACTCGCCGTGGGCCTGGATGGCCGTCCACTCGCTGTTCCCACCGGTGGCGTACGCGCGGACGTGCGAACGGGTCCCCAGGTACGTGCCGGCGTGTAGCTGGTAGCGCTGGGGGAGCCAGCGGCCCTCGCCCGCCCGCTCAACGTAGGTGTAGCGCATGGAGCCGTGGGCGGGCGTCCAGTCGAAGCCGACGCGCGTCTCGCTGAGGGCGACGCTGAAGTTCGCCGTCTCCTCGGACCGGTTCAGTTCGGCCCACTGGACGTCGGTGCGGCGCTCCAGTCGGTACTTCACCATGTCCGGGTCGTCGTGGACGATGACGTTGATGGCGAGCGTCCGCGTCCCGAAGTCGGTGTGTTTGCTCGTGTAGGGCCACAGCCGGTCCCCGTCGTCGCCCACGTCGACGAGGCGGACGTCCTTCGGACCGGGGCTGGCGTCAGGTCCCTGGTCAGCCGCGAGCGCCGCACCCGTCGCCGCGAGGGCGAGGAGCGCGACGGCGAGCGCGACCCGGCGTGGCGGCATCGAACCAACCGTGGACGCGGAGCGGCAAATATCTTGTAGTCGGCCGGAACGACCGGTGGCCGGCGGCGGGTGGCACCGGGCGGACGGAACCGGCCACCTCTACCGGAAAACTCGCAGACTGCGGCGGTACGAACCGCTAAGTGTCTCGGTCCCCTAGCGCGGTGCATGTCACCGCCTGGACGGGAGGTCGAGTACTCCGAGTCCGACGTCATCCAGGTCTTCAAGGAGCGATCGGACTACGCCGAACCGCTGACTGCGTCGGAAGTCGCGGAGCGTCTCGGCTGTTCGCGCCGGACGGCGCTGAACAAACTGCACGACCTGGAGGACACCACCGACGTCACGAGCAAGAAGGTCGGCGGGCGCAGTCGCGTGTGGTGGATCCCGGTGCGGATGGACTAGCCGTCCCTCCGAACCGACTCACACCCCCACGCGCGACCGGAACTCGGGGACGCCGACGGCGTCCGGCGCGAAGCGGAACAGCGACCCGGCACCGTCGCCCTCGGCCTCGCGGGTCTCGTCGGTTAGCGCCGTCGTCACGTAGCCGTCGGCGTACGCCGGCCCGCCGAACGCGACGGAGGACACCTTCCGCGCGGGAAACGACAGGCGCGCCACCTCGGCCCCCGTCGGGTCGTAGCGGACGAGACACCCGCCGTCCCAGCGGGCCGACCAGACGTACCCCTCCGCGTCGACGGCCAGTCCGTCGGGGATGCCCGCCTCCTCGCCCACGTCGACGAACGTCTCGCGACCGGAGAGTTCGCCCGTCGCCTGGTCGTAGTCGAAGCGGTAGATGCGTTCGTGGACGGAGTCCGTGAAGTAGAACCGCCGCCGGTCGAGCGTGACGGCCATCCCGTTCGGGAGCCCCACGTCGTCGAGCACCCGGGTCACCGACCCGTCCCGGTCCAGACGGTAGAGGCGGCCCGGCCGGTCGTCGGTCGGCATCGTCCCGCAGAACGCCCGTCCGCGCGGGTCGGCCACGACGTCGTTGAACCGCGACCCGGCCTCGCCGTCGATGGCGTCGACGACGGTGGTCGTCTCCCCGTCGGCGTCCGGGTCCCAGCGGGAGATGCGGCCGCCGTCCTCGAACAGCAACAGCGACCCGTCGTCCTGGATGGTGAACCCGCCGAGGGTGTCCGTCGCGTAGGCCCGCTCGTTCTCGCCGGTCGCCGGGTCGTAGCGGAACAGGTCGCCGTTCGGGATGTCCACCCAGTAGAGTCGGTCCTCGTCCGGGTGCCAGAGCGGCCCCTCGCCGGTGTGCGTCCGACAGTCCGCGACGCGTTCGTACCGTGTCATGGCCCATCCCACGACCGAACGGGCCATAAGTTCACTCCCCGGAGTCGGCGGCGACCCGGACGCTTATTCCCCGAGCGGGCGACGTCGCGGTATGGTCCGCTTCGGCTACTTCGCGTCCCTGGAGGAGTTCTCGCCGGCCGCCTGTCTCGACCAGGCCGAACTGGCCGAGGCGGCGGGTTTCGACGCCGTCTGGGTCAACGACCACTTCCACCCCTGGTTCGACCGCCTGGGCGACGGGTCGCCGGCCCACGGCGGCAACTGCTGGTCGTGGCTGCCCGCCGCCCTCGAACGCACCGACGACGTCGCCATCGGGACGGGCGTGACGGCGATCATCAATCGCTACCACCCCGCCAACGTCGCCCACCGCCTGGCGACCCTCCTGGAGCTCTATCCCGACCGCGTCTTCCTCGGCATCGGCACCGGCGAGGCGCTCAACGAGGTGCCGCTGGGGAACCCGCTGCCCGAGTACGGCGAACGCGCCCGGCGGACCGCCGAGGCCATCCGGATGATCCGCCGGCTGTTCGCGGAGGAGTTCGTCGACTTCGAGGGACAGTTCTGGACGCTGGACGGCGCGAACCTCTACACTGGCCCCGACGAGGCGCCGCCGGTCCACGTCGCCGCGAGCGGCCCCACCTCCGCCCGGATGGCCGGCGACCTCGGCGACGGCCTCGTCACCGTGTACGAACCGCCCGAGCGCGTCCGGGAAGAACTGTTCCCCGCCGCCCGCGACGGCGTCGCGAACTCCGACCGCAACGACTCCCTCGATGACCTGCACCGCACGATCCACGTCCACTGCGCCTACGACGATGACGAGGAGGCGGCGCTGGAGGAGATTCGTCCCTGGGGGCTCACCCTGCTGGACGACGTCTGGGCGTCGGACTCCGCCGACCCGCGCGAACTCCAGGCGATGGGCGAGGACGTCCCCGACGAGCGCCTGCGGGACGCGTTCGTCGTCACGTCGGACCCGCAAGACCTGGTCGACGTCACGCGAACGTACGTCGACGTCGGCTTCGACGAGGTGGTGTTCCAGAGTTCCAGTCCGGACCAGGAAGCGTTTTGCGATGTGATGGCCGAAGAAGTGATGCCCGAGTTCGAGTGATGGGGGCCGCGAATCGAGAACGCTTCTCGCTACTCGTTTTCGAGCGCGTCGTAGATTTCGCGGTGGTCGTCCCTGTCGGATCTGGCGACCCGCAGGACTAGCTCCCGCCTGATGTCGTCCATCACCTGATCGAGCGGGGACCCCTCACTCGACTCTTCTTCCGTCGCCATGCACGGTCGTTCGCTCCGGGTGCGGTTAATCGTTCGGGTCCGAAGAATCGTCCGTCAGTTCCGCGAGTCCGGACCGTACGAGGTCGTCGCGCCAACGCGAGATCTCCATCGCCAGATCTATCTCGCTCGTGTGTGTTCGGAGATACTCGATCACGCTATCGTCGTCGACCGACGCCTCGTCCGTTCCGAACTGTTTCAGTATCCCCCTGATTTCGTCGTCGTACTCGAACCGATACCCATTCAGGAAGTAAAACACGGTCACGGTGTTGAGCGCGGTGCGTTTGTTGCCGTCGACGAACGGGTGGTTGACGACGAGGAGTCGAAGTAACTCGAACGCTTTCTCGTGGATTGTCTCCGGTACAGTTCCGAAGCTCCCCGATTCTACATGCTCCAGTGCGAACTCGATGTCGCCCCGGTTCTGGACTCCGTGGCTCGTATCCGTGTACTCGGACACGATGTCCTCATGAATATCGAGGACGTCCTGGACCGACGGATACCAGAGAGTGGGAGCCATTCGTACGGGTAGCCACGCCGAACGAGTGTATCACTTTCCCCGATCCGGGCTGGTACCGGAGAGTGAGTCCGCTACTCCAGCGAGTCCAGCAGACCGCGCATGTAGCCGATGGCCCACAGTCGGCCCTTGGTGTGGTAGCCGGGGTTGGAGTTGTCCTCGCCCGCCATCGTGGGGACGTGGTCGGGGCGCATCGGGACGTCGTCGTCGACGGCCTCGTCGTAGGCGGCCATCGCGGCGTGCATGTCCGTCGGGCCGGCGTCGTGCCACGTCTCGGTGAACCGGTCGGCGTCGCCCTCGACGTCGCGGAAGTGGACGAAGTTGATCTTCTCGCCGAAGTGCCGTATCGCCCCGGGGACGTCCGCGCCCATCGCGGCGAAGTTGCCCTGGCAGAAGGTGACGCCGTTGTGCTCGCTGTCGTAGAGGTCCAGCACGCGGTCGTAGTTCTCCACGCTGGTGGCGATGCGGGGGACGCCGCGCAGTTCGTCGCGCGGCGGGTCGTCGGGGTGGAGGCCGAGTTTGACGCCCGCTTCCTCCGCGACGGGGACGACCTCGTGGAGGAAGTACTCCAGCGCGTCCCATATCTCCTCGCGGGTCCGCTTCGAGGCGCGGACGGCGGGGCCGCCCTGCATCTTCGCGTTATCGTAGCCCGTGACGAGCGACCCGCCGCGGGACTCGGTGTGGGCCTCCGTGCGCGCCCAGCGGACGCCCGCCATCCAGTCGTAGCAGACCACTGGAATCCCGAGGTCGCCGCAGTTTCGGAGGAACTGCTTGAACTCCTCGATGTCCTCGTCCCGGCCGTCCAGTCCGAGGCGGACCCGGTCGGAGATGGGGACGCTCCCCTCGACGACCGACAGCGAGAGGCCGTCGGCCTCCAGCCAGTTCTTCAGGCCGCGCAGTTCGTCGTACGTCCAGTGGGTCCTGTCGTCCCCTATCTCCAGGGGGTGGATGACCGCGTCGGTGACGCCCATCTGCTTCGCCAGTTCCCATCGCTCGTCGGGTTCCGGCGGCAGAACGAGTGCAGGTCGTACCATGCCACAGCGTGGGCGGAAGCGAGGCAATAGCCTTTCGCTGTCCGTCGCCCGGCGCTCACCGATCGGTGGCCGAGAGCGCGCAGAAGAAGGGACCGCGACCGCCCGGTTCCGGGGCCGCTCAGTTCCCGCTCCGGGCGCCCGTTCCGGCCACGCCCGCCAGCGCCGCGAGCGCTGCGAGGACGCCGAACCCGGGACCGCTCCCGTCGGTCGTGGATCCGTCGTCGGAGTCCTCGCCGGCCGTCGTCGCGTTCGATCCGCCCTCGCCGGCGCCCTCGGTGGCGTCGCCGGTCGACTCCGGCCCGGACGACATCGTCACCTCGCGCTCGGAGAAGTGGTCGAGCGCGACGGCGACGTCGGCGGCCGCCTCGGCAGACGTCGACTGGCGCACCAGGTACTTCGAACCGGCGTCGCCGTTCGCCGCCCGTCGCAGTTCGGCGTAGGAAGAGGCCTCCGCGGCCGCCTCGCCGTCCACGCGGACAGTCACGCCGTCGGCGGCGTCGAACGCCGCCTCCGAAGCCGAGACGACGACGACCTTGCCCTCGCTCGCGGTCCGCGACACCGTCATGTTCACCCGATCCGCGCTCCGTTCGGACACCTCGACCGTGGTCGACTGGCCGTAGTCGACGGTGTCGGTGACCGTCTCACCGCCCTCCTGCATCAGGTAGACGCCAGCGGCGGCCGTCCCGTTGGCGATCATCTCCTCTTGCTCGTTGTCGTCGCTCGACCGGTCGTTCGGGTACGAGCGCACGACGAGTCGGGCGTCCTGTCCGACGGCGGCGGTGACGTTGCCGTCGTCGTTCGTCGTGACGTTGCCCTCGCCCGCGACGACGTAGGCCTGTTTCGTCCCGTCGCCGGTCGTGACGACGAGTCTGTCGTCGGCGACCTGTTCGGCGGACGCGTCACCACCGACCCCCACTTCGACGTACTGGGAACTCCCGTTCGCCGCGACGACGAGCGTCCCGTGGCCGTTGTCGTGGGCCCGGAGCGCCGCGCCACTCTCGGAGCGGACGGTCGCGGACGCGCCGGCCGACGACTCCACGGAGAGGGCCGCACCGACGAGGTCGGTGACAGCCGAGGCGCTCGCCGACGCACCGACGCCGAGTCCGCCGTCGACCTCGCTCTGTGACTGGACGCTGACCGACTCCATCATCGTCGTGCCGTCGACGCGGTAGTCGACGAGCGCGTCGCCGTTCGCGTCGAAGGTCACGTGCGACCCGGCGTACGCGCTCCCGTCCTGGTTCGCTGCAGCGGCCGTGGCCGGTGCCACCGCCGCGAACAGTACGACTGCCGCGACTACGAGTGTTCGCGTGTGCATCGTTTCGTCGTCGGAATGATCCGGAGTTCACGGGAAATAGATTCGGCCTAATTACGTGAAGGCGTCCGTGTACCGTCACCGATGGACGCGCCGATCGGATCGGCCTCAGTCGAACCCCCACTCCTCCGCGCGGGCCTCGGCCTCCTGGCGGGCCTGCTCGCGGATCGCCGCTATCTTCGCCTCGTCGTCGAGGAACGCCTCCACCGCGCCGCGGTCGTCGGGCGGCGGGCGTTCGTCCGCCGCCGCGTCCCCCGTCTCCGGGTCGGCCCGGGCGTCCCCGGTTGCCCGGCGCGTGCTGGCGGCGAGCGCCGGGTCCCCGGCGAGTCGCTCCGCCGGCATCCCCGGCGGGACCTGGCAGGACGCGGCGTCGGCGAGGGCGTCGCCGGCACCGTCGGGGAGTTCGTACAGTTCGACGTGGTAGGGACCGGGCATCGCCATGTCGCCCAGGGCGGCGGGGCCGCCCCGGTCGGTGCCCGTGTAGTAGGCCAGGTCGGGGACCCCGTCGCGGAAGGTGACCACGCCGCGGCCCTCGGCGTCGAGCAAGAGCGTCGCCTGGGGTTCGAGGACGGCGTAGCCGGTGAGTTCGCGGTCCAGCGCCTCGGCGAGCGAGTCGCGCGGGTCGCTGACCACGCGGGACCGCAGGAGGCGGCCGTCGGGGACGTTCATGGCGGGTCGGGGATGACGGCGCTGCGGAAGCGGTCCGCGACCACCCCGGACGCGCCGTCGCGGACGTCGATTCCCGCCGCGGCCGCCCGGAACGCCTCGGCCGCCGCGGAGTCGGGCGCGTGCGCGAGGAGCGGTCGACCGGCCCGCCGCGCCTCCCGGGCGGCCTCGCTCGCCGGGACCGTCGCCAACGTCGGTCCCTCGAAGTAGCGTTCGGACTTCGACGCGATGCGGTCGATGGCGTCGCCGTCGCGCACCATGTTGAACAGCACGCCCGCGACGCCGGTGTCGTAGGACGTCGCGTACTCCTGGACCTTGATCCCGTCGGACAGCGACGGGATGGTGGGCTGGAGGACCACGATGGTGCGGTCGGCGAGGACGACCGGCAGGACCGCCGAGCGACTGGAGAGGGCGGCGGCGGAGTCGAGCAGTATCACGTCCGTGTCCGCCGCCAACTCCGCGACGACCGTCCGCAACCGCCCCGGGTCGGCGTCCCTGAACCCGTCCAGGTTGGTCCCGCAGGGCACCACCGTCATCCCGAACCGGTCGTAGCGCGCGTCGTCGACGGTAGCTTCGTTCGCCAGCACGTCGTGGAGCGTCGTCTCGACGTCCGAGAGGCCGGCGTGAAAGAGCAGGTTCGCCATCCCCGTGTCCGCGTCGACCACCGTCACGTCGTGGGAGTCCGCCAGCGCCATCCCCAGGGCGAGCGTGCTCGTCGTCTTGCCCGTGCCCCCCTTCCCGCTCGCCACCGCGAACGCCTCGACCATTACGCGACCCTGTGGCTCCCTCCGACTAAAAGTTTAGGAACTGTTTCGTTAGAATGAATCTATAACCGGGGCGAATCTATTTCCACAGTCGCCGGTCGCGAGCGTCGGCCGGTGCGTCCGCTACGGGCTCTCGCCGCCGGGAATCGTAGAGAGGGGCGACAGGTCCACGTGGTCGGCCACCAGAGCGGCGGCGCGCTCGTACGGGTCCCCCGTCGCCGCGTCCGAACGGGGACGCTCTCGCCCCGCGAACTCGAAGACGGCGTCGACGAAGGCGTCCCTGGCGACGGCGTTCTCGAAGAGGCCGTGGAGGTAGGTTCCGAGGGCCCGGCCGGTCGCGGCCCCGTCGTCGGCGAACGGCCGGTCGACGTGTTCGAGGAGTTCGGTCTCGCCGGCGTGTATCTCGTACCCCGACACCTCGCCGTCGGCCCCGGCGAGCGGTCCGACGCCGGAGAGGTCGCGGGTCACCGCGGCGACGGTCTTCTCGGGTTCGAAGCGGGTCCGCACCGGAAGCAGGCCGACGCCGTCGACCCGTTCCTCGTCGCCGGTCCCCTCCAGTGCGGCGTTCGTGACTTCCTCGCCGAGCAACTGGTAGCCGCCGCAGAGGCCGACGACGGGGCCGTCGAAGGCCCGCAGTTCCTCGTGGAAGCCGGCCTCGCGCAGGGCGATAAGGTCGTCGACCGTGTTCTTGGTTCCCGGAACCACGACCGCGTCGTAGTCGACGTCGCCGCCTGTCAGCGACCCGTCGAGCGGGACGTACGCCACGCGGATGCCGGGTTCGGCCGCCAGCGGTTCCAGGTCGGTCGCGTTGGATAGCCGGGGGAGGCGCGGGACGGCGACGGTGACGCTCCGGTCGTCGGGGACGCCGTCGTCGGCCCCCCGCACCGCGCGCTCTCCCGCCGCCGGCAGCGCGACGCTGTCCTCCTCGGGGAGTCCCGGGTCGTCGTATGGCAGGACGCCGAGGACGGGGACCCCGGTCCGGTCCTCGAACTGTTCGATCCCGGGGTCGAGCAGCGACCGGTCGCCGCGGAACTTCGTTATCACGCAACCGGCGACCCGCTCACGGAGGTCGTCGGGTATCAGTTCGAGCGTGCCGACGAGCGAGGCGAAGACGCCGCCGCGCTCGACGTCCGCGACGAGCAGGATCTCGGCGTCCGCGAAGCGGGCCGTCTCCACGTTCGCCAGGTCGCGGTCGTGGAGGTTTATCTCCGCGATGGAGCCAGCGCCCTCGGCCACTATCACGTCGTGGTCGCGGGCGAGGCGGGCGTGGGCCTCGCGGGCCGCGTCGAGGGCGTCGTCCCAGTGGTCGTCGTAGTACGCGCCCGCGGCGTAGTGACCGACCGCCCGTCCGTCGATCACGACCTGCGACTCCGCGTCGCCGCGGGGCTTGAGCAGGACGGGGTTGTGGTCCGTCGTCGCCGGGACGCGGGCGGCGCGGGCCTGGACGTACTGGGAGACGCCTATCTCCCCCCAGGCGTCGGTGTCGTCCCCGTCGTCGCCACCGCGCCCGCCTCCCCCCGCCACCGCTCGCGGGACGACGCGCGCGTTGTTGCTCATGTTCTGGCCCTTGAACGGCGCGACCGAGACGCCCCCGTCGGCCAGGTACCGGCAGAGGCCGGCGGCCACGGTGCTCTTGCCGACGTGGCTGGCGGTGCCGGCGACGAGGACGGTCCGGGTCATCACTCGCACCTGCGACGCGCGGTGTCACGTGTCTTTCGCCACGTTCCCACCCTATTCAAACACATATAGTTTATCAATACCAGATAAATCGTTTTCAGTTGAAGTACGGCTGAGTGGGTAAAACGAACTCGGTTTATCCACAATCGTTAAACCGTATTAGGTTGAACACCGGGCAATGACCGAACGCCGCTGCGTCGTCGTCGGCGACGTCGTCGACTCCCGTGCGGTCGAGGACAGGGAGGCGCTCCACGGCCGACTCGAGTCCGGCATGGAGCGGGCGAACGACGCCGTCGGCGACCGACTCGTCGCCCCCTTCACGACGCTGAAAGGCGTCGACGAGGTGGGCGGCGTCCTGACGGACCCGGGCCGGGCCTACCACGCGGTGCGGGAACTGGTCGACGCGATCCACCCGACGGCGATACGGTTCGCCGTCGTCTGGGGGGACGTCGACGTGGGGACCGACGCGGACGACGTGGCGCGGATGGACGGGCCGGCGTTCCACGAGGCCGACGACCTACTCGGGGAGGTCGAACGGGCCGACCGGTACGTGGGGCTGTCCGTGGACGGGACCGACGAGTGGCTCGTGGGCCTGCTGACGAACCAGGTCGACCTCGTCTGTATGTGGAAGGCCGGGTGGACCGCCCGGCAGATGGAGGTGGCGAGGCTGTACCGCGACCTGGGAACGATGGCGGCCGTGAGCGACCGGCTAGACGTCTCCGTCCAGTCGGTGTCCCAGACGCTCGCCAGGGCGGACGCCGCGACCATTATGGGGATGGAGCGGGACCTCCAGACAGCCATGACGGAACTGTGGGGTGACCTGTCGTGATCGGGGACGGACGTCGAGACGTGCTCCGGCGGGCCGCGTCGGTCGGCGTCGCGGTTGCGTCGGTGGCCGTCCTGCTCTGGCTGACGCCCGCCCCGTCGGTCTTCGCGGGCAGCGGGACGACGCTCCTGACGCTCGCGGCCGGTTACGGCCTGCTCCTGGCGACCAGCGGCTACGTCGTCGCCGGGTCGCTCCGGTTCGCCGGCGCCGACGTCGGCGAGGACGAGGCCGACACGGGACGCGCGGTCGGGAAGGTCGAGAACGTCCTCATCCTCACGCTGGCGCTACTGGGCGCGTACACGGCGCTCGGCCTCGTGTTCACCGCGAAGTCCATCGTCCGGTGGCAGGACATCTCCAGCGGCAACACCACCTACTACCTCACGGGGAGCGTGGCGAACGTCACCTACTCGCTCGTCTACGGCGTCGCCCTCGCCCGGGTGATCGCGGCGGGCTGACCGGACCTCGACGGCCGAATCCTCAACCGTCGCCTCCCCCAACTGGACGCATGTCCGACTCGGAGTCGCCGGCCGAGCGCCCCGTGCGGCAGGTGAGCGACGCCATCGAGAAGAAGTACGCCGAGGGAACCCTGCGCGACAGGGTGAGGGACGCCTGGACGTGGGTGCTCGTCGACGCCCACCGCCTCGGACTGGTCGCCGTCCTCGCGGCCGCCGTGTACGCGGCCGTGGTCCTCGTCGGCGCGTTCGGACCGGTCACCCAGCGGCAGTTCATGCTCGGCGGCGTCGTCAGCGGGAAAGCGTACGTCGAACTCCAGACCGGTGCGGTGACGGTCATCACCGTCGTCCTCGCGATCAACCAGCTGGTGCTCTCGCCGGATCTGGGACCGGTGAGTCGCCAGCGCGATCGACTCGCCGACGCCAAGTCCCACCGGGACGAGATAGCGGAGAGGACGGGGGTATCCCCGGCACCGACGGCGCCGTCCCGGGCGCTCGCGGCGCTCGCCGACGCGACGAGTCGCCGGGCGAGCGACCTCCGCGACGCGGTGGCGACCGACGGCCAGTCCGACGTCGACCGGGAGGTGGCCGCGTTCACGGACCACGTCGTCACCGAGACGGACCGCATCCGCGAGGCGCTGTCCCGCGAACGGTTCGGTCGGGTCGGGATGGTCGGCGCCGCGATGCACTACGACGCGAGCCGCGACACCTACCGCCTCCAGTCGCTACGCCAGGAGTACGGGGACGACCCCTCGGCGGCCGCGGACGAGGCGTTCGACGATCTGCTCGACGTCCTCGAGACGTTCACCGTCTCGCGGGAGTACTTCCGGACGCTGTACGTCCGCCGGGAGTTCATCACCTTCACGCGCGTCGTCCTCTACACCGGCGTCCCCGCGCTCGTCGTCGCGCACCTCGCGGTGCAGATAATCGGCCCGACCGCCTTCCCCGGGTCGACGTTCGGCGTGGAGAACCTCCTGTGGTTCGTCGCCGGGACGTTCACCGTCGCCACCGTTCCCGTGCTGGTGCTCGTCAGCTACGTCGCCCGCCTGGCGACGCTGGCGGAGACCAGCCTCTTCATCGGGCCGTTCACGCCCGAGCCCGGAAATCCCGAGCGGGGCGGGCGCGACCGGGAGCGGTAGCTCAGTACTCGGTCCCCTTCCGCGCCCTGTGGCCGGATTCGAGCGGGTGTTTCTCCTTGCGGACGTTCGAGACCAGGTCGGCGTGGTCGACCAGGTACTCGGGCCGTTCGTGGCCGCCGGTGAGGACGAGTTCCAGATCCTCCGGTTTGTCCTCGATCAGCGCGACGACGTCCGCCGGATCCACGAGGCCGCGGTTGGCGGCGTAGATTATCTCGTCGACGATCAGCATGTGGACGCCGTCCGCGGGGTCGCCGTCCGGGTCGAGCGGCGAGGTCAGGTCGGCGTCCGCCGCGCCCGCGACGATTTCGCGGGCGCGGGCGAGCGCCCCCTGCGCCCGCGCGCCGTGCTCGTCGTCGTCGGACCCGTCCATGAACCCGTGCCAGCCGAAGTGACCCGCGTTCTCGTAGGAGTAGCCGGGGAGGGCGGCGATGGCGTTGTACTCGCCGCGGACGTTCTCGACGCTCGCGGTGCCGCCCTTCATGAACTGCAGGAGGTGGACGCGGTAGCCGTGACCGGCGGCGCGCATCCCCATGCCGAGGGAGGCGGTGGTCTTGCCCTTGCCGTCGCCCCACCACACCTGGACGAGGCCGAACGCCTCCGGCGCGGCGGGTTCGATGGCGTGGTGGGTGGGCGATTCGGCCGTCTCGTCGGAGTCGGTGTCGGTCATGGTTGGGTGGTCGGCGTCGGTCGTCGGTCGATGGTCGGTCACGAGTCGGTGGAAGTCGGTGCCCGGACGACGAACACGGAGAGGTCCGAGAAGCGGGAATCGTCCGGCCCGTCGCCGCCGGCGTCGTGGGCCAGGGCCGCGAGCGTCGTCTCCGTCCGGGACTCGTCGTCGTGGGTCAGGCGCTCGAAGACGAGCGCGGTCAGGTCGCCGGGCGCACCGCGTTCACGGAGGAAGGCGGCGACGTTCCCGGGCATCCAGTCGTACGGGCGGGGGAGGACGATCAGGTGACGCTCGCCGGCGTCGGCGGCCAGTCGGTCGAGGGCGGGCGTCACGTCGCCGCGGACGTGGAGCGTCGCGAAGGTGGCGTCCTCCATCGGCGTCCGGGCGCGACTGGCCGCCACCTGGATAGACGAGATGCCGGGCACGACGCGGACGGGGCCGTCGACGGCCCGCTCCACCTTGCCGAGGAACTGGTAGCCCGAGACGTTCGGGTCGCCCATCAGCAGAGCGACGCCGCGGTCGCCGCCCGCGACGCGGGTCGCGAAGGCGTCGAGCGTCGCGG
>CAZMGU010000019.1:0-28233 GCA_964565905.1 uncultured Halobacteriales archaeon
CGAGTTGCTCCAGGATGTCGCTGCCGCCGACGAACTCGCCGTCGACGAACGTCTGCGGGATGGTCTCGCGGCCGCTGTGGGCCTCCAGCGCCTCGCGGAACTCGTCGAGCGCGTCGAGGGTGTTCACGACCGCGACGTCCTCTCGGTGCTGCTGGATCAGGGCCAGCGCCTTCCGCGAGTAGCCACACTGGGGCATCAGTTCGGTCCCCTTCATGAACAGCGCGACGTCCTCGTTCTCGATGGTCTCGTCCACCTTCGATTCCACTTCCTCGGGCGAGAGTTCGGGTTCGGGTTCGAACGTCATGGCTCCCCGTAGCGGCGGCGCATGTAAAGGGATGCCGGCGACGACGGCCGCCGCCACGCCACTGTCGCTCCCGCTCCTCGGGTCACTCCCGTTCCCCGGGCGTCGCCGTCGTCAGTTCGATGGCGTGGATGTCGCGGGTCAGGTGCTCGCCGAGCGCGTCGTGGACCAGCTGGTGCTGGTCGACGAGCGTCTCGCCCTCGAACGCCGGCGACACCACGTCGACGGCGTAGTGCTTGTCGTCGTCCGGGTCCCTGGGCCGGGTCACCGTCACCTCGGCGTCCTCGATCCGTTCCTCGATCAGCGCCTCGACCTCGTCTGGTTCCATGTGGACGCGAACGGCGGAGCGGGGGAAAACAGTTGGCCTGTGGCGTCCGTCGCCGCGACCGACCCCTCACTGCAACTCGGCCAGCCGCTCCAGCGAGCTCTGTTTCGTCTCGCGGTCGAGTTCCGCGCCCTCCAGTATCGAGCGCATGAACTCGACCGACCCGTCGTAGCGCTCGCGGTCGACGGGGTGGGGCGTGCCGTCCTTCCCGCCGTGGGCGTAGGCGTACTTCGCCGGGTCCTCGCGGGAACTCTCGGCGTCGTACACCAGTTCGGAGATCAGCGCCAGCGCCCGGAGCGACCCGGGGCCGATACCCTCCAGTTCGACGAGTTCCTCGTAGTCGTCCGGCTGAAACTCGTAGGCCCGCTGTAGCTGGTCGAGGGCCTTCTCCGAGAGGTCCGCGTCCCGGAGTTCGTGGTGGCTCGGCATCGACAGGTCCGGGTCGGCGGCGAGTTTCTCGCGCAGACCGGCCGCGTCGTCGTCGACGCTGTACGTTCCCCTATCGGCCGAGCCGCCACCGAAATCGGCCAGCGACCGCTGCCCCTGGAGTTCCCGGAGCAGGTGGCTCGGGTCGTCCTGCACCAGGTCGACGGAGACGTCGCGGGTCTCCGACGACTCCTCGGCCGTCAGGTCCAGCGGGTCGGCGGCCGCTTCCTGCGAGCAGATGGCCGCCTGTGGCTCCTCGACGAAACTCGCGACGTTGTCGGACAGCCAGTGGTAGCGCCGGGCCGTCGAGTCGCCCATCCCCTGCTGGACGACGCACCACGCCCCCGACTCCGAGACGGCCATGGTGTGGTGGTAGATGGTGTACGAGTCCTGCACGCAGCCGTTGTCGACGGCGGCGCTCATCCGCGACGTCCGCTTCAGGTCCTCGCGCGTCCCCGTCGAGAGGTCCAGCGTCGCGGCGTCGAGTTCGTCCGGCGTCTTCCGCGAGGTCTGTCCTTTCCCCCCGACGACGGTGACGCCGTGTTCCTGCCCGTCGAGGGCCTCCTTCAGTGCGCCCATCGTCGTGGTCGTGACGCCGGAGGAGTGCCAGTCGAAGCCGAGGACGCACCCCAGCGCCTGGAACCAGTACGGATCGGAGAGCCGCCGGACGAGTTCGTCCGGCCCGTACTCATCGACGACAGCCTCGGCGAGGACCTCCGCCAGGTCGACCATCCGGTCGAACAGCCACGACGGGGCCGACCCGCTGTGCAGCGGCAGGTCGGCGCTGGAGCGACTCGGCATTGGTGTATGTTCGTAGTGCGCCGACCGGCAAGAGGCCCCGCCGCGGACCGAAAGTGAAGGTGGGGACGTGAAGATTAGACGCCACAACTGCAAACAGAGGAAAGCCCTTGGCCCGCTCGCGTCCCGCGGACCGCGCTGCGCTCCTCGCTACGCTGCGGTGCTTGGGGGTCCCGGCTTCCCCGAGCCCGCCTCGCCCTTTCAGTCCGCCAGGAACCGCAAACGGCCCTGCCCTTCCCCGGGTCGCGCGACGCTCACTGTCGTTCGCGCACGCGCTCCCGGCCAACCGCGGGCGGTGCAGTCAGGAAGCGGTCGCGCGGACGTTCCCGCGCGACCGGGGAGGGGTGGGGAGTCACTCGTGAGCGCGGGCCGAGCGAAAGCGAGGCCGCGCGAGCAATGCTGCCCTGATGGATTGAAAGGGCGAGGGTCGGTCGGCGAAGCCCGACCTCGCAAGCACTGGACCGAACGAAGTGAGGGAAGCGCGCAGAGGGATCACACGAGCCGAGCGGGCCGAGGGCTTTCCTCTGTCGGGAGATTCGACGACTCGTGGAGGGCGGGCCGAGGGCTTTCAGTTGTCGTCGATGGTGGTTGCTGCGGAAACTCTGGGCGGGCCGAGGGCTTTCTTTTGTTGTAGAATTCCCTCTCTCGTTGAGAGCCGATCGAAGGATATCTTCTGTTCCGAGAACTCCGAACGCCGGAATCCACTACTCTCCCGATCACTACCCCTCGAAATCGTACTCGACGTCGGTCAGGTCCTCGGAGATCTCCCACAGGCGCTCCGCGTCCTCGGAGTCGTAGGAGGCGTCGCTGGAGCGCTGGAACCCGGGATGGCCGCGCATGTTCATGAACCCGGTCGGGCCGACGTACTCGCCGCCGAGCACCCGTTCGGAGGTGGCGGCGAACAGCATCGGCAGCGCGCCCATCTCGGCGGACTGGGCGAAGACGGCGTTGGCGGCCTTCATCGCCCAGAGGCGGAGTTTCGACCCGGACTCCTGCCCGGTTCGGATCTGGAGGTTCGTCGCGGCGAAGCCGGGGTGACAGACGACGCTCAGGACGTCGTCGACGCCGTGGTTCCCCAGTCTGTCGTCCAGTTCGTAGCCGAAGAGGACGTTCGCCAGTTTGCTCTGGGCGTAGGCGTCCCACTTGTCGTAGCTCCGCTCGCCCTGCAGGTCGTCGAAGTCCATCTCGCCCTGCTCGTGGACGCCGCTGGACTGGGTGACCACGCGGGACTCCCCCTCCGTCGCTTCGAGGACGTCCAGCAGGTGCCCCGTCAGCGCGAAGTGGCCGAGGTGGTTGACGCCGAACTGCGTCTCGAAGCCGTCTTCCGTCTCCGAGCGCGGGATGGCCATCACGCCCGCGTTGTTGCAGAGGACGTGTAGTTCGTCGTAGTCGTCCGTAAACGCCCCGGCGAACGACTCGACCGAAGCGAGGTCCGCCAGGTCCAGTTCGCGGACGTCGAGGGCCGGGTCGTCCACTTCCCGGCGTATCTCGTCGGCGGCCCGCTCACCCCGCGGGACGGACCGGCAGGCCATCACGACGGTGGCTCCCCGGTCCGCGAACACCTTCGCCCCCTCGTAGCCGATGCCGCTGTTCGCGCCGGTCACGACGACCGTCTTCCCGTCGAGTTGCGGCACGTCGGCCGCGGTCCACTCCTTGCTCATCGACCGTAGGTTGTGGTCGCTCACTGAGAAAAGTACCGGCGAGAGGTGGGCTTTGCCGCGAGTTTGGGGGCGACCGACGAGAGGCCGGGAGCATGCAAGACGGTCCGTAGACTTATCAGTCGCGTGGCTGTCGAATCACGCATGCGTCCCCTCCACGAACTGCTCCCGTCGCCGGAGCAGTGGCGACGGCCCGTCGGCGCTGCGGTCCTCGCCAGCGTCGGTTACACCGCCGCCGTCCTCTGGTACAGTACGCAACCGTCTTCGGGCGTCTCGATATCCGGTTCGCCCTGGCACTTCCTCGCGCTGTACTCGCTGTTCGCGTTCGGGACGGTCGGCGTCCCGGTCCTCCTCTGGTTGCGATACGAGATCCGGGGACCGTCGGTACTGCTGGCGCTGATCCTCCTGTTCTGGCACGTGCTCGTGTACGTCCCACCGATCGGGAGCGGCGAGGGGGACTCGCCCGGATTCACCTTCGTGTTCCTCTTCGTGCCCGCCTACCTCGTCGCCTACGGACTGCTCGCGGGCGCGGAGTACTGGCTCCGGAAGCGGGGCGTCCCGGGACGGACGACGGGAGCGTAACGCCGTTCGTCGATTCCGTTCACACCTCGTCGTCGGGGTCGTGCTCGTCGGCCATCCGTTCGGCTTCGGCCGCGAACCGGTCCCGCGTCTCGGCGTCGTCGACCGATTCGAGGTCGTCGGGGGAGACGTCCCTGGCGGCGGTCACCGACGCGCCGTCGAGGGCCTGTGCGGAGAGTTCCCGGCGGTACACCCGCTCGCCGTCGGGCGTCGCGTACTGGAGGACGACGAGGTCGCGACTGGTGTAGCCGCGCTCGACCAGCCACACGCGAACCGGGTCGGTATCGGTCGGCATGGTCGAAGGGACGGGCGGCGCGCGGGTATGCGTTTGGTCGCGATGGCAGGAAGAGGAGAGTTACAGTTCGACGCGCTCGCCCTGCTCGGCGGCCTCGTGGATTGCCGCGATGGCCTCCAGGTCGACGAGGCCGTGCTCGCCGTCCGCCGGCAGGTCCTCGCCGCGGAGCACCCGGTCTGCGAAGAAGTCGAACTCCTCCTCCATCTGGTTGACCTGCGGGAAGTCGACGTCGACGGTCGTCTTGCCGCGCGTGACGCTTAGCGCGCGGGGCTGGCGATTGAAGAAGGCCGGGTCGAGTCGAATCTTCCCCTCGGTGCCGAGGACTTCGAGGTGGCTGGCGTGGTTGGCGTTCTGGCTGGCGGTGCAGGGCGCGTAGACGTGGCCGGGGAACTCCAGGGTGAAGGTGGCGTACTCGTCGGGGACGTCCTGGAACGCCTCGTGCTCGCTGGCCATGGCGGCCTGGACGGCGACGGGGTCCTCGTCGAGGACGTAGCGGGCGGTGTTGAGCGGGTAGAGGCCGATGTCCATCACGCTCGTCCCGTAGCCGGTCAGGTCGGGGTTCAGGCGCCACTGGTCCGGGTCGGCGGAGACGTCGTCGAGCATGCGCTGGGACATGTGGCCGTGGACGCTGACGACGTCGCCGATCGCGCCGCGCTGGACGAGTTCCCGCATCCGGCGGACAGCGGGTTCGGTGTGCATCCGGTAGGCGACCATCAGCGGGATCCCTGACTCGTCGGCGACGTCGACGATGGCGCGGGCGCGCTCGACGTCGGCCTCCATCGGCTTCTCGCACAGCACCGCCTTGTCCAGGTCGGCGGCCGTCTCGACGTAGGGCAGGTGGAGGGCGTTCGGCGTGCAGACGTAGACGGCGTCGTAGGCGTCCGCGGCGGCGCCGTCGTGGAACTCGTCGTACGTCAGGGCGTGTTCGATGTTCGGCGACAGGTCCGTGGCGCCCTCGGCCTTCTCCGTCGAACTGCTGACGACGACCGTCGTCTCGCACAGGTCGGAGTCCTCGACGGCGGGGATGGCCTCCGCGCGGGTCCACCAGCCGAGTCCGATCATCGCGAAGCGGAGCGGGCCGTCGTCCGTCGTCTCCTGCCAGTCGCGGTGCGTGAAGTCGTCGAGGAACTCCGTCAGGTCCATGGAAGACGGTGTGGCGGGCGCGATAATATAGCTGGTGAACCGGCCGCGCGCGACCCGCCTGGGGGTTCGCCGGCGTCGCCGGGCGTCACCCGGCGACCAGTTCCGAGGCGACTACTCGTCGACGTCGCGACCGCCGTCCGCGCTGGCGGTCGGGTCGTCCGATCCGGGTTCGGGGACGCTCCCGCCGGGCCGGTCGTCGCCGGTCGTCGGGTCGTCGCTCCCCACGTCCGGCGTCGCGGTCCCCGACCCGTCGCTGACCTCGAACTCGTCGACGAGGCGGTTCAGGTCGTCGGCCAGGTCGGCGACGGACTGGACGTTGCTGGAGACGTTGCTGAGCGTAGCGCTCTGTTCCTCGGTCGCCGAGGAGACGTTGCTCGCCTCGGCGGCGGTCTCCTCGCTGACGGTGCTGACCTCGTCGACCATCGCGACCACCTCCTCGGTGGAGGCGGCCTGGTCGTCGGTGGCGTCGCGGATCTCCTGGACGCCGACCTCGGCCTCCGAGACGACCTCCGCGATGTCGTCGAACATGTCGATGGCGTCCTCGATGGTCTCGGCACCGCTGCTGACCTGGTCGCGCATCTCCTCCATGTCCTCGACCGTGTCGCCGGTGGTGTCCTGTATCTCGCCGATGAGCGAGTCGACCTCCTCGGTCGCCTCCCCGGCCTCGTGGGCGAGGGACTTGATCTCGTCGGCGACTACGCCGAACCCTTCGCCCGCCTCGCCGGCGCGAGCGGCCTCGATGGAGGCGTTGAGCGCGAGCATGTTCGTCTGCTCTGCGATGTCGGAGATCATCTCGACGATGGCGCTGACCTCGTCCATCTCCGCCTGGAGGTCCTCGACCTGGTCGACCGCCTGCTCGGTCCCCCGTTCGATCCCCTGTATCTCCTCGGTGGCCTCGGCGGCCTGCTCGCTGCCGGCCTCGGCGCGTTCGGCGGCCTCCTGTGCCGTCTCGGCCACGTCGACCGAGGAGGAGGCTATCTCCTCGACGGTCGCGGACATGTCGTTCATCTCGCCGGCGGCCTCCTGGAGGTTCTCCGCCTGCCGGTCCGCGCCGTGGGATATCTCCTGGACCGACTCGGCGACCTCCTGGCTCGCCCGCTCGATCTCCTCGGTGCTGGCGGCGACGTCGTTGCTCGCCGCGTTCACCTCGCGAGCGATGGACTGGACGCGGGCGATGCTCTCGTCGACGGCGTCGAGGCCCTCGTCGATGTTCGCCAGCACGTCGCCGTACGCGCCGGGCATGTCCGTGTCGAGGGTCTGGTCCAGGCGGCCGTCGCGGAGGTCGGTGCTCGCCCGCCGTAGCTGGGCGAAACTCGCCGATAGCTGCTGGAGTCCGGCGTCGAGTTCCGACATCACGTCGCCGTAGTCCCCCGGCAGGTCCGTCTCCAGGTCCTGGTCGAGGTCGCCGGCGCGGACGTTCTCGCTCGCCCGGCTTATCCGCTCGAAACTCGTCTCGAGTTCGGCCATGCCGGCCTGGAGGTCCGCCATGATCTCCCCGTACTTGCCGGGGAGGTCGGTGCTGATGTCCTCGTCGAGCCGTCCCTCGCTGAGACTGTCGCTGACGGCCTCTATCTCCGCTATCTGTTGGTTCAGGTTCGCCTGCATCTCGCCGAACGCGTCGACCATCTCGCCGATTTCGTCGTCGCTCGCGTCGACGTCGACCTGGTCGTCGAACCGGCCCTGCGACAGCGCGAGGGCCTGGTCCCTGACCTGCTCTATCGGCCTGGCGAAGTACCGGGCGGCACCGTAGCCGGTCCCGGCGACGGCCACCGCGGCGACGGCCGACAGAAGCAGGATGAAGTTCCGCGCGGAGGAGGCCCTGTCCTGGAGCGACGCCCCGAGCGCGGCGATGGGCTGGTTGACGTCGCTCTCCGGGACGGTCGCCACGATGGTGAACTGGTTCATGCCGAGGTCGATGGGCGCGAAGGAGACGTACCGCGTGACGTTCTCCCCGTCGTCGGCCGGCTTCGTGTGCGTCGCCAGTCCCGTCTCGCCGGCGAGCATCTGCTCGTTCACGACGCCGGCAAGTTCCGCGCCGTACCCGCCGGCGCTGGCGTTCACGCGCTCGTCCACGACGGACCGGTCCGGGTGGCTCACGACCTCCCCGCTCCCGTCGAGGATGTAGAGGTAGCCGCTGTCACCGACCGTGACGCGGTTGGTCATCTCGGTGACGATGGAGTAGTTGAACTCGGCCGCGACGACGCCCCGGAACGTGCCGTCCTCGTACACCGGGGTGGAGACGGTCGTCAGTTCGTGGCCGTCCTCCGTCCGGACGTCGCTGAAGTGAACCTCGTCCTCGGCCCCGTTCTTCGCCATCGCGAACCAGCCGGCGTCCGCGTAGGACTGGGAGCCATCGGCGTCGGTGGTGACGCCGTCGCCCGACCGGTCCGTGCGGAGTATCTCGTCGCCGTCGGGGCCGGCGAACGTGATGGCCTCGTACGCCTCGTGTTCGCGCTCGCCGACGGTGACGGTCCGCGTCTCGAGGTAGCGCTCGAAGGAGTCGCCCATGGTCCCCTCCGCGTCCGCGACGGCGGTCTCCTGCAGTTCGTAGTAGTAGACGCTGGGCGCGATGATCCAGTCGAACGGTTCGTAGTAGGTGTAGGCGATGAACTTCGTCTCCATCGGGTTCCCCTCCTGGGTCGTGTCCTCCCACTCGTACTCGGCGATGCCCCAGTCCTCGCCGTTCCGGATGGCGGGCGTCGACTGGACGTCGCTCTTGATGTCGTTGAACACCGTCAGCCCGGAATCCTCCGCCAGGCTGTGACCGTCCGAGAGGCTGTGATGGACGACGATGTTGGAGTCGAGGTCCGTGACGTAGCCGTAGCCCGTGTCGCCGATGTACCCCGGTTCGAAGGCGTCGGACATCGTCCCGCTCGAACTCACCCCGGCGCCCGACGACCCGGCGATGCGGGCCTCCACCTGTGACTTGACCTCCTCCTGCTCCCCCGGTGACAGGCTCTCCCAGCTACGGCCGTTGTACTGGTTCTCCAGGATGGTCTGGGTGACGCTGTCGATGGCGGTGCGCATCTGGAGCCCCGTGTACCCGACCTGCTTCTGGCTGGAGTCCTGGACCAGTTCCATCTGTCCGTCCCTGGCGGCCTGGTAGTCGTTCATGGCGGCGGAGTCGGACAGCGCCCGCACGTCCACCTCGCGCTGGTTGATCTGGTTCTGGATGGCCTCCTGTCTCGCCTGTGCGCTGTTGTTCAACTGGTCGGTCATCTGGGAGCGCAACGCGTCGGAACTCCGGTCCTGTGCGTGCTGGTTGAGATCGCCCATGTTCTGGGTCGCGAGCACGCCCACGCTCCCCAGCGGGACGAGCGATATCGTCAGAAACAGGACGATCAGTTTCACTTTGAGATTCATGGCCCAGACACTACCGTACCGGTATTTAACGTCTTCCTGGACATTTTCCCGGCTGATAACCGGATCGAACGACCGGTAATACGTTTTTGGCCGAAGAGAGAATATGTCGTCCGAGGCGACAGGTACGCGGTCCGCGAGAAACGGCGACGACCGGGGTTCGAGGACTACGCCTCGTCGCCGGTCTGAGCGCCCCACAGTTCGGCGTACCGGCCGTCCGCGTCCGCGAGTTCCTCGTGGCTCCCGCGCTCGACGACGCTCCCGTCCTCGAGGACGACTATCTCGTCGGCGCCGACGACCGTCGAGAGGCGGTGGGCGACGACGAACGTCGTCCGGTCCTCGGTGAGCGCGTCCAGCGAGGACTGGATGCGCTGTTCCGTGTCCGTGTCGACGTCGCTGGTCGCCTCGTCGAGGATCAGGATGGCGGGGTCCTGCAGGACGACGCGGGCGATGGCGATTCGCTGGCGCTGGCCGCCAGAGAGCTTCACGCCGCGCTCGCCGACGCGCGTGTCGTAGCCGTCGGGGAGTCCGGAGATGAACTCGTGGGCCTCGGCCGCTCGCGCGGCGTCGCGCACGTCCTCCATCGTGGCGTCGAACCGGCCGTAGCGGACGTTGTCGGCGATGGTGCCGTCGAAGAGGAACGCGTCCTGGGAGACGTAGCCGACGTGTCGCCGCAGGCTGGCGAGCGTCACGTCCCGGACGTCGTGGCCGTCGACCCGGATAGAGCCCTCGTCGAGGTCATAGAGGCGCAGGAGGAGTCGGCAGAGCGTCGACTTGCCGGCGCCGGTCGACCCGACGAAGGCGACCGTTTCGCCGGGTTCGGCCTCGACGGAGACGTCCTCGATGACGTACTCATCCTCGTCCTCCTCCGTCGCGAGCACGGCCCCACCGTCCGCTTCCGGCGTGCCCGCGGCCTCCTCGTCCTCGTCGTCGGCCAGGAAGTCGGGGTAAGCGAAGCAGACGTCCTCGTACTCCACGTGGCCCTCAGGGTCGTCGAGGACGACGGCGTCGGGGTCGTCCTCGATGTGGACCGGGATGTCGTAGAGCCCGAACACCCGGGAGGCGGAGACGCGGGCGTTCTGGACTTGGTCGACGATGCTGGACACCTCGGCCAGCGGCGAGACGAACCGCTGGGTCATGAAGACGAACGTGACGAACGTCCCGACGGTCAGGCCGCCGGAGAAGAACCAGGGTGCCGTCTCGTTCAGCAGCCAGAAGCCGCCGACGACGAACGTGAGCGCGAAGGAGAGGCCGGCCAGCAGTTCCATCCCCGGCCGGTAGAAGTACGCCAGTTTCAGCACCTCCATGATGGACTCGAAGACGCCGCGGGAGGCGTCCCGGACCCGCTCGCTCTCGTACTCCTCGCTGGAGGTGGTCTTGGCGAGTTCGACGCCGCTGATGCCGTTCTCGATGCGGGTGTTGAACGACGCGACGGCGGTCTGACGCGCCTCGTAGCGCGGTTCGATGACGCGCATGAACCACCAGGTGAACACGGCCATTATCGGGAGCGCGGCGAGGGTGACGAGTGCGAGTTGCGGGTTCAGCAGGAAGAGGAGGACGACGATGCCGCCGACCATCGCCACCAGCCGCGTCCCGTTCATCAGCGCGTCGTCGAGGAACAGTTCCAGGTTCGAGGCGTCGTTCGAGAGGATGGACATCACCTCGCCGGTCTGCTTGTCGTCGAAGAAGGCGGCGTCGAGCTGGAGGAGCTTCTCGAAGCTCTCCGAGCGGACGCTGTGCATCACGCCGTGGGCGAAGAAGTTGGCGACGACGCCGTATATCCACGTGAAGACGCCGGTGACGAGGAACGCGCCGGCGATGACCATCGCGGAGAACCAGAACTGCTCGGGTTCGTCGCTGGGGAGCCAGGCGACCGGAACCAGCGGCAACTGGTAGGCCTGGTCGCCCCCGCGGAAGACGGAGTCGATGGCCGCCCCGAGCACCACGGGCGGCAACAGCGAGGCGGTCTGTGCGACGAGGTTGGCGACCATTCCCACGACGAGCCACCGCTTCCGTTCCATCCCGTACTCCCGGAACAGGCGGACCAGCGGCCGGTCGATGCGCTGCCGATACCGGTCGAACGGCGTCTCCTCGTCGGCGTCGGGCATAGAGGCTGACTATCGAGTCAATATATAAATCCCGCGAAAACGTGGCGATCGTTCGTCCGGGACGGGCCGGTTCGTCGCTCGCCAGGAACCGTTCGGGTCGTGCGTCGTCGACGCGAGGGACGTTCGGGCGCGTCGCGCCCGGACCGCCCGCCGTCGCTCGATGTCGCGGCGGCGGGGAGGCGACGTTACGTCCGCCGTTCCCGCTCGGCGATAGCGACGCGTCCGTCGCTTTCGCAGACGACGGTACACCCCTCGTACTCGAACTCGACTCGCCCGTTCCTGAACGCGCCGGAGAGCAGTCTTTCCAGGGCGTCGGGGTCGATGGCCGTGTACAGGGGGTCCAGTTCGTCCGACTGGACGCCCCGGACCGCCGCGACTTCCTCGACGATGTCGACGGTCGGTGAACCGTCCGTCACGCTCCCGATGACGCTGTCGACACTCATACTCCGATCGAGGGACCGGATACGTATAAGACGATTGACGGGTTTATCACGCGTCGGTCGCCCCGAGAGGAACTAGTATTCTCGATGATAGACGCGAATCGGCCGGCGAAATCGTCAGTGTCTCAGGCACCGACTTGTCGCCCCTCACTCCCCGTTCCCAGCGGTCCCGAAGCGGTCGAACGGTCTGACGTGGCGAGCGCCGAGGATCTGCGTATTCTTGACGTCTATTCCGAGTTCCTCTATCTCGCTGGTGATCCGCGTCACGGAAGCCACCTCCGGCGCGACGGCCTCGACGAGGAGGTTCTCGACGCCCGTCAGCACCTCCTGGACGGTCACCACGCCGGTCACGTCCAGTGCCGCCTCCGTCAGCCGTGCCCGTTCCTCGACGTCCACCTCGCCCGTTATGAGGAGGTGGAGTTCCAGGCCCGTCTTCGCGTAGTCGAGTTGCGGGTGATAGCCGACGATGACGCCGTCCTCCTCCAACCGTCTGATCCGGTTGCCGACGGTGGTGGCCGAGACGTCCACCTTCTCGCTCAGTTCCTTCGTCGTGTTGTTCCGGGCGTCCTTCTGGAGTTCGTGCAGGATGCGTCTGTCGACCTCGTCGAGTTCGAACTTCTCCGTGTCCATCGCTGTCTAACTTTCATCCCGAGTTACAAATAGTGGTTCGGTCGGGTCACCGGCGACCGGCGCTCGCTGCCCCGGCGTCGGCGGATTACCGTCGCCGGACCGGCCGCCGACCGGCGCGTCGAACCAAACCGTTGAGCCGGGGAGGTTATCCGCGTCACGACCCTCGTCTCACTCGATCGCCCGATGTCCGAAAACTCAACGACGACGGACGACCTGGGACGGCCCGAAACCGTCGGCACCGCGACCGGCGACTCCCTCGACGACGTCTTCGAACTCCTCGCGAGCGAACGTCGTCGCCACGCCCTCCGCTGTCTCCACGAGTTCGACGACCCGCTGGCGCTGGCGGACCTGGCCGACGAAGTGGCCGCCAGGGAACACGACGCGCCCATCACCGAACTCTCCGGCGAGACGGTCAAGCGGGTGTACACCTCGCTCTACCACACGCACGTCCCGAAACTCGCCGCCGCGAACCTCGTCCGCTACGACCAGGAACTCGACGCGGTCGCGCTCTCCGGCGACGGCGACCGATTCGACCGGTACGAAGGGCTCCTGGAGTAGGACCCCGCCCGGACGGCCGGACGCCAACCGTTCGCACGCGACCCCAAGACCCATCTCTCCCGTCCGCGAGGGGCGACCATGGACGAACGGGTCGAGTCGGCCCTCGACGACGCCTTCCCCGACCGGTCGGTCGACGCCACGGCGTCGACCGGGCCCTCCTGGAACGAGGCGAACCGGACGGTCGAAGTGGAGTTCGCGGACGGGACGACCGCCTACCTGAAGGTGGCCGTCGACGACGACGGCACCCGCATCGCGCGCGAGCGGGCCGTGATGGCCTTCGTCGGTGCGAACACCGACGTTCGCGTCCCCGAGGTGCTCGCGAGCGACCCCGACGCGGCGACGCCGTACCTCGCGACGGCCCCGCTCGCGGGACGAAACCTCGCCTACGCCTGGGCGGACGCCGACACGGAGGACCGCGTGACGATGGCGCGCCGGGTCGGCGCGACGCTGGCCGCCCTCCACGCGACGCCCGTCGAGGGCCACGGCCACGTCACCGGCGGCGGCGCGGCGGGACTCGACGTCGAGACGGCGCCGTGGACCGACGTCCTCCTCGACAGGGTCGAACTCATGCGCGACCTGGCCGTCTCCGGGCGCTTCGACGACCGCTTCGACGAGGTGGCCGCTGCCGTGGCGTCGAACCGCGACTCCCTCGACGGCGCGCCGGCCGCGCTCCTCCACGGCGACCCGGCCCAGCCGAACTGCGTCCGGGACGGGTCGGATCTGGGCCTCCTCGACTGGGAGATAGCCTACGTCGGCGACCCGGCGCGGGAACTCGTGCGCGCCCGCCGCCAGCAGTTCGACTCGCTCCGGGCGGACGCCGACGACCGGGTCCTCGACGCGTTCCACGACGGGTATCGCAAGCGAGCGGGCGGCCTCCCGGACGGGTTCGCGGAGCGCCGGCCCGTCTACGAGGCAGTCCGGCTACTCGGAATCTCCGGCTTCTTCGAGAACTGGGTCGAGCACGCGGACGGTTCGGCCGACGAACTCGCCGACTGGCTGGAGGGCGAGTTCGACCGGCGTCTGGGAGCGCTCTGACGCACCGTCGAGCGTCGCGCCCGCAAGCCGCAGAAAGCATTTACCCGGCGCGCGACACCGCTCGCACGTGAAGCGACGCCGATTCCTCGCCGGAACCGCGGCCGCCGGATCGCTCCCGCTCGTCGGCGGGTGCGTCGCCAGGAGCCCCGGTACCGCGAGCAACGGTTCGTCCGCCGGCGGTCCGAACGAGGATGGGGACGAAGACGGCGGCGAGAGCGGAACGGAGCCCACGAACGGGGCCGACGACGCGCCGTCGCTGTCGGACTCGAAGGGGCCGGTCCGGGGCGAGAGCGACGCCGACGTCGGGGCCGAGGTGGTCGAGGACGACGCGAACGTCGACTACCTCCCGGCGGACGACGCCGTCCGGTACGTCACGGGGTGGCGCCACACCAACCCCGAGGAGGTGGAGGCAGGGGAGAAGCCCGAGCGCGAACCCACGTACGACACGACACCGTTCGACCAGTGGTCCGAGCGCCAGTGCATCTCGGCGGCCGCCGCTGCCGCCGCCGACCACGTCAGTGACGAACTCGGTATCGACGGCGTCGGCGGCGGGATGACGTCCACCGTCTCCGGCGCGGACGTCGCCGCCTACGTGTCGGTCGAGACGCTCCTGGACCGCGACGGCGACGTGATCTCCGCGGCCCCCGTCGAGTTCGACGCGCTCGTCGCCGCGACGCCGGCGTCAGTGACGGCCACGTACCGGCTCGACGGGCGGGAACGCGAACTGGACGCGCCGGTGTACGCCCGATACACGGTCCTCCAGCAGGAGTAGCGGCCGCCCGGTCGAGGCGTCGGGTCGAGAGAGCGGCGGCGACCCGCTCAGGACGACTGCACGACGTCCAGAATCTCGGGGGCCTCGTACACCTTGTTGCGCTGCTTGCCGGTCGTCTCGACGACGATGCCCGCCTCCTCCAGGCGGCCGATGGCGTCGTAGACGGCGGGCTTCGAGCGGCCGGTGGCCTCCACGGCGCGGGGGCCCGTGAGGTAGGGCTGTTCGAAACAGTAGTCGACGAGCGCGCGGGCGGTGGGCGAACTCGGGAACTGCTCGCGGTACGAGTCCCGCAACTCGGTCAGTTCGATGCCGCAGTCGTAGCCGTCGATGGCCTGCTCGGCGATGGCGTCGAGGACGAAGGTGATCCACTCCTCCCAGGCGCCCTCCTGGCTCACCGCCAGCAGTTTCTCGCGGTACTGGTCGCCGAAGCGCTTGAAGTACGCCGAGAGGTAGAGATACGGCCCCGGCAGCAGGCCGGAGTCGTACAGCTGAAGCATGATGAGTAGCCGTCCCATCCGGCCGTTGCCGTCGCGGAACGGGTGGATGGTCTCGAACTGGTAGTGGGTCAGCGCCACGTCGACCAGCGGCGGGTACTCCCCGCGACCGACGTAGGCGAACAGCTGATCGAGGAGCAGCGGCACCAGGTCGGGGTTGGCCGGGATGAAGTTGGCGTCCTCCGGCGTCCCGTCGCGAGCGCCGATGTAGACGGGGACTTCCCGCAACTCGCCGGGGCGCTCCTCGCCGCCGCGGACCGACCCCATCAGCGTCTCGTGCAGGTCGCGGATCAGGTCGACGTCGATGTCGTCGCCGTCGTCTAGTCGCTCGAACCCCTGCGTCACCGCGTCGACGTAGTTGTACGCCTCGCGGACGTCGTCGCGCTCGGCCGCCGACCGGCTCGGTTCCGCGCCCACCTCGTGCTGGTAGATGTCCGAGATGGTGACGTTCGTCCCCTCCACCTGCGAACTCATGGCCGCCTCGCGGTGGACGAAGGGGGCGATGAGCAGGTTCGGGTTGTCGATGTCCCGCGCCAGCGTCGCCAGTCGCCCGAGCGCGTACTGGGCATCGCCGTAGACGGCCAGCAGGTCCTCCGTGTACGTCAGGTCGGGCGGCAGACTCGCCGGCGTGTAGCAGGGGAGCCCCTCGTGCTCGTCGATGCGCCCCGGGCCCGCGGTGAAGTCGGCAGGGTCCATCCTAACTACGAGTCCCCTCGGCGGCGTCTTAGTTAACCGTTTCGACGTTCGGTTAACTTGGTGAAGAGTTTCGGCCGGTTACGTTAGATCCGCGACCGCGGTCCTCACCAGTCGGTCGATTTCCGGCCGAGTGGTTAGTCGCCGGACACCCCCGACCCGTCGCGGGAGCAATCGGCGGATACGGCCCCCAGGCGGGGATTTATACGTCGGGTCACGTTCGGCTAGGGAGAGAATGACGCTCACTCCCGACCAGCGCGACAGACTGGAGAACCTCCACAGCGCACTGGTCAACGACATCACCGACGAGATGGGCATCCGCGACAACGTCATCCCGGGGACCCGGATCCGTCCGGTCTGGTCGCGCGAACCGACCGTCGGCACCGCACACCCCGCCCAGCGCGTCGAGATAGGCTATCGCGAGGGCGAGGACGAGGAGGAGGACGACGAGCAGGACCCGGAGGACATCGACTTCTTCCAGTACCTCGAGGCCGTCGAGGAGGGCGACTTCGTCGTGATGGCCGCCCCCAAGGACACCGAGGTCGGCCTCTGGGGCGAGTTGCTGAGCAGCATCGTCCAGGAGAACGGCGCGACCGGTGCGCTCATCGACGGGCCGACCCGCGACTCGCGACTCATCGAGGAACACGAGTTCCCCGTCTGGTCGGACGGCCACAGTTCCATCGAGTCGTTCGGCCGCGTCAGTTTCCGCGAGTGGGACGTCCCCGTCGAGGTCCACGGCGTCACCATCTCGCCGGGTGACGTGATATTCGCCGACTACGAGTCCATCGCGGTGATCGACCCGGACGACGTCGAGGAGGTCATCGAACGCGGCGAGGAGGAACTGGCAACGGAGAACCAGGTCCGCTCGGACATCCGCGACGGCGACAGCGTGTTCGAGGTGTGGGACCGGTACGGGACGCTGTAGGCGAGCACTCGTCTCCGGAAACACTCAGCGACGCTCTCTCCCGCGTTCCACGGCGTCCAGCAGCGCGTCGGTAGCGGTTTCGGGGTCGTCAGCCTGCGTGATGGCCGTTATCACTGCCACGCCGTCCGCGCCGGCCGCGACGACGTCAGCGGCGTTCTCGGCGGTTATCCCGCCGATGCCGACCACCGGTATCGAGACGGCGGCGACGATGCGACCGAGGCGCTCCGGCCCCACGGCGTGCTCGTCGTCGGGGATGTCCTCCTTCGATCCGGTGGCGTAAATCGCGCCGACGCCGAGATAGTCGGCCCCGGCGTCCTCGGTGGCGACGGCGTCGTCGACGAACGACACCGAGCGACCCACGATGGCGTCCTCGCCCAGGAGGTCCCGGGCGACGGGGACGGGCAGGTCGTCGTCCCCGAGGTGGACGCCGTCGGCCTCTATCGCCAGCGCGAGGTCGGCGCGGTCGTTGACGATCAGCGGGACGTCGGCCTCCCGGGTGAGTTCGCGCACCTCGCGGCCCACTGCGAGTCGCTCCCGGGCGGGCACCCCCTTCTCGCGCAGCTGGACGACGCCGACGCCGCCGTCGAGGGCCGCCGAGACGACGTCGGGCGTCGAGCGGCCCGCGGACGCCGACGCCTGGGTGACGAGGTAGACGGACCAGTCGACCATGGCGGCGACTCGGCGGGCGGCGTTCTCACTCTTGCGGTACCGAACCGGTCAGCCGCCTGACCCGAACCGGGCCGAAGGGCAAGCCACAAGGACGGGAATCGCGGACGTCGGTACATGGAACTGGTCTTCCGGATGGCCTACATGCTCTCCCTGCTCGCCGCCGGGGTGGCGGCGCGCCGGGCGGGCCTGCTCCGGGAGACGCGACGCGACCGCCTCAACGCGCTGGGGTTCTACGTGGCGCTGCCGGCGCTCATCTTCGTCTCGACGTACGACCAGCCGCTGGGCGAACTGCTGTCGCCGGAACTCGTCGTCGGACTGTGGGTCGTCCTGTTCACGATTCTGGGCGTGAGCCTGCTCGTCCACCGCCGGACCGACTCGCCGGCGACCCGGAGCGTCGCCGTCGTCCAGTCGTACCACAGTAACTTCGGCTTCCTCGGTCTGCCGCTCGTCGCGCTGCTGCTCGGGTCTGCCGCCGCCGGCCAGGCCAGCGTCATCCTCGGCGTCGGCGCGCTGACGCAGGTGCCGATGACGGTGCTCATCCTCGTCGCGGTGAACGACGCCGACGCCTCGCTCGCCTCGGAACTCCGTAGCGTCGCCACCAACCCGGTGTTGATCACGCTCGCCATCGGACTCTGCATCGCGGCCCTGTCGGTGTCCGTTCCTGCGTCGCTCACGACGGGACTGGGCTGGATAGCCGACCTCGCGTTGCCCCTGGCGCTCGTGCTCGTCGGGTCGTCGCTGGAACTGCGCCTCCCCGACTCGGACTTGGGGGCGCTCGGCAGCGTCGTCGCGCTGAAGGTGTTCCTGATGCCCGTCGTCGCCTGGGTCGCATTCACGGCGCTCGGGGCGACCCCGCTGACACGCAACGCCGGCGTCGTCATGTTCGGCGCGCCCACGGCCGTCTCGACGTTCATCTACGCGACCGAACTGGGCGGCGACGCGGAGTTCGCCTCCGTCGCCATCTTCGCGACGACGCTCGTCTCCGTCGGCACGCTCGGCGTCGGGGCGGGGTTGCTGCTGTAGCCCGAGCGAACGAAACGGGGTCTGCGACCCCTCGTCCCATAGATTTGTATAGCAGGGACGCACAGCGACGTGTATGGGTATCATCACGAGCGTCGTGGGAGCGGTGGTCACGTTCGTCGTCGGCCTGCTGGTCGGCGGCGTCGGCTTCTACGTCGGCGGCCTCCTCGTCACCGGCGAGGACGACTTCTGGCAGGCGGCGTGGACGGCGCTGTTCGCGTCGCTCGGGTGGGCCGTCGTCACGTTCGTCGTCTCGCTGCTGGTCGGCTGGATCCCCCTGCTCGGCGGCCTCGTCGCGCTCGCGCTCGGTCTGGTCGTCTACGTCGGCGTCGTCAACAGCCAGTACGACGGCGGCTGGGCGGAGGCCGCCGCCATCGCGCTGATTGGGTGGGTCACGGCCGCGCTGGTCCGCTTCCTGATCCCCGGCATCTGACCGGGGATCCGACCGGCGAGGGCCGCGAGTAGTCGCACGACTCGCCGACCGTGCGAGGTGCTGGTTATAACTGGCGCCGGGGAGAGCCACCCTGTATGCGAGGGTATCAGGTCGCGCGTATCTGGGGCATCCCGATCCGCGTCCACGTGTCGCTGCTGGTCTTTCTGCCCGTGCTCGCGTACCTCCTCGGGAGCGGCGGCCAGATAGAACTCTACGCGGGGTTCGTCGAGGCGCTCGTCGGCCGACCGCTCGACCTCGACGTACTCCAGGCGGGGACGACGTCGTGGCTCGTCGGCGGCGTCGCCGCGATCGGCCTGTTCGTCAGCGTCGCGCTCCACGAACTGGGCCACGCCTGGATGGCGATGCGTTACGACCTGGAGGTCGAGTCGATCACGCTGTGGATCCTCGGCGGCCTCGCCAACCTGGGTTCGATCCCCCGCGAGTGGCAGAAGGAGTTCTGGATCGCCATCGCCGGCCCGGCGGTCAGCGTCGGGGTCGGCCTGCTCTGCTACGCCGTGTTGATCGCCTTCCAGTCCCTCGGCGACGTCGCCACGTTCGTCGTCGGCTGGCTCGCCGTCACGAACCTCGTCCTCACGGTGTTCAACATGATCCCCGCGTTCCCGATGGACGGCGGTCGCGTCCTCCGGGCGCTGCTGGCGCGCAACCGGCCGTACGCACAGGCGACGCGGGCCGCTGCCCGCATCGGCTCCGTCTTCGCCGTCCTGTTCGCCGTCTACGCTATCCTCGGGCCGGCGATACAGCCGATGTTGCTCCTGCTCGCGCTGTTCATCTACGGCGCCGCCAACAGCGAGTCGCGGATGGTCGCGCTCGCGGACCTCCTCGACGGCGTCACCGTCGGCGAACTGGCCAGCGGGACGGAGGCGACCGTCGACGCCGACGCCAGCGTCGACGAGCTCGTCTCGCGGATGTTCGCGGACCGCCGGACGGAGTTCGTCGTCACCGAGGACGGGACGCCCGTCGGCGTCGTCTCGGCGGCCGACTTCAAGGCGCTCTCGCCGGAGGAACGGGCGACGACGACCGTCGACGCGCTGGTCGAACGGGACCTGCCCCGGTTCGACGCGGGGATGTCCGCCTTCGACGCGCTCGTCACCCTCGACGGCAACCGCGCCACGGAGGCGCTGGTCGTGGACGGGACCGGGACGCGCGTCATCACCCGCTCCGACTTCGCCTCGGCCATGGAGATGCGCCGACTCGTCGGCACCGACGAACCGTTTTGAGTGCGTGGACGAACGTGAATTGGGGGATTTGAGTGTGCGACACGACGAGCGACTCACTCAGATCGTCCACTAAGATCTGTACTTGCGGAACCGGGACCGACGACAGCCAGAAAGCCCTCGGCCCGCTCGCGGTCGTTCAGCGGGATACGCTCGTTGCACTCGCGTAGTGCCAGCTGAACAACTGCCTTGCAGCGCGAGCGTGCCTCGCCCTTTCAGTCCGCCAGGGGACAGCATTGCTCGCGCGGCCTTCGGCCCGCGCTCGCGATTCGTCCACCATTCCTCCCCGGTCCCGCGGGACATCCGCGCGACCGCTTCCTGACCGCACTGCGGGGCCGGGAGCGCGGCCGCGAGCGATGCGAGCGGCGCGCGACCCGGGGAAGGGCAGGGCTGCCAGCGGTACTTGGCGTCTTGCGCGAACGGAGTGAGCGCAAGGCTCAGGAGAACTTGCTCTCCTGGCGGATTGAAAGGGCGAGGCCCGGTCGCCGAAGTCCGACGAAGCAAGCACGGCCGGAGGCCGCGCGCAGCGAGGCGCACGAGGCGAGCGGGCCGAGGGCTTTCTTCCGTCGTCGCATCCGGAGACTGTTGCAGGGCGCGCCGAGGGCTTTCCTCTGTCGGCTACTGCGGTAGTGGTCTCGTTCGAGTTACTTACTGAGCAACTCGCTCGCTCTACTCCTCTCGCTTGCCGAGGCCGAGGAAGGCGAGCGTCGCGCCGAGGAGGGCGCTGTTCTTGAGGAAGTGGATCTGCTGTTGCTGTGCCTCCTGCTCGTCGTCGATGGCCCAGAAGTCGTGCATCACGGGGGTCACGGAGACGAAGAAGGCGGCGACGGCGCTCGCGGCGGCGACTGGCGCACGCCACAGTGCGATGCCGACGCTGCCGACGAGGAGCGAACTGCTGATAGCCGGGACGGCGACGTCGGGCATCGGCGCGCCGCTGGCCTCGGCGTAGCCGACACGCTCTTCGAGGTTCCGGAGGTTATCGAGGGCCATGAACGCCAGGACGGCCCCGAACAGGCCGTGGCCGACGGTGAAGGCGGTGCTGTCCGTTATCGACCGACCGCCGGACTGGCTCCGCGACGCGGACCCGTGCGAGGACTGCTTGTCGCTCGACCCGTGCTGAGCGGAGCGGTGCTCGCTCGACCCGTGCTGCCCGGACGAGTCGTCGCCGCTGCGACGTAGCTTCAGTGACGCCATGCGGGACCGTTGGTCCGGGTGCCACGTATCCCCACTGCTGGCAACTGAAAGGGGCGGGTAGTCGCCGGCGTCGAACCGCAGTTCCCTTCCGACGGAGCGGCGTAGGTGGGCGCATGCCAGAACGCAACCGGCGGTTCCTGCTCGCGCAGCGTCCGGACGGGAAACCCGACGACGACACGTTCGAACTGGTCGAGGAGGACGTGCCCGAACCGGGTCCCGGCGAGGTGCTCGTGCGGACGCGGTACCTCTCGGTGGACCCGTACATGCGCGGGCGGATGCGGGACGCCGAGTCGTACGCGGAGCCGTGGGACGTGGGCGAACCGCTGCGGGGCGACGTCGTCGGCGAGGTGGTCGCCTCGAACGGCGGCGGCTTCGACGAGGGCGACGTCGTCACCGGGACGCTCCAGTGGGCCGACTACGCGACGGCGCCGGGGAGCGAGTTGCGGGCGGTCGACCCGGAACTGGGGCCGATATCGACGTCGCTCTCCGTCCTCGGGATGACGGGCCGGACCGCCTACTTCGGGACGCGCGAGGTGGCGCGACCCACCGCGGGCGACACGTTCGTCGTCTCCGGGGCGGCGGGGGCCGTCGGCTCGGTCGCCGGCCAGATTGCGAAGCTCTCGGGCGCGCGCGTCGTCGGCTTCACCGGGTCGGACGAGAAGGTCGAGTTCGTCGAGGACGAACTCGGCTTCGACGCGGGGATCAACTACGAGACGACCGACGACTACGGCGCGGCGCTGGACGAGGCCGCCCCGGACGGCGTCGACGCCTACTTCGACAACGTCGGCGGTCCCATCACGGACGCCGTCTTCACCAGGCTGAACCTCGACGCCCGCGTGGCGGTCTGCGGCCAGATATCCCAGTACAACGCGGAGGAGATGCCGACGGGGCCGCGAAAGCTCGGCACGCTCATCGGCAAGCGCGCCACCGTCGAGGGGTTCCTGGTCTGGGACTTCCAGACCCGGTTCGAGGGGGCGACGGCGCAACTGGCGGAGTGGGTCCAGTCCGGCGAGTTACAGTACCGCGAGACGGTCACCGAGGGGCTTGAGAACGCGCCGGAGGCGTTCCTCGGCCTGTTCGAGGGCGAGAACGTCGGCAAACAGCTCGTGAAGGTCGACGAGGACGGGGGATAGGCCGAACGTTCAGGCCGTCGTCACTCCGGCGTCCGGACGACGTTCTCCAGTTCCGCCGGGTCGGCGCCGTCGTCGAGGCGGCGGACGTTCCCGGCGACGATGTCGGCCAGGCGCTCCCAGTGCTGGGGGCTGTTCCCGGCGTTGTGGGGGGTTATCGTCACGTTGCCGAAGTCCCAGAGCGGGTGGTCCTTCGGGAGGGGCTCCGGGTCCGTCACGTCGAGGGCGGCCCCGGCGATGGAGTTCGACCGCAGCGCCGCGACGAGCGCGTCGGTGTCGACTATCGGTCCGCGACCGACGTTGACGAGGTAGGCGTCGGGGTGGAGCGTCTCGAACTCCGCGGAGCCGATCAGCCCGCGGGTCTCGTCGGTCAGCGGCGAGGCGACGATCAGGTGGTCGGTGCGGGAGAGCGCCTCGTGGAGCGCGTCCTCGTCGAAGCCGATGACCTCGTCCGTCGGGCCACCTTTCTCCGGCGAGTAGCGGACGCCGATGGTGTCCACCTCGAACGCCGAGACGCGCTGGACGATGGCCTCGCCGATGGCGCCCATGCCGACGACGGTGACGGTGCTGTCTTTGAGTTCGTCCCCCTGGAAGTGTCGCCACTCGTTGCGCGCCTGTCGCTCGCGGCCGACGCCGAGGTTCCGCGTGAAGTCGAGGACGTGGGCCAGCACCTGCTCGGCGATGTTGGGCGCGTGGATGCCGGAGGCGTTGGTGACGGCGACGCCGCGGGCGGCCAGTTCGTCGAGCGGGAGGTGGCCGGTTCCGGCGGCGACGCCGGCGAACAGTTCCATCTCCCCGGCCAGGTCGATCAGTTCCTCGTCGACGTCGACGGAGGTGACGACGCGGGCCTCCTCGGCGAAGGTCCGCTCCTCGCGGGGCGTCCGCGCCACCTTGATCGTGTGGTCGGGCAGTCGTTCGACGAGCGCGGCGGCGTACTCGGCGGCCGGCATGCCGTGCGTTCCCCGCCTGAGGACGAGGACGTCTGTGTCGGTCATTGGAAACACTCAGAAGCTACGTCGACAGACGCGGGCGACCCACAAGACGCTTGTCCACGACGGCGATTCGCGGGCGGGGCGCGGGCCGGGTACCCGCGTCGGCCGGGAGCACCCGTCAGGCCCGCCGGTTGACCACCGTTCCGGCGACGACCAGCACGACGGAGAGCAGCGTGAGGCCGAGGTGTACCTCCGCGAACCAGTACGGCGTCCCGGGGAAGACGGAGCGGAGACCGACCAGCGCGAGCGAGAGGCCGGGGACGTCGCCCTCCGGCCCCTCGACCGCGCCGCGCTCGTAGCGTTCGGCACCCGCGCGCTCGCCCTCGGGCAGTCGCTCGGCCTCGTAGGGGATACCGCCCGTCTCGTGGCTCCAGACGACGGTCTTGTTGCTCGTCACCTCGAAGATGCGTCCGTTTCGCGTGTCGGTGACCAGCGTGTTCCCGTTGTCGAGGCGGTCCGCGTCGCGGGGCCAGTCCAGGTCGAGATCTCCGGCCTCAGTGAGGGACCACGCCGGCTCCCAGTCCCCGGTCGACTCGTTGCGGTGAAGTTCGACGACCCGGTCGTTCTCGCTGTCGGCGACGAGGACGGCGCCCTCGTCGAGCCACTGCGGGTTGTGCTGGTCGTAGAGGACGCTCGGGTCGCCACAGCGGACGTCGCCGTCGCCGTCGGCGTCGACGAGTTTCCCACCCTCCAGACAGGTCTCGTCGCTCCCGCCGTCGTCCTCGTTGATGACCTCGGCGACGCCCTCGCCGCGCTCGACGAGGACCAGCTGGTTGGCGTTGCGCACCGAGACGAGGTAGTGGGACTCGTTGACGACGTCGACGTCGTTGATGTGCAGCCAGTCACGCCGGGTCGGGTCGTCTGGGGCCTCGTACAGTGAACTCGCGTTCCACTGCCAGGTCACCTCACCGTCCTGGACGGTGAAGATACGCTCCTGGTCCATGTCGGTCAGCAGGAACTCGCCGGAGTCGAGTTCCTCGACGTCGTGTATCTCGCTGTTGGTTCTGGTCCGGACGGGGAACGCGAACTCCTCGTCGACCGACGGGCCGCCGGTCGCGTTCGGGTCGATGATCCGGAAGCCAGTCTTCGCACAGGGCGCGTCGTACGGCTCGCAGCCGTCCTCGTAGCCCGCGTGCATGAACCCGGCGAGGACGGTGCCGTCCTCGCGCATGGTCACGTCGAAGTAGCTGTCCGAACTGTTCTCCGTCCAGACCCGGTCGTCGCCCGACAGGAGGAAGACGGAGCCACCGGAGTGGTAGCTGTTCTCGCCCTGCGAGCCGACCAACGTCCGCGGCGATTCGTTACGCTGGGTGCCGATATCCGGCGCGGTCGCCGCACCGACCGCCAGCGTCCCGACGAGCAGGACGACGCCGAGGAGAGCGATACCGGCGCCGCGCGTCGCGCGATCCATACCGGTACGTTCCGCCGAGCGCCCGCAAAAGCCTTCCGAGAGGTCCTCCCGCGGACGGTAGCTACAAGGCCGCGGGACCCGCACCACGGGCAAATGCAAGCCGGTGTGGCCGAACTGTTCGTCCGGATCGTCGGCACTGATCCCGTGATGCAGGGCCTGGCCGGCGGGATCGTCATCGCGGCGCTGAACCTGTTCGGGGCCTCGCTGGTACTCGTCTGGCGGAACCCCTCGGAGCGCGCGCTCGACGGCGCGCTCGGCTTCGCCGCCGGCGTGATGCTCGCCGCGGCGTTCACGAGCCTCATCATCCCCGGCATCGAGCAGTACTCCGGCGGGAACCCGCTCCCGACGCTGGCCGGCGTCGTCCTCGGCGTCGTCTTCCTCGACCAGGCCGACGGCATCGTTCCCCACGCCCACTACCTGCTGACCGGAGAGCGCCGCACTGACGCCGCGGACCCGGGCGAGTCGGTCCCCGGCCTCGACCCCGACAGACTCGCACCGGTCGTCCTGTTCGTCCTCGCCATCACGCTGCACAACATGCCCGAGGGACTCGCGGTCGGCGTCGGGTTCGGTGCGACCGACGGGACGGAGGGGGTCGGTGCCGCCATCGCCCTGATGATCGCCATCGGTATCCAGAACGTCCCGGAGGGACTGGCCGTCTCCGTGGCGGCCGTCAACGCCGGCCTCGACCGGCGGTCCTACGCGCTGTTCGCCGGGGCACGCGCGGGCGTCGTCGAGATTCCCCTGGCCGTGCTCGGTGCCGTCGCCGTCCAGGTGGTCGAACCGCTCCTCCCCTACGCGATGGGGTTCGCCGCCGGCGCGATGCTGTTCGTCATCAGCGACGAGATAGTGCCGGAGACCCACACCGGCGGCCACGAACGGGTCGCCACGCTCGGGACGATGGCCGGCGTCGTCATCATGCTGTACCTCGACGTCTCGCTCGGTTGAGCTGTCGGTGCGCCTTTGTTCGGCTCCCGTCCCTCGATTACCCCGTGACGTCACGCCGTGACACCCGGCGGCGAGCCACGGGACTTTTCACTGCGGACGACAAAGCCCGTATATGGGCTTTGGTAGCTACGACGAATCCGAACAACAGGACCAGGACCACGACGTCGACGACGACGAGGCCGTCACCGTCCACGAGAACGACCACGACGGCGAGGTCAGCTTCGAGTCCGAGGCCAGCCAGGAGGAGCTTATCGGCCGACTCGACGAGATGAAGGACGACGACGAGGACGACGCGGAGTAGTCGACGGCGTATTTCCCGCCTGTACGATAGCTTTTTGTTCCGGAATCGTCGAGCTAGAAGTATGTCCCCGATAGCTACCGAGAGCGTCGGCGTCGCGCTCGTCGGCGTCGTCGTCGCGTTCGCCGGCTACCTGATCAAGTACCGCAACTGGACGTTCCTCGTCGCCGGCTACGACGACTCGGTCGACGTCCCCGAGGACGCGGTCGCAGATATGGCCGGAAACACGGTTCTCCGGGTCGGTATCGCGGTGGTCGCCTACGGCGCGCTCATCGCCGCCGACCTCGCCTCGTCGACGCTGGAACTGCTGTTCGGCGCGGCCGTCGTCGCCGCCGTGGTGCGCCTGATCTATCGGCTCAACACGTACGACGCGAGTCCGGCCTGAGAAGGGGCGTAGTCTGGTTTTGCCGTCTATCGAACTCGAACGGCGGAGCCAGTCAGGGGTAGATCAGTATCGTCGCCGTCTCGCCCCCGACGACGGCGACCCGTCGGTGTGTCGACCGAGTCGTCCGAGGCGCCCCGTAACTCGCTGTTCGCCGCGAGAGCGGCCTCACCGTCACGTTCTCGCGGGGTAACGGACCGTATCTTTGAAATGGAACGACTCTCGAATAACGCTGTGAACGCGCGCAGACGAACGGTACTCCGGGCGATGGGATTACTGACGGCGGGCGGTCTCGCCGGCTGTAACCAGGACGGATCCTCGTCGGAATCGACTGCGGGCGACGACGCCGACCCGCCGACGAGCACCGCTACGGGAACGGACGTCCGATCCGAACCGGACGCCGAAACCGAGGAGACGGCCACTGAAACCGAACCGCTGCCCGAGAACGCCAAGCTAGCGCCGGAGGGGCTCGGACGGGCGGACAAGTTCGGACTTCAGGTCGCCGTCTCCGGCGACGGATCGACCGTGCTAGTCAGCGCGCTCGGTGAAGACGAGCGATACACCGACCCCGGACAGGCGTTCGTCTTCCGGGCGGAGGGAGGCGAGTGGCGCCAGCAGGCGAGGTTCACGGCGGACGAGGAGGACCACGGTGCGTTGTTCGGCCACTCGGTCGCGCTGAACCACGACGGGTCGGTCGGACTCGTGGGGTGTCCGACCGGCGGACGCACCGATGACGCCGTTCCCGGCAACGTGTACGTCGTCGCGGAAACGGATGGGGGGTGGGACACCGAGACGAAACTCACGTCCGCGGTAGGGAAACACGGCGAACGCTTCGGCACTGCTGTGGCGCTCGCGGGCGATGGCGAGACCGCTCTCGTCACTTCGAACCACCTGACCGAGGAAGAGCAGAAATACGAAGGGTGGGCGCAGATCCTCACGAAGGACGGCGAAAGCTGGACGCACTCGGACAGATTCACCGCCGACGATCGCGAGGACGACGACATGTTCGGTCTCAAGGCCGACCTCTCCGCCGACGGGTCGACGGCCCTCGTCGGCGCACCCGAAGACGACAACGAGATCGGCGAGCACGCGGGTGCGGGCTACGTCTTCTCCCGGAGCGGCGAGGGGTGGGCCCAGCAGGCGAAACTGGTCCCCGACGGCGCCAGCGGGTACAGCAACATCGGTGACCCGGTCGCGCTGTCTGCCGACGGGACCGAAGCCTTCCTGGGCGATTGGCGGTTCGACCATCCGACCGGCGACGGGAGCGGCGCCGTCCACGTCTTCGGGGTCGACGGCTCGACCTGGAGTCAGCGAGCGACGATGCATCCCGAAACTGAGGCCCGCACCGACAAGTTCGGCAACTCGCTCGCCGTCTCCGCCGACGGCACCACCGCGCTCGTGGATAGCGCCTTCGGGTACGAGGTATCCGGCGATCACGTGAGCGCGGTCCACGTGATGGAGCGACGGGACGGCTCATGGCGGGAACGTGAGCGGATCGGCGACGTCGCCGGCCGGCACCGGAACGACGGGTTCGGAGACAGTGTTTCCCTCTCGGCCGATGGCGCGACGGGTGCCGTCGGCGCGCAGAAAGACGCGGAGGTCGGATTTTTCACCGGTGCGGCGTACGTCCTCCAGTTGTAGTACCTCCGTTGTCGATCGCGACACTCCGGCGCGACCGTTCGCGTCACAGCGGCCGAAGAACGCCACTTCGGGCGAGGTTTCTACGGATAGATCAGTATCGTCGCCGTCTCGCCCTCGACGACGGCGACTTCCTCGCCGGACTCGGCGCGGTGTTCCTCGCGGACGGTGACGGCGTCCCCGGGGATGACGGCGACTTCGTCTCCCAGATCCACCTCGATTTCACCGTCGAGGTCCCCCTGGCGCTGGACCGTCTCGGGGTCCATCTCCTCCAGCGCGGCGACGACCTGCCCGGCCTGGTCGCGGAACTCCGGCCCGATGACGGAGTGGTCCGGGTCCACCTCGA
>CAZMGU010000020.1:0-27527 GCA_964565905.1 uncultured Halobacteriales archaeon
CCATCGCCTGCGGGACGATCAGCGGCTTCCACTCGCTGGTCTCCTCGGGGACGACGGCCAAGCAACTCGACCAGGAGTCCGACGCCCGTCTCATCGGCTACGGCGGGATGCTCGGCGAGGGACTGCTCGCCATCACCGCCGTCATCGCCGTCTCCATCATCGCCGGCGGGACGGACTCCCTTAGCTCGGCGCTGGTCACCTTCCCGGCCGGCGGCGGCGCCCTGCTGACGGTGTTCGGCCTCGGCGTCACGACGGCGGCGACGTTCATCGGCCTCGTGTTCGTGAGTTTCCTGCTGACGAGCACGGACACGGCGATGCGCCTGGGCCGGTACATGTTCGAGGAGATAGTCGGGACGCCGGAGACGGAACTCCAGCGGCGTGCAACGGACCGATACACCAACGCCGCCGTGCTCGGACTCGCCGCGTACTTCCTCGTCGCCTCGGGGTCCTGGGAGAACATCTGGCCGCTGTTCGGCGGCGCGAACCAGTCGCTCGCGGCGCTGGCGCTGCTCGTCGCGACGGTGTGGCTCGCCAACTGGGACGACGACAAACAGCTGATCTCCACCGGCGTGCCGCTGGTGTTCATGATCGGCGTCACCGTCGTCGCGTTGCTGTGGATCGGCGTCTACCGCAACCCGACGACGCTCCTCGCGGGCGAGGCGGGCGGGGCCATCGCCGCGGTGTCGCTTGTGCTCCAGAGCCTCATCGCGCTGGTGCTCGTCGTCCTGATCGCCGGCCTCCTCTACCTGGGCGTCTCGAACGTGGCCCGGGCCAGGGGACTCGACCGCGAGGCGATCACCGGTGGCAGCGGCCCGGCCGAACCCTCGGACGACTAGGGGAGCAGTCGGGACAGCAGGCCGGACGACGGCTCCTCGTCGTCCGCCCAGAGCGCGAACGCGCGGGCGACGTCGGCCGACTCGCTCGCGACGACGGCCTCCCGTTCGGGAGCGACGACGACGAGATTCACCTCGTAGTGGCCGTGGTAGCCGTACCTGATCAGCGTCCGGTCGGCGAACCCGTCGACGAACGACCGCACTGCGTCGGGAATCGACGGGACGACCAGCGCGAACGTAAAGTCGGTGCTGAAGTGCTCCTCGTCGGCGTCGACCCACGCGTCGGCCAGGTCGTGGCCCAGGTCGACGTAGCGTTCGAGGGCGTCGACGGTCACCCCGTCGCGCCGAGTCGCGAACAGGTGCTCCGTCGTGGCGTGGTGCCCGTAGGTGAGAGTGGGGTGGACGAAGTGCTTCCGGGAGGTCATCTCTAGGCGACCGTACAGGTCGAACCGCTCGCCGTCGCCGCCGACGGCGACGGTCCGGTCCGTCTCCAGGTCGTAGCTGTGGCGCAGGCCGTCCGCGACCCGGTCGAGGTACTCGTCGTCCGGCACCGCGACGGGCGGTCCGTCCGACCCGTCGACCCCGTCCGCCGACTCCGCCCCGTCGGCCCCGGTGGAGTCACTCATGCGTCGACCACGGCACCCGACGACCATCGTTATTTGGTGCCATACCCCGTGCGTGGGGCGGGCGAGTGAACGGCGAGTGGTGAACGCGATCCGATACCCGTCGACTCCGGTCGTACGTTACCGAATAGCTCGGTTCATAGCCTCTTTCAGCGTTCGGGCCGAACCTGTCATCGATGGCAATATACGAGATTTCTCTCATTTTTACGGCGGTGGCGATATTCAGCGCGATCATCCTCCCCCGCGTGTTCGCGGACAAGCCGCTCTCCTTCCCGATCGTCTACGTCGTGATGGGGTTCCTGCTGTTCAGCCTCCCCATCGGCGTCCAGGCACCGGACCCGCTGGAGAACCCCGTCCTCGCGGAACACCTCACGGAACTGGTCGTCATCATCGCGCTGATGGGGGCCGGCCTGAAGATAGACCGGCCCTTCAACCTCCGGTCCTGGTTCCCGACCTGGCGGCTGCTGGGAATCACGATGCCGCTCACGATTGCGAGCGTCGCGCTCCTGGGGTGGGGGACGCTTGGCCTCCTCCTGCCGACAGCCGTCCTCCTGGGGGCGGTGCTCGCGCCGACGGACCCCGTCCTCGCGTCGGACGTCGGCGCGTCGGACCCGGAGGAGGGGGTCACGGAAGGGGTCGATCCGACGGACCAGGAGGACCCGATCCGGTTCTCGCTCACGTCCGAGGCGGGCCTCAACGACGGCCTCGCCTTCCCGTTCACGTACCTCGCTATCGCGCTGGCCACGGTCACCCTCCGCGCCTCCGACGTCGAGGGCGGGGTCAGGGACCTCGTGCTCGCCACGCTGTTCGACTGGCTGCTGATGGACTTCTTCTACCGGATCCTCGCCGGCATCGCGGTGGGGTACGTCGTCGGCCGCGCCGTCGCCTACGTCATCTTCGGGTCGCCGTCGACGACGAAACTGGCCGAGGCGTTGCAGGGCGCGGAGGCGCTCGCGGCGACGCTGTTCGCCTACGCCGCCACCGAACTGGTCAGCGGGTACGGGTTCATCGCGGTGTTCGTCGCCGCCCTCGTGCTCCGCCACTACGAGTGGACCCACGACTACTACGAGGAACTCGACAACTTCGCCGTCATGGTCGAGCGCCTGCTGATGGCCGCCGTGCTCGTCCTGTTTGGCGGGACCATCGCGGGCGGGTTGCTCGGACCGCTCACGTGGCAGGCCGCCGCCGTCGGCGTCGTGATAATCTTCGTCGTCCGGCCGCTCGCCGGCCTCGTCGGGTTCCTCGGGAGCGACGTTAGCTGGCGGGAACGCGGCGTCGTCTCCGCGTTCGGCATCCGCGGCATCGGGTCGTTCTACTACCTCGCGTTCGCGCTCCACGAGGCGTCGTTCCAGGAGATAGAGTTGCTCGTCCAGGCCGAGAACCTCTGGGCGCTGACCGGGTTCGTCGTCCTGACGTCGATGGTCGTCCACGGCATCGCGGCAACCCCGGTGATGAACTGGGTGGACCAGGTGCGGAACATCCGGCAGGACGAGTTCGAACCAGTGGACTGATAGTAATTATTGTAGCTATTTACCGCCGATCAGCCCCCCCTCATGCGGATGATCGCCGGTAAGAGACTACAATAATCACTATGAGACGGGCGGGGCCTCAGACGTCGTCCACCGTCCGCTCGAACGCCTGTATCGCCTCGTCGCTGCCGGCGACGAACACCTCGTCCCCCGGTTCGACCGCGGTGGCCGCGTCGGTGAGAACCGCGCTGTCGCGGGCGATGCCCACCACGGTCCACCCGCGCTCGGCGTCGCGACGGGCGGTCGCCAGCGTCTCCCCCGCGAACGGCGCGGCGTCGGCCCGGACGAGACGGATCTGGCCGACGGGGTCCATCACCCGCTCGCCGTGGACCTCGGCCGCGACGAGTCGGGCGGAGACGCGCTGGACGGAGAGGACGTAGTCGGCCCCCGCCCGGAACGCCGCCGACGCCTTCTCGGTGTCGGTGACCCGGGCGAGTATCTCGACGTCGGCGGCCAGCGAGCGCGCCATGGCGACGGTCAGCAGCGCCGTGGCGTCGCCGTCGACGGTGACGACGAGCGCCGAGGCGTCCTCGATGCCGGCCTCGCGGAGGACCCCGGGTTCGGTGACGTCGCCGACGACGTCCGGGCCGGCGTCGGGCGACTGGTCGACCGTCGTCACCGACGCGGAGTCGGGGAGCACCTCGGCCGCCGCCGTCCCGCCCTCCCCGAGACCGGCGACGACCACGCGCGAGTGGGTCGACTCGCGCGGCCGCCGGACGCCGGCCACCTCCGTCGATAGCTCCTCTATCGCCGCCTCGGGGCCGGCCACGACGAGGACGGTGTTGGGCGTCAGCCGTTCGTCGGGTGACGGCGACATCCGCAACTCCCCGTCGAACCAGCCCGCGACAAGCGTCAGGTCCGGGTGGCTGGCGAGCGGTGACTCCCGGAGACTGACGCCGTGGAGCGGGCTCCCCCGGCGGACGAGCACCTCGCGGATGGCGATACGGTCCTCCCCGGTCGGCGCGTCGACGGCGACGGGGGTCGTCGCCTTCTCCGCCAGGCGGCGGCCGATGAGCGCGTGCGTCGCGACGCTCCGGTCGACCCCCACCTCGGCGAGCGCGGCCTTCCGGCGGGTCGAGGCCGTGAAGCTGATCACGCGGAGGTCCTCGTTGGCCTCCAGCGCGGTGAGGACGACGCTCGCCGTCCTGTCGCCGGTGTCGGTGATGAGCACCGACGCCTTCTCGATGCTGGCCCGGTCGAGGTCCCCCCGGTCCTCCGGGTCCCCGTTGATCGCCTGGTAGCCGTCGTCCGAGAGGCGCTTTGCCTCCTCCTCGTCCGACTCGATCAGCACGTAGCCCACGTCGAGTTCCTCGAGTTCGTCGAGCAGCACCTCGGTGTCGTGCTGGTACTCCGCGACGACGACGTGGTCGTCCTTGACCGAGAGCCGGTCGTCCAGGTTGAGCGGGGCGCGCTCGAACAGCGGGATGACGAGGACGCGGAGCGTGACGAACCCGATGACGACGCCGGTCACCTGCATCATCGCGACGAACACGTTCATCACCGGCGTCGTCCACGGTGAGTCCGCGCCGTACCCCGTCGTCGTCATCGTCTCGATCACCGTGTTCAGCGCCTGGAAGATCGAACGCGGCCGGTCCTCGAGCGTCCGCATCCCGTAGTAGTAGGCGACGGTGAACAGCAGGACGACGGTGACGAGACCGGCGCCGTAGGCCAGGACGAGTCGCTGCCGTCCGGAGAGTTCGCGCGGATGAAGGAGGTCCAGGTCGCGGAGTTCACGCATCGGTGAGAGAGATCTGTCCGTACGTATCCCCGCCACCCAACTAAACCCTCCGCCCGCCGGATCGACGGTCCTGCCGGTCGATCCCGGTGGGTGCGGGTTCGCCGCCCCGGGGTCAAACCGACGGACCGCGCCACCGACCACGACAACCATTAACACGTCAGCGAGCGAACTCGAATCCATGGACGGACGCCGAACTGAGGCCTGCGGCCGGTGCTCGATGACCACCGTCGTCGACGCGGCCGTCGGCGAAACGGGACCGGACGACGAGAAACCGGAGTCCGACGCCGACGGGCCCGGCGACGCGCGGGACCCCTTCGCCGGCGGTCACATCGAGGTGGACGAGGCGGCCGTGCGGACCGTCTCGCCGTCGGCGTGGCTCGCCAGTGCGAAGCGACGGCTCGACGGGGTCGTGAAGCGACTGACGTACGGGTAAGGGGGGGCGACGAACGCGGCGGTTACTCGGGCGGAACCTCGGCGTCGGCCGCCGGTTCCGAGGGGGAGTCGTCCTCCTCGGGTTCGAGTCGACGGAGGCGCGCCTTCATGATGCGCGTGTTCTCGACGCGCTCGACGCGTATCTCGACGCCGTCGTACTCGATGGTCTCGCCCTCCTCGACCAGTCGGCCGGCGCGGTTGAAGACGAAGCCGGCGATGGTCTCGAACTCCTCGCCCTCGGGCAGGTCGATGTCGAGGGCCTCGTTGACCTCCTCGATGTTGACCTCGCCCTTGACGACGACCGTGTCGTCGTCGACGAACTCGATTGGCACCTCCTCCTCGCCCTCGAGTATCTCGCCGACGATTTCCTCGGTGAGGTCCTCCATCGTCACGAGTCCCTCGGCGGTGCCGAACTCGTCGATGACGATGACCATGTGGAGCCGTTCGTTGCGCATCTCGGTGAGCAGGTCGTCGACGTTCTTCGACTCCGGGACGTGGAGCGTGGGTTCGATGAGGTCCTCCAGTTCCACGTCGTGGTCCGACTGCCCGTACGAGCGGTCGCGGACCAGGTCGAGGATGTGGACGATCCCGATGACGTTGTCCAGGCTGCCCTCGTACACCGGTAGTCGCGCGTGGCCGCCCTGGATGCATTCCTCGATGGCCTCCTCGACCGAGGCCTCCGTCGAGATGGCGTCCATGTCCAGGCGCGGCGTCATCACCTCCTTGGCGATGGTGTTGTTGAACCGCAGGGTGCGCTGGAGCATCTCCCGTTCCTCCTCGTCGAGGACGCCCTCGCGCTCGCCGGTCTCGATGATGTCCTGTATCTCCTCGCGGGTGACGTAGGACGTCTCGATGGCCGCCCGGCCGCCGGTGATCCGGTTGACCTGGCGGGTGAGGTAGTCGAACAGGACGATGAGCGGGAGCAGGACGTTCTCGGCGAGTTTCAGCGGCCTGGCGATGCGAAGCGCCCACGACTCCGTGTTCTCGACGGCGTAGGACTTGGGCGCGCTCTCGCCGAACAGCAACACGACCGCGGTGATGCCGAACGTCGAGATGGCGACCGCCAGCCCCTGGCTGCCGTCGCCGAGCAGGTAGGTGAGCAGCCCCGTCGCGATCGAGGACATCGCGATGTTGACGAGGTTGTTCCCGACCAGGATGGTCACCAGCAGGCGGTGCGGGTCCGACTTGAGCCGTTTGAGCGTCTTGGCCCCGTGTTTGCCCTCCTCGACGAGCGCCTCCAGGCGGTGGGACGGCAGCGAGAACATGGCGATCTCCGAGGAGGAGAAGAAGGCGGAGAGGCCGATGAGAACCACGATTACGGCGGTTCCACCGGCGATGACGGCACTATCCGGAATCGGAACGCCGCCGACCTGCATGGCCAGCGCCGCGTTCAGAGAGTCGCCTCCGAGAGGGGGATCCAGAGCCATCGACGTGTGACCTTGCGCGGCGGGTGGATTAAGGTTTGTCATGGAATGTCGCGAAAGCGGTGGCCTTACCCTCCTCTCACCCCAAAGACAACCGTATGTCCGAACCAGCCATCACGTTCTACCGGCTGCAGGCCTGCCCGTTCTGCGAGCGCGTGACGCGCACGCTGCAGGAACTCGGCCTGGACTACCGGTCGCGCTTCGTCGAACCGCTCCACTCCGAGCGGGACGTCGTCAAACGGATCTCCGGCAAGCGAACCGTCCCCGCCATCGAAGACGAGAACACCGGCGTCACGATGAGCGAGAGCGCCAACATCGTCGACTACCTCGAACGGACCTATGGCGAGGGAAGCGAGAGCGACGAGGAGAGCGCCGACGCAGGGGGTGCGGCCTGATGGAACTCCCCTTCGACGTCGTCGACCTGGGCCCCGCCGACCACCCCGAGGCGGGCGACCAGGCCCCCGACTTCACCCGCCCGCTCGTCAACGAGGAGTTCTGGGAGGACGTCCCCCTCTCCGACCTCGTCGCGCGCGAGACGGGGCCGACGCTCCTCCTCTTCCACCCGATGGACGGTGCCTTCCCCGCGACGTACATCTGGCAGGAGGTCGCCGAACGCGGGTGGCACGAGGACGCCACCGTCGTCGGCTGCTCCGTCTCGACCCCCTACGCCCACGAGCGCCTCATCGACGAGCGCGGCCTGGGCGACGACTACCAGCTATACTCGGACCCCGCCGCCGGCGTCGCCGAGGAGTACGGCATCGCCCACCAGCTAGACGGGATGGTCGGCGTCGTCGAACCCCGCCCCGCCGCGTTCGTGCTTGACGCGGACCGGACCGTGGAGTACGCCTGGGTCGCCACCGAGTGGCCCGCCTTCCCCGACTACGACGAAATCGAGGCGCAACTGGGTTGAACCCCGTGCCACCGTTTCGCGAGTAGTAGGGAGTGTGTAGTGGGCGGTTTGGTGCGCCGGAGATGGTGAAGAAATAGCGGACGGCAACACGTCGAAAGCCCTCGGCGCGCTCGCGGTCGTTCAGCGGGATACGCTCGTGGTACTCGCGTAGTGCCCGCTGAACGACTGCCTTACAGCGCGACCGCACCTCGCCCTTTCAATCCGCCAGGCCGCATAGCTCGCGCGACCTCACTTTCGTTCGGCCCGCGCTCGCAAATCTTCACCTCACCTCCCCGGTCGCGCCGGCCGTCGGCGCGACCGCTTCCTGACCGCACCGCCCGCAGTTGGCCGGGAGCGCGTGCGCGAACGACAGTGAGCGTCGCGCGACCCGGGGAAGGGCAGGGCTGCCTGCAGTGCTGCCTGGAGGACTGAAAGGGCGAGGCACGGTGAACGAAGCACGGGCCCACAAGCACCGGAGCCGGAGGCGAGGAGCGCAGTGCGGTCCGCGCGAGTTCAGCGGGCCGAGGGCTTTCCTTCGTCGTCGATCTGAGTCCTTCTAGCGACGATTCACAGAACCACCCACACAGTTCACAGCCCAACCGATCAGTCGCCGCCGAAGACGAGGTCGAAGAACTCCTTCTCGGCGCCGCGCAGGTGCTGGTGGAACGTGGGCGCCGAGACGCCGAGGCGTTCGGCTATCTCCTCGCCGTTGGTCTCGCGGGGCCACTCGAAGTGGCCGGCGTGGTACGCCGTCTCCAGCGCCATGCGCTGTTTCTCGGTGAGGCGGTCGAGGCCCGCCTCGCTCCCCTCCATCTCGTCCTGGTCGCGCTGGTCCGTCCGCTTGGCGACGAGGGTCGCGCCCGGACAGTGGTCCGTCACCAGGTCGATCAGCGGGCGCGTGTCGTGGCCCTGCGGGAACTGGACGGTGAAACGGAACTCGCCGTCCTCGATGACGGCCGACTCGACGCTGCCGCCGTGTCTGGCGAGCGTCTCGAACAGGGCGTCACCGGCCGCCGTGACGATCTCGAACTGGTAGCTCTCGGCGTGGCCGCGGAGCACCCTGACGTCGTCGACGGCGTCCGACCGCTCGGCCGCGTCGAGGAACTCCTCGCGGGGGACGCCGTCGACGCCGCCGTAGGCGAGCAGGGCCGCGTCGCTGCGGACGAGGTTCCGGAACTCGATGGGGGTGGCGTGTTCGTGCGCGACGGCGACCAGGTCCTGCGCGAACCCGTCGGCCCGGAACTCGAGTTCGGTCACCGTGTCGCTCACGAGCGCCTCCTTGCGCTCGATGGCGGCGATGGCGTGGCCGATGACGGCACCGAGGCGGCCGAGTATCTCCGCCTCCGGGTCGGAGAAGGCGTTCGGCGAGGCGGCGTAGATGTTCAACACGCCGTAGAGGACGCCGTCGTACAGGATGGGGATGGCCGCGGACGAGGCGTAGCCACGTTCCGTCGCCTCCGCGCGCCACGGTTCGAACGCCGGGTCGGTCTGTATGTTCTGCGCGACCTGTACCGCGTGGGTCTTGACCGCCTCGCCCGCCGGGCCGCGCGCGGTGTCGTCCTCGCCCGCCGTTATCGTCACGTCGTCGAGGTAACCCTCGTCGATACCCGCCGAGACGCGCGGGGATATCCGCCCGCTCGACCCGTTCACGTCGCCGATCCACGCGAAGCGGTAGCCGTCGGACTCGACGAGGCGGGCACAGACGGCCTGCTCCAGGTCCTCCTGGGTCGAGGTGGTGATGACGGCGTGGGTGACGTCCTGGGCGATGCGGTTGAGGGTGTTGAGCGCCTCCAGTTGCTCGCGCCGGCGGGCGCGCTCGCGCTCCTGGCGGTTCCGCTCCAGCGCGTGGTGGATCGAACGGACCAGCAGGTCGCTCGTCACGTTGTCCTTCACGAGGTAGTCCTGTGCGCCCTGCTCTATCGCCTGGACGCCGACGTCGCGGTCGTCGAGGCCGGTGAGGACGACGATGGGGAGCCGTTCGGTCTCCTCGATCACCGCCGCCAGGGTGTCGAGACCGGTGCTGTCGGGCAGGTTCAGGTCGAGGAGGACGAGGTCGACCGCGGTCGAGTCGAGCAGTTCCAGCCCGGGTTCGAGCCGCGTCTCGTGACGGAGACGGAGCGAGTCGGCGTCAGGCCCGGCGGCGTCGGTCCGCATCGAGAGCTCCGACGTCTCCCGGAGCATCTCCTCGAACAGGCGCGCGTCGCCGGGGTTGTCCTCGATCAGGAGGACGGTGAGTTCGTCACTGCTCATCGGTGTCCTCGCAGGGTGGGAGCCGGACGACGGAGAGCCAGAACTCCTGGAACGACCGGACCGTCTCGACGAACTCGTCGGGGTCCACGGGTTTGGTCAGGTAGGCGTTCGCGTGCAGTTCGTAGGACCGGACGACGTCCTCCTCGGCGTTCGAACTCGTCAGCACGATCACCGGAATGCGGGCCAGATCCGGGTCGTCCTCGACGGCGGCGAGCACCTCGTCGCCGTTTTTCCGGGGGAGGTTCAAATCGAGGAGGACGACGTCCGGCCGGGGCGCGTCGGCGTGGTCGCCGCGCTGGTAGAGGAAGTCGAGCGCCTCGACGCCGTCGGTCGCGACGTGGATGGTGTTGGCGATCCCCCCTTCCGCGAACGCCTCCCGCGTGAGGCGGACGTCGCCCGGGTTGTCCTCGACGAGCAGGATGTCGGCGTGGTCGCCGGGACCGCAGCCGTCACTCATTGCTACTACCCTCTGCGGGCAGGGTGAATGAAAACGTCGATCCCTCCCCGGGTTCCGACTCGACCCATATCTCCCCGCCGTGGCGCTCGACGATACGGCGGCAGAGCGCGAGGCCGATACCGGTTCCGGGGTGTTCCTCGTGGCTGTGGAGGCGCTGGAACACCTCGAATATCCGGTCGGCGTCGTCGGGGTCGACCCCGATCCCCTCGTCGCTGACGGAGACGACCCACTCGGACCCCGCCCGTTCGGCCGAGACGTGCACCCGCGGCGGGTCGTCGCCGCTGTACTCGACGGCGTTGCGAAGGAGGTTCTGGAACACCTGGCGCAACTGGTCGGCGTCGCCGCGGACCCGTGGCAGCGGTTCGACGTCTATCGCGGCGTCGCTCTCCTCGATGCGCATCCGGAGGTCCGCGCGCGCGTCGTCCACCACCTCGTCCAGGTCGACCGGTTCGAACGGGTCGCCCCGCGTCTCGATCCGCGAGTACTCGAGCAGTCCGTCGATCATGTCGCGCATCCGGTCGGCCCCGTCGACGGCGAACTCGATGAACTCGCGCCCGTCCTGGTCGAGTTCGTCGGCGTATCGGCGCTCGATCAGTTTGAGGTAGCTGGACACCATCCGCAGGGGCTCCTGCAGGTCGTGTGAGGCGGCGTAGGCGAACTGTTCCAGGCGCTCGTTGGACTCCTCGAGTTTGCGCTGGTACTCCCGGCGCTCGGTGACGTCGGTGAGCGTGGCGACCGCACGGGTGACCTCGCCGTCGTCGTTCCGGACCGGCATCCCGTGGGCCATGACGACCCGGCGGTCGCCGTCGGCCGTCTCTATCTCGAAGACGTCCGGTTCGGTCACCTCCTCGCCGCGGAGCACGCGCGCCAGCGTCCACTCGTCCGGATCGACCGGGTCGCCGGAGTCCGCCCACCTCGCGGGGTACCGGTCGTACTCGGAGACGTCCGCGGCCTCGAACGCCTCGACCCCCCATATCTCCCGGGCGGTGTCGTTGGCCTCGACGAGCGCGCCGTCCGCGTCCGCGACCAGGACCCCCACCGGGAGTATCTCGACGAGCGTCTGGAGCTGGTTCCGGTTCCGCTGGAGCGCCAGTTCGGCCCGCTTGCGGTCCGTGATGTCGGTGACTGCTCCAGGGAAGGTGACGGGGTCGCCCGCCTCGTCGCACTCGACCTCGCCGCGGGCGACGACCCACCTGAGGTCGCCGTCGTCGTTCCGGACGCGGTACTCGGCCTCGTACTCCCCACAGGCCGCGACGGCCTCGTCTATCTTCGCCTGGACGCGGTCGCGGTCCTCCTCGTGGATCGAGGAGAGGAACTGGTCGATCGAGACGCCCTCCCGGGCCGCCGCCGGGTCGACGCCGAACGTTCGCGCAAAGGAGGGGCCGGCGACGAACTCGTCGTCGGGAATCCGCCACTCCCAGGTGCCGACGGCACCGGCCTCGGTCGCCGCCTCCAGTTGCAGTTTCGTCTCCCGCAGGTCCCGCTCGCGTTCCCGTCGCTCGGTGACGTCCTGAACCATCACCATCCCGGCGAAGATGTCGCCCCGGTCGTCCCTGACCGGCAGGGTGTACGCCGTCCAGTGGCGGTCGTGCATCTCGACCTCGAACTCGCCCGACTCGCCGGCGAGCGCGGCGCGGAAGTGCGACTCGAACTGCTCGGCTACCCCGTCAGGATAGCGCTCCCGGACAGTCTGGCCGACGACGTCGTCGGCGCTGACGTCGGTCGCCGACAGCATCTCGCCGCCGACGACCGTGTACCGGAGGTCCTCGTCGAACAGGGCGACCGCGCCGTTCGGGAAGTTCTCGACGAGCGTCCGGTAGCGCTGCTCGCTCTCGGCGAGGCGGCGCTGGTACTCCTTTCGCTCGGTGATGTCCTGGGCCATCGTCATCCCGGCGAACACGTCGCCGCGCTCGTCGGTGATGGGGACGGCGTGGACTATCCACTCGCGGCCGGCGTAGGAGAGTTCGACCGCGTGCTCCTCGCCGGCGAGCGCCGCCTGGAACGCCGGTTCGAGTTCGTCGGCCGTCTCCTCGTCCCAGACGTCGCGGAACGACTCGCCCTCCAGGTCCGCGGGCTCGACGGGGATGCGGTCGAACCCCTGTCCCGCCGCGAGCGTGTAGCAGAGGTCGTGGTCGAACAGGGTCACCAGCCCGTTCGGGAAGTACTCCGCGAGGGTCCGGTAGCGCCGTTCCGACTCCGCCAGCTGTCGTTCGTACTCGCGGCGCTCGGTGACGTCGCGGTCGGAGACGATGACGGAGACCACGTCGCCGTCGTCGTCCGTGACGGGTCTGAACACGCCGTTGATCGTGTATCGCTCGCCGCCCGGGCGGACCAGGTCGGCCTCGAACTCGACGTACTCGCCGGCCGCCGCGCGTTCGGTCCACTCCTTCGCGTCCGCCCGCACGTCGTCGCCCTCGCCCCACCACGGCGTCTCCCAGAACGGTTCGCCGGTGACCGCCTCGAGGTCGGCCTCGACGTACTCCATCGCCGTCCGGTTGATGTCCAGCACCGTCCCGTCCGTGTCGAGCAGTCCCACGAGGATGTTCGGGTCCTCGAAGATGGCCTCGAACCGGCGTTCCGTCCGCCGGAGTTCGCGCTCGCGTTCCTTGCGCTCCGTGACGTCCCTGACGACGCCGACCCGCTTCCACTCGCGCCCCGCCTCGTCGTCCAGGGGCGCGAACGTCGCTTCGACCGGACGCCGGTCGCCGTCCGCCGTCCGTAGCTCCGCCTCCATGGACGCGCGGTCGACGTCGCCGGCGCGCAACGCCGCGTCTAGCTCCCGGACTTCCTCGACGACGTCCTCGTCGACGACCCTGGTCGCGGACGAACCGACCAGTTCCTCGCGGTCGTAGCCGGTCAGTTCCGCGTACGCCTCGTTGACCATCCGGAGGTCGCCGTCCCCGTCCACGACGTAGACGCCGTCGTCGACGGCCTCCACGATGGTCCGGTACCGTTGGAGTTCGCGCTCGCGTTCCTTGCGCTCCGTGACGTCGCGGACGTAGACGGACAGTCCCGTCTCCGAGGGGGAGGCCCGCACCTCGAACCAGGCGTCCAGGGGGTCGGGGAAGTACTCCTCGAACGTGACAGTCTCCCGGTCGCGCATCGCCCGGTCGTACGCCTCCCGGAACGTCCGGTCCGACCCCTCGGGAAACGCCTCCCAGAGGTCGGTTCCCACGAGATCGCGTCCCTCGGGGTTCAGCAGTTCGTGAGCGCGCCCGTTGACGTGGTCTATCACGCCGTCTGCGCCGGTGACGACGACGCCGACGGGACTCGCCTCGACGAGTCGGTCCTTCAGCGACGCCTCCTCGCGGAGTTCGCGTCTCGTCCGGTCGTCGTCGACGGCCTCCGCGAGGACGCCCGCGACGTCCCCGACGAACTCGGCCTCGTGGTCCGCGAACGCCCGCTCCTCGGTCGCATACGCCCCGAGCACGCCCCACGCATCGTCGGCCGGGCCGACGGCGACCGTTATCCCGCCGACGACGCCGTGGTCGTCGAGGCGGTCGCTCCCGGGGAACCGGTCGTCCGTCCGGCGGTCGTCGACGACGACCGGGGCCCCGTTTCGCAGCGCGCGCGCCGGAACCGAGTCGGCGGCGGGGACCACCGCGCCGCCGGACGCCCCGTCCCACCCGGTGGCGCACCTGCGGACCAGTCCGTCGCCCCCGGCGGACAGTTCGAGCAGTTCGACGTGCTCGACGTCCAGCGCGTCGGCGACAAGGGCGACCGCCGCCCGGAACGGTTCGTCCAGGCCGTCCGCCGCGAGCGCCCGCCTCCCGAGTTCCGCGACGGCTTCCTGCTGGCGGAGACGGGTACGAAGCGTGGAATCTACGGCGGAGGACGAAGTCATGGTGGAATGGATAGTTGTCCGACACCTGTAAACGCTTCTCTTCGAACACCCGTCCCGGTCGGTGCAGTAGCCGCGGCGTCGGCCAAATCGCGGGCGGTCGTGGGGGCGTCCCAACAGGGCTAAACCCCCCGAGCGCAAGGCACTGACAGATGTCGGACTCGAACGCGAAAGGGGACCGGCGCGAGCGCGAACTCGTCAACGAACTCGACGAGGCCGGGTTCGCCGTGATGCGTGCGCCCGCCAGCGGTTCCGCCACCGAACGCGAACTCCCCGACGTGCTCGCCGGCGACGGCGAGTCGTTCTACGCCATCGAGGCGAAGTCGAGCGCCGGCGACCCCATCTACCTCGACGGCGCGGAGATAGACGCGCTCCTCTTCTTCTCGCGGAACTTCGGTGCCAAACCCCGCGTCGGCGTCCGGTTCGACCGCGAGGAGTGGTACTTCTTCCACCCGGGCGACCTCTACGTGACCGACGGGGGCAACTACCGCGTCAAGAAGGAGACGGCCGTCGCCGAGGGGACGGACTTCCCCGAGTTCGTCGGCGACACGCGCAAGGTTACCCTCGACGAGATAGAGGAGCGCCGCGCGGCCGACGACGAACCAGACCAGGCGACGCTTGACGTGCTGGCCGCGCTCGAACGGGGCGACCTCTCCGTCGAGGACGCCGCGGCGATGCTCCAGTGAGCGGGCGGGTCCGCGGAAAGAGCGGGTGAGCGGGTGGCCGGCCGGGGAACCGGCGCGGCGACCGGGAGCGTCGTCCGTCAACTGAACTGCCGGTCGAGGACGGCGAACAGGCCCTCGCGGAGCGCGTCGTAGTCGCCGCCGGCGAGCAGTTCCTCGCGCGACTGGACCCACTGCCCGTCCGGCAACTCGTCTGTGGCGTCGACCAGGGTGTGGACGCTGTCCGGCGTCGCCTCCAGGTGGAACTGCAGGCCGAGCGCGTCGCCCACCTGAAAGGCCTGGTTCCGGCACGCCTCGCTCGTCGCGAGTAGCGTCGCCCCCTCCGGGAAGTCGAACGTGTCGCCGTGCCAGTGCAGCGGTTCGTACCGGTCGCCGAGCGGTGCGAGCGGGGAGTCGGCCGCCGCGTCCGTCGCGTCGACCGGGAACCAGCCGATTTCGCGCTCGTCGTGCGGGGAGACGTCCGCGCCGAGGGCGGCGGCGAGCAACTGCGCGCCGAGACAGACGCCCAGTATCGGCGTCCCGCGGTCGTGGACCGCGCGGATCAGGTCGCGTTCGTCGCGGAGAAAGGGGTAGTCGTCGGCGTCGTACGCGCCCATCGGCCCGCCCATCACGACGAGGGCGTCGGGGTCCGCGGCGCGCGGGAGCGTCTCGCCGTCGAACAGGTGCGTGCCGACGAGGTCGTGGCCGCGCGCGGCGGCCCAGTCCGCGATGCCCGCCGGCCCCTCGAAGGGGACGTGCTGGAGGTAGTGGACGTCCATACCCCACGGTCGCCCGGCGCGTACGTGAAGCGGACGAATCGCGCAATGTTCGCGCCGGACCCGTCGTCCCCGGCGGGCGGTTCGGCCGGCAGGCTACTCGATCAGGGCGGCGTCGTCCGCCGGTTCCAGCCGTGAGAGCGGGAACGAGTAGCGCCGGTCACGGGTGCGGTCACGACCCGCGTCGCTCAGGTAGGTGGCCTCGACGACGAGGTCGTCCGACGGGTACCCCTCGTTGGTCGGGTAGTCGGCCACGGTCCGGTCGCCGTCCCCGACGGTCACCTCGTCGGCCCGGCGGTCGGTGACCGCCCGGACGACCAGACGGTCGCCCGTCCCGCCGGTCGGGGGCTGGCCGTCCGTTCGCTCCCCGTCGGTCCGTCGCAGGGACTCGCGGTCCACCACGACGTCGCCGGGTTCGAGGCGACACGCGCCACAGAGGTGGGGCGGCGACGCGTCGGCGTCGACGAACGTCTCCGTCCCGCAGGCGTCGCAGAGCGCCAGGGTCTTCCCCGGGGGCGCGACGCGATGGGCGGTTATCTCGATGGCCACGCGGCGCAGGTGCTTGCAGTGCTCGCCGCGGATGCGGTTGTCCGGGCAGGTACACGACCGGTCGAGCAGGTCGACGACGTACGTCGCGCCGCTCTCGGCGTCGACGGCGTAGCGACCGTCGTCCAGCGGACGGACGGCCATCCGCTCGGTCCAGGCGCGCGCGGCCCGTTCGTCCAGCGTTCGGAGGTCCGGTGCGAGTGAACGCTTCCGGGTCGGGGTGTCGGGTTCGATGAGCGTCATAGCGGGTCGGACACGGCTGTCTTTGCGTCGGTGTCCAGTCGAAACGTAGGTGCTCGACGGGCATGAACCTCTCGGTGGATCGGGGGTGAAAATCGCCGGACTTCGAAGGGTGAGAGGCGGTTCGGTCGGTGACTCGGGCGAACTGGACGGATCGGGTCCGGGCGCTACTCGTGGCCGCGACGCGTCCGGGACCCTTCGAAGCGCTTTTGCCCGGGCCGGAAAAAGCGGGGGGCATGGACGTCGATCGGGAGACGGTGTATCAACTGCTCCTCGCCGGCGGTGCCGTGGGGCTGTTCATCGCCGGTTCTCTCTTCGTCAGTACGACCTACGGACCCGACGGGACGCTCACCGCGGAGGGTGGGCTGATGCTCGTCGCGACTATCGGCCTCTTCGTCGTCGTCATGCTCGGTGCGGGCATCTGGCTCGAGCGCCAGGATTTCCAGTAGGTCGACCCCCGGTCGCCGGTCAGGACTCGGACTCCTCCGTCTCGCGCCAGTCCTCGAGTTCGTCCTCGTCGGCGTCGTCTATCTTCTCCTCGTAGTAGGCCATCGGGTGCGAGATGGTGTCACAGAGGTCGTCGGGGTTGATGCAGTCGCCGTAGGACTTCATCGTCGCACAGGAGGGCGTCGAGTACTCCGTCGGACTGGTGTCCCCGCGGATGTGGTCGACCTGGTAGCGGGTCGCGTCCTCGCCGAACCCGGGGTTGACCTGGAACAGTTCCACTATCTGGTCGGTCGTCATCCCGATGCCGGTGAGGAACGTGGCGATGGCGAACCGCGAGTGGTGTTCCAGGTGCTCGCCCTTCTGGACCTTGTCGAGCAGCGCCTGCATGCAGGGCGGGAACAGTTCCGGGACGACGGTGTCGATGTCGCGGGTGAGGTCCAGATCGGCGAGCACCTCCTGTACCCGCTCGACCTCCGCGTCGAGTTCGTCGGCGATGGCGTCCGGCACCGGGAACGGCAGGCCGTCCTCGATGCGGTGACGCACCGCCTGCTTGAGCAGGACGTGGAGTTCCGCCTCGTCGACCGGCACCTGCCCGTCGGACAGCGGCCGGTTCACCAGTCGCCACTCGTCGCCCCACTGGTCGGCCGCCAGGTCGAGGTACGCGCCGACGTCGACGCGGTAGCCCTCGGGCGACTCGTGGACGTCCGCGGTGAGGTCGAACTCGGCCAGCAGGTCCGCGAGTCGCAGGCGCTCGGTCCGCGTGCTCTTGAGTTCGTCGTCCGACGCGAACTCCTCGCGGAATCGCTCGCGCGCCGACTCGGCCTCCGCCTGGGCGTACTTCCGCGTACAGACGTGGGCGTCGACCAGCGAGACGAGCACGCGCGCGACCGGGTATGAGAGCAACTCGACGCGCGTCCGCCGGTGCGGTTCCCCGACGCTCTCGTCCGTGATGGCCCACTCGACGCGCTCCAGCGCGCGCTCGACGACGTCGTCCTCCGAGCGGACGACCTCGACGAGGTCGACGTCGGCCGCGTCGACGGCCTCCCGGGCCGACTGGAGGAACGGGTAGCGCGCGTGGAGCGGTTGCATCGCTCCCTGCTTTCGAGCGAGGGCGAATAAATTCGGTGGTCCGCTAGGAGAAGTGAGTCGGGACGCTGACAGTAGCACGAACGGAGCGAACAACTCGAAAGCCCCGGCCGGTTCGGCTCGCGCGGCTCGCTGTGCGCGCTCCCTGCGGTCGCGTGCTTGCTTCGCCGGGCTTCGCTGAACCGGCCGCCCCTTTCAGTCCTCCCGTTTGGTCGAACGGGTCACGAGCCGGCGGCCACGTCCGCCAGCAACCGATCGAACCGTCGCTTGCTCGCGAGGGCGTAGTCGGGCCGGTAGGGCCACAGTTCGTGCGTGCAGGTGCCCGACCAGTCGGTTTCGACAATGGCGTTAGTGATGGAACCGAACTCTACGTCGCCCATCCCGACGGGGAGGTGTTCGTCGTCCTCGCGACTCCGGGTGTCGTTCAGGTGGACGTGGCCGACCCGGTCGCCGCGTTCGCGGATCAGGTCCGCCTGCGCGTCGCCCTCCTGCCCGGTGACGGCGGCGTGGCCGGTGTCCAGACAACCGGTGGCGTCGGTCCGCTCGAACAGGTCGGGAAAGTCGCCGGCGTCGAAGAACGGCGACTTCAGGTTCTCGACGCAGGCCTCGACCCCCACGTCGGCGGCGTGGGCGTCGACCCGGCGGATCGAGTCGTACAGCCGACTCCGTATCTCGTCGACCAGCCAGCGGTCGGCGTGGGCGTGCGAGACGGCGTGGAACACCGCCTTCTCCGCGTCCATCGCGGCCGCCGCGTCCAGCGCGGCCTCCAGTTCCCGGCACGCCCCCTCGCGGACGTGTTCGTGGGGCGACCCCGGATCCAGTCTGTAGGGGAGGTGGACGACCAGGTCGACGCCGCGGTCCGCCGCGAGCGCACCGAGTCGTTCCGGATCCGTCCGCCGCCGGTGAAAGCCGTTCTCCGCGTTCAGTTCCACGAAGTCGAACCCCTCGTCGGCGGCCAGCGCGAGAGCGTCCTCGTAGTCGTCGGCCGCGTCGACCATGAGGCCCTGCCCGATCATGGTCGAACGTGTCACCGACGAGGGATGGGTGTGTCGACGACAGTCTCACTCCGGTCGGAACCAGCCGCTGTTCGCGGCTCACCGCGTTCGCCGTTCACAATCGAGGTGGTCGCTCGCTTCGTTCGCGACCACCCTACCTCACGGGTCGCTTCGCTCCCCGTTCGGCCTTGAGGTGGTTCCTCGCTTCGCACGGAACCACCCTACTCCTCGAACCGCGACTCCAGTTCCCTGATAACCTGCTCCGTCTCGCCGCCGTCGCCCCGGAGCGCGTTCCGGTACTGCCGGTACTCGTCCCGGGAGACCTGGACCGTCTTCGTCTCCCCCTGGCGCTTGAGTTCCAGGCGGACCGCGCTCGTGGGGTTGTTCCGCACGCGGAAGTCGGCGACGGCGGTGAAGACGAACCAGAAGGCGACGCAGCCACCGACGAAGTAGGTAACCATCGTCGGGAACGCGAGCGCGTTCGCGCCGTCGGTCCACCGGTGTGGGTAGGCCGCGGTGAACAGCCAGACCCCGGCGAGACAGAGGACGGTCCCGGCGAGGACGCCCAGTCGTTCCCGGCGGCTGGCCGGCAGCACGACGACGACGCCGACCATCAGCGCGGGGATGGCGAGGCCGGCGACGACGCCCGCGATGCCCTGGGCGGCGACGACGCTCTCCGCGCCGACGAGGCCGTTGACCGACCCCGTCCCGACGACGATGGCGGCAACGATGGCGACGACGCCGACGGCCACCAGCGCGGCCCCGGCGTAGACGCGTCTCGGGTCGCGACCCTGGAACCGGGATTCGCCGTAGGCGTCGCCGAGACTCTCCATGAACGAGTCGTCGTGGTCGGTCTACAAAATGGTGCGTCAGACGCTCGCAAGACTAGACGTAGTCGTAACCACTGGTACTGACGGGTGAACTATCGACAACAGAGGAAAGCCCCGACCGGTTCGACTCGGGTGGCTCGGTGCGGTCCTCGCTCACTCCGTTCGCTGCGGTCCTTTCGTCGCCAGCCTTCGTCGAACCGGCCGCCCCTTTCAGTCCCGCCCAGGTGGTTGGTCAAGGGAGTCGAACCACGTGGTTAGCTGCTATAACGAAGAGAAAACTGAGAGCCGGAGCGTCGTTACTCGCTCTGGATGCGCGGGGCGAGCATGTAGGTGACGTTGCCCTGGCCCTCGGCGAAGTCGAAGTGCATCTTGACGGGGAACTCCTCGCCGAGTTCCATCCGGACCTCGGCGTCCTTCGGGATGGCCTTGTTCATGTTCTTCAGGTAGTCCAGCGAGAACAGGGAGTGGGCGTCGCCGGCGGTCAGGTCGATGAGGTCGCCCTCGTCGAGTTCGAGGTGGACGTCGTCGGTGTCGCCCTCCGCGTCGACGTAGAACAGTTCGTCCGCGGCGTCGACGCCGAGCGCGATGTGGTCCGACACCATGTCGGCGGCCTTCACCGAGCGGGCGATGTCGCGGCCCTCGACGACGACGTGGGCCGGCAGGTCCAGGTCCGGGAGGTCCGGCTCCTGGCGGATGGAGTCGGGGTCGATGAGCGCGAGGGTGTACTCCAGGCCGTCGATGGAGATGTGGAGCTTGCGGGTCTCCTCGTCGAGTTCGAGGTGGACGAGCTGGCCGGCGTCGCCCATGCCGGCGATGTCCTCCAGGCGCGCGAGGTTGACGCCGATGATACCGCCGTCCGTCTCGTAGGACTCGAAGGCGCTGGCCTCGAGGGTCATGTCGACCATGCCGACGTTGGCCGGGTCCACCGCCCGGATCTCGAGTCCCTCTTCGTTCAGGTGGATCTTGCACTCGTCCACGAGCACGCTCACCGAGTCGAGAGCAGCCTGGAGCGTGTCCGCGCTCACGATAGCGTTAAACATCTTGCGCCGGGCTACGCCCCCATCCGTTAAAAAGTCACTTCATTGGACCCGGACGCACGACGACTGCGAGCGAAGAACCACGAGCGGGAGCAGAGCGGACATGTCCGGGGTCGATCGACCGCCGTCTGCGGAATGACTTTCCGCGTCAGACTCCAAGATGAAGTCGAGATGACCAGAGTCGAAGACACCAATCGGTCCGGAGACGGCGGGACCGCGTACTCGCGGCGAACAGTCCTTCGAACCGGCGGGGCGCTGGTCGGTGCCGCGGCGACCGGCGGCGTCGCGGCCGCCCAGAACGAGACGGGCGACGGCGGGGCGACGACGGAGACGAGGGTCACGACCACGGCGGTGACGCCCGAGCAGGAGGGCGTCGAGGGTGACCTGACCGGAATGTGGATCCACGTGGGTCCGCAGGCGGACCCGATCCAGACGAGCATCGCCGACGCGTGCGACATCGTCGACTGGGGCGACGAGGACACCATCGCCTACGACGTCCAGTTGATCGACCGGCGCGCGGACCCCGTCGAGCGCAGCATCGAACTCTACCTGCCGAGGCGGGTCGAGGTCGGGTCCGGCGACCTGTTCATAATCAACGACATGGTCCCCTGCGAGAGCGGCTACGTCGGCCTCGAACTCGAACAGATAGGGGCCCGCGACATCGACGCCGGCGTCGACGCCGGCGGGGGACTGACGGAGACGGAGTTCACCGAACAGGGAGGCGGACCGCTCGGCCAGGTCGGCCCCGGGTTCGGCTGGCTGGCCGGCGCCGCCGGACTCCTCGGCGGTGGCTGGTTGCTGAGTCAGCGCGACGGAGAAGAGTAGGGAGAATCGGGCAGCGGAACGGCGGTCGGGGTGTGACGTCAGGCCGGTTCGGGGTCGAATATCTCCGGGTCGGCCTCGCCTTCGACGTCGACGACGGCCATGGCACCCTTGCGCGCGACGCGGCTCAGTGCGTGGTCGACCAGCTTGATCGGTCCCGGCACGGGGTTGTGCATCGTCGCGACGACGGTCGACCCGGGCATCACGGGCGTCGTCTGGACGTTGACCTGGGGCTGTGACTCGGTCGACCCCTGCGGGTACACCTCGTCCCACACCGAGCCGATGGGGTGGAAGCTGGAGGTGAGGTTCGGCCCGCCGACGGCGAAGTACACCCGGACCGTCTCGTCGGTGCCGACCGTCGGCGCGCCGTGGACGTCCGGCGAGATGGCGTACTTCTCGCCGTTGATGAGGACGTACGTCGGGTCCTCCGCCTTCTGGGCCTCGAAGTCGAAGTCGTGGTGGCCCTCCTCGCCCGCCTCGCCCGTCGTGTACAGTTCGTGCTGGCCGAAGTACAGCTCGTGGTCCACCGCGGGCAGACCGTCCGCGGGTTCGACGAGGATCATCCCGAACATCCCGGACGAGATGTGGTAGTCCATGCTCGGGACGGCGCAGTGGTAGACGAACGATCCGGCGTAGGTCGCCTTGAACCGGAACGTCGCGCTCTCACCGGGGTTGACCATCGACGCCTCCGCGCCGCCGCCCGGCCCCCGCACCGCGTGCAGGTCGACGTTGTGGGGCATCGAATTCGACTCGTCGCTCTCGATGGTGAGGTTCACCGTGTCGCCCTCCCGGACGCGGATCATCGGTCCCGGAATCCGCTCGTCGAAGGTCATGTACGTGTACGTGACCCCGGGCTCTATCTCGGCGACGACCTCCTTCGTCGTCATCTCGATATCGTGGGTCTTCGGTTCGCTCCGGTCGATGGGCGACGGAACGTCGGTCGGGTCGGCTGCGACGCGGTCGACGTCCGTCGGTTTTGCGGGGTTCATGGATGGCTCCTGTGGCGTCTGTTCGGCGGTCGGTTCCTCGACGGACCCGGGCGTGGAGACGCATCCGGCGACGGCGGCCGTTCCCCCGACGCCGAGCGCCTTCAGCACGCGCCGGCGAGTCGTGAGCGGGACGGATGACATTGCGTTGTACCTCTACAGGTGAGGCTTGACCGAGTAACCGAATAGAGCCGATAGCGGGCTCTCGGCGGGCGAGAAGCGCTCTCAGTTTCCGAGAACGGGGCGAACGGGTTCGGGTGGAGAACGGCCACCGCACCGCCGTCGGCCGGGACGGAGACGGCGCTCGCGTCGCGGACGTGGATTTATGTGGGAGAGCGGCCCACTCCGAGGTGATGGTCCAGCCGGTGCTGAAGTGGGCGGGCGGGAAGCGGCAGTTGCTCTCCGAGATAACCGCCCGGTTCCCCGGGTCGTACGACGAGTACCACGAACCGTTCGTCGGCGGCGGTGCCGTCTTCTTCGCGCTCGAACCCGACGCCGGGTCGATAAACGACCGCAACAGGCGGCTGGTGAACTTCTACCGCGTCGTCCGGGACCACCCCGACCGCCTCGTCGTGGAGAACCGGACCCACGACCACTCGGACGACTACTACTACGACGCCCGCGACGAGTTCAACCGCCTCCACGCCGCCGACGAGCGCTCCGAGGTCGAGCGGGTCCGCGAGGCCAGCCTCCTCTGCTACCTCAACCGGACCGGGTTCAACGGCCTCTATCGCGAGAACTCGGACGGGGAGTTCAACGTCCCCGTCGGCAACTACGCCAGCCCCGACTGGGTGCAGGCCGAGCGCATCCGCGCCGCCAGCGACGCGCTCCGGGACACCGCAATCCACAACGAGGACTTCGAGTACGTCCACGAGGCGGCCGAGGCTGGCGACCTGGTGTACTTCGACCCTCCGTACCAGCCAGTCTCGACGACGGCAGACTTTAACGACTACCACGCCGACGGGTTCGACCGGGACGACCAGCGCCGCCTCCGCGACGTGGCCGTGGACCTGGACGAGGCGGGCGTCAGCGTCGTCCTCTCCAACTCGCCGCCCGTGGCGGAACTGTACGAGGACCACGACGCCTTCGACGTGGAAGTCGTGCAGGCGACGCGGGCGATCAACTCCGACGGCGACGGCCGCGGCGAGGTGGCCGAGATACTCGTTACGAACGTGCCGAGCGAGGAGCGACAGCGGCGGGAGCTATCGGAGTTCACCGGGTAAACGATGTTTAAGAAAGTTATCCAAATAGACCCTCTATTTCATCTATCGTTAAAACCAGCTCATCATCGTCAAAGTTCTTCTCTTGCTCCTCACGAGCCCCAGACCATTTCTTATATTCTCCATAGATTTCCCAGTTCTGCTCTCCAAGGATTATTTTAGAGAAAACTTCATTTCCGAACACATACCAAAGATAGGGAAATAGTGTATTCTCGGTTTTAGCGAGTTGATCCCCACAATTGATGTACTGTTCTGAGATTCGGTCAGGCTTACTTCGGATCTTTTCTACGCGTTGCTGAAATTCATTCTGTGCCTGAGAATGGTTTTCTTCCAAATATTTTTTGAGGTCAATCCGGTCCCTAATTGCACTATCAAGCGATTCGAAGCTTTCTTCATAGGGATCGCTTTCTGAATTATCCTCGCCCGTTTCTGGGTCAAGTTCATTTACCAGATCTTCAACTTCAGCCATCCATTGACAGAATGCCTCCTCCTCTAAGCCGTATTTCTCTGCTGTCTTCCCAAACCGGTTAAAATACTCTCGTGCCGTCCTACTGTCCGTCACTGCGAGGGCAACAAGCCGAGCGAGAGCCATCGTTACATCACTAGGCAGCTTGTCAAACAGTTCAGAGCTAATGCCTTTTTGGAGTTTCTGGACCATCCTGTCAGGCTCTGAAGCATTTTTTGTGTCAAGTCGGTCAGTGTTTATTTCACCTGACCAACCACTCGCCAACTCTGCAACAAATTCTCCTAGGTCAAAATCGAATAAGATACTAAGTGTACTGGTGAATAATTCACTATCAATATCTCCCTCAATTCCGAGAATTGATTCCGATAGTTCCTGTAATATCTCATTTGGGTCCTCAAAGAAAAATCGTTGCGTGATCATCCCAAACGTAAATAATCCGGAAGGATCAGCATTTACGTCTTCAAGTTCACTTATGAAGTCCTCTTGGTCCAAATTATTGTGAATTTCAGAAAGGTGGTGAATTGCCAAGAATAGGTCTGGATCAGTTAGTTCTGATTCTAGATCAGGCGGTGAAATGGTTTCTTCTCCTTCTAGCCCTTCTCCTCTACTTCGCATCTCCTCCACCCGTGACTCATAGGTGTCCACCCATTTTTCCACGTAGTCGTGGAATGACATTCGGTGTTGTTTCGAAAGTTCTGTGCCAGATAACTGGGCAGCCGTATATCTTTTTACATATTTGTCAGTAGTAAAGAGACCTGATTGTTTTTGAGAAACCACACCCTTGCTTTCTAATTGCTTTAACAGCTCCTTTGCTTCCCCCCGGGTCTTATCCGTGACTGATGCCACATCTCTTTGATCTAGGTCAATAAGATGAGAACTGTCTGTTAGAAGATCTAATTCTTCACCAGAGATCTTGTCATCATAAACTGTTGACCAAAGTTCTCGAAGAGCCTCTCCTGAAAGTTGTTGTTTGAGAGAATTCTGTTGAGAGGCAATTTCTATGGCAACAGGGTTTCCGTCATGAGTATTATGAATTTCTACAGCAGCGCCATTGTCAATTTCCCCATGAATATTGGTTAAATAATCTACCGTCTCTTCCTTACTTAGTCTTCCAATCTGGAACTCAATACTGTTGTCTAAGTCGCACTTCTGGAAACCGTCCGTGACGATAGTAGTGTTATCAGGGGTGTCCAGTTTTGGGATCCAGTTGAACCCGTCTACCGGCCTATCCCCGTGGAAGTTGACATATACCAGAAGATGATTTCCCTTCTTTTTAGAGACATCATTCAGATAATCGGTTGTGCGAGAATAATCAGGTCTGCTCTCCACTCCAGCACTCACACCAAACCCAAAGAAGGAAGATCCAATACTCGTCAAACGACTGTATATATGTTTTATTATCGACAGCTCTTTTTGTAACTCATATCTCAAGGTTTCCATCAGCTCACCATGGTCCCATTCAGATATGTCAACTGTGACTATTTCAAATTGCTCTAACTCAGAGAATAGGTCATCCGTGAAACCAGAGACAATTGCTTCACGGCGAATGTGGAGATGCTCTGGAGATTCCTCCGTTAATAGATTTTCACACTCTGAAATTTTATTCTCTCTTTTCATTACGCCAGTCTCACAATGGCACTACTGAATTATTTTTCGGGTACTATGACATTGTAGTCCGCTAGCTCAGAGGCGGGTGAACACCAACATCGAATCGGCCTAGATCACGTCCTCGGGGTCGTGGACGTCGGCCATCCGCCGGGCCTCGGCCGCGTACTGCTCCCGGAGGTCGGGTTCGTCGACGTCGCCCAGGTTGTCCGGGTCGACGTCGACCGCCGCCGTGGTGTCGCGGACGTCCCCGAAGGAGGTCAGGGCGCGCTCCTTCCGGAAGTACCGGTCGCCCTCGGGCGTCGCGTAGGTGAGGATGATCATGTTCTGCTCGTCGTCCGAGTAGGTGCGTTCGACCAGCCACACGCGAACGCCGTCGTCCGTGGTGTCCGACATACCGGACGGTTGTGGGGCGAGCGGGTTGAAACCCCCGACCAGCCCAAGTCGTGCTGGAGAGCGTTCCGCGCCGGAGACGACACCCCTAACCCCCTCGACCCGCTATCCACGGCAAATGAGCGGCAAGGACGACTACTACAACAGGGCCAAGCAGGAGGGGTATCGCGCCCGCTCGGCCTACAAACTCAAGCAACTCGACGAGACGGCGGGCCTGCTCGGCGAGGGCCGAACGGTCGTCGACCTGGGGGCCGCCCCCGGCGGGTGGCTCCAGGTGGCCATCGAGCGCGTCGGCGAGGACGGCACGGTCGTCGGCGTCGACCGCCAGCGCATCGACGAGATAGAGGACGACCGCGGCGCGACCGTGGAGTACGTCCGCGGCGACATGACCGACGCGGAGACGGTCGACGAAGTCGTCGAACTCGTGGGCGAGGCCGACACCGTCCTCTCGGACATGGCACCGAACATGAGCGGCGACTACGACCTGGACCACGCGCGATCGGTCCACCTGGCGAGCCAGGCGTTCGACGTCGCTCTCCACGTGCTCGGCACCGGGGGCGACTTCGCCGCCAAGGTGTTCGACGGCCGCGACCTGGAGGACCTGAAGGAGCGCGTCGAGAAGGAGTTCGAGTACGTCCGCGAGGTGCGCCCCGACGCCTCGCGGGACTCCTCCTCGGAACTCTACCTCGTCGGCAAGAGGTTCCTCACGGCCCCGGTCCGCGAGGGCGACGAACTGGAGGTTACCATCGATGACGTCGGCGACGAGGGCGACGGTATCGCCAGGGTCGAGGGGTACACGCTGTTCGTCGGCGGCGCGGAGGAGGGGGAGACGGTCGAGGTAGTGGTCGACGACGTCAAGCCGAACTTCGGCTTCGCCAGGCCCGTCGACGGGTACTGAGGTCCGGGAGACGCGCGAATCGGGTCTTCGGCGTCCGAGCGGGCCGAGTAGCGGAGTTCCGTGAGAAGTGATCGGAGCGAGCGAGTCGATCCGATCGATTCCGCCGCGTTACTGCATGCCGCCGCCCATCCCGCCCATGCCACCGCCGCCGAGGCCGAACGCCGAGAGGAGGTTCTTGACCATGCCGTAGACGATGAGTCCGATGCCGGCCACCACGAAGGCCATGCCGGCGGCGACCAGCGGGTACTGCCAGGCGACCAGGACGATGCCGCCGAGCATCACGAGGACGCCGACGATGCCGGCGATGCCGAGTTTGTCGAGCATACGATACCTGTCGGTGCCACGGCGGTAAGCGCTGTGGTCTGTCGCGGTGGCGCGAACGGAGTGAGCGCGCCGGCCTGCTCGCCGGTCGCCGCCGCTCGGTGGCACCCGCTCGCACGCAACGCGGGGCCGCCCCGCCGGCGGGGCCCGCCCCTCTCAAAAACCAGACGGCCGCCACGCC
>CAZMGU010000021.1:0-27374 GCA_964565905.1 uncultured Halobacteriales archaeon
CGTCCGGGACGGCCGGATCACCGGGGCGACGTTCGGCGTCTGGCTCGACGGCGTCGACGACGCGCGCGTGGTGCACAACACCATTCGCGGGCGCGAGTCGGTCAGGCCGCTCACCGACCGCGGCAACGGGATCCAGATATGGAAGACGGCGGACTCGCTGATCGCCGACAACCGGATCACCGACGTCCGCGACGGACTCTACTACTCGTGGGCGAGCGAGGTCGAGGCCCGGCACAACGCCGTCTGGGACGTGCGCTACGGCGTCCACTACATGTACTCGAACGACAACCGCCTGGCGAACAACACCGCCGCGAACAACGACGCCGGCTACGCGCTGATGGTGTCGAAGCGCCTGACCGTGGTGAACAACACCGCGGTGAACAACACCGGCTCCAGCGGCCACGGAATCCTCATGAAGAGCATCGACGACTCGACGGTCCGGGGCAACGACCTCGTCGGCAACGGTAATGGACTGTTCCTCTACAACTCGCTGCACAACGAGCTACGGGGCAACCTGGTACTGGAGAACGGCGTCGGCGTCCACCTCACCGCCGGCAGCACGGAGGAGCGCGTCTCGAACAACACGTTCGTCCGCAACGACCAGCCTGTGTGGGCGGTCGTCAGGGAACAGGTGACCTGGAACGAGAGCGTCGGCAACTACTGGGGCGGGGCCAGCGTGACCGACGTGGACGGCGACGGCGTTGGCGACGGCCGCTACAGGCCGGCCGGCGCGGCCGAACGACTGGTCGCGGAGCACCCGCCGGCCCGGCTGTTCACGTCCAGCCCGGCGTTCGACGCCATCAGGCGCGCCGAGCGGACGGTGCCGATGCTCGAGACGCCCGGCGTCGTCGACGAGCGACCGCTGACCGAACCGCGACGCGACGACTGGAGGCACTACTATGTACGCGATTGACGTGGACGACGCGCGCAAGCGCTACGGCGACGTGACGGCGCTCGACGGCCTCTCCCTCCGGATCGACCGGGGCGAGACCGTCGGGCTGCTCGGGACGAACGGGGCCGGCAAGACGACGCTGTTCGAACTGCTGGTCGGCCTGCGCGACCCCGATTCGGGCGCGGTGTCGGTGCTCGACCGGGACCCGACCGACGGCGTCGCCACCCGGGAGCGCGTGGGCTACCTGCCCGAGCACGCCGGCTTCCCGGACGAACTGACCGGCCGCGAGGTGTTGCGGTTCCACGCCCGGATGCGGGGCGTCCCCGCGGGCGAGCGCGACCACCGCGTCGCCCGCGTCCTGGAGACGGTCGGCCTCACCGGCGCGGCGGACCGCCGCGTCGGCGGCTACTCCAACGGGATGACCCGGCGACTCGGCCTGGGGACGGTCCTCGTGGCCGACCCGGACCTGCTCCTGCTGGACGAACCCACCGCCGGACTCGACCCGCACGGCGTCGACGCGTTCCACGACGTGCTCGGTGCGGTGTCGGCGGCCGACGACGTCACCGTCGTCTTCTCCTCGCACGTCCTCCCGGAGGTCGCGGGGCTGTGCGACCGCGCCGTCGTCGTCCACGACGGCCGGGTGGTCGCGGACGGCGACGTCGACGCGCTCCGCCGCCGGTCGGACGAGGGCGTCACCGTCGACGCGACGCTCCGGGGCGACGCGGACGCCGGCGTGGACCCGGCGGCGGTCGCGGACCGCCTCCGGAACCGAACCGGCGTCGACCCGGTGACCCGCGAGGGGGACGACGTCGTCGTCGACTGCGCCCCGAACGAGGCGTTCGGGGTTTTGCGGGACCTGCACGAGACGGCCGTCGTCGAGCGGTTCTCCGTCCGTGAACCGGGGCTCGACGGGGCGTTTCGCGCGGCAGTGGCGGACGGGGGTGAGGGGGCGTGAGCGACGACGAGGGCCGACCTCCGAGCGATCGGCGGTCCGACGGCGGGTACGTCACCGACTCGACGGCGGCGGCCGGGACGGCAACGACGGGCTGGCGACCGACGCTCGACCGGACGTGGACGATTGCGGCCCGGGAGTACCAGCTGGCGACCCGCCGCCGCTGGAGTCTCGGCGCGACGCTCGTCTTCGCCGCGTTCTCGCTGGGCGTCGTCGGCTTCGGCGCGTCCGGCGTCAGCCCCGGACAGTACGACGCCGTGCTGGCAAGCCTGGTCGAACTCGGGGTCTACCTCGTCCCACTCGTCGCGCTGGCCGTCGGCTACGACGCGATAGTCGGCCCCGCCGAGCGCGGGTCGCTGGAACTCGTCCGGTCGCTCCCCACGCAGGCCTGGACCGTCGTCGCGGGGACGTACGCCGGTCGCGCCGCGGCGCTCGGCGGGTCGGTGGTCGTCGGGTTCGCGCCCGGCCTCGCCCTCGCCGTCGTCCTGGTCGGCCCGGGAGCCGTCGGGCCCTACGCCGTCGTCACCCTCGCGGCGCTGCTGGCCGCCTGCGGGTTCCTGGCCGTCGGCGTGCTCGTATCCACCGTCGTTCGGGAGCGAACCCGCGCGCTCGGCGTCGCGCTGGCGGCGTGGCTCTGGTTCGTGCTCCTCCACGACCTGTTCGCGCTGGCGGCCATCGCGGCGCTGGACCTCTCCGGGGCGGGCGTCGCCGTCGTCGTCCTCGCGAACCCGGCCGACTGCTTCCGGGTGCTGGCGCTCTCCCAGTTCGACGTGCTCGCCGGCGGCTTCGGTGCCGTCGTCCGCGAGGCGGGGCTGTCGACGGGGCTCACGCTCGCCGGCGCGCTCGCGTGGGTCGTCGGCCCCGTCGCGCTGGCCGCGCGGTCGCTGGGCCGCCGGTAGCGATTCTCGCTCCGCGGGAACGGTTCCCCGTTTCCGGGAACGCCCGCTCCGCTTCAAGAGGTATCACCGCCAACTCTCACCTGTAAGAGGGACCAACCAATGGCAACCACAACCCGAAACCTGGACACGGAACTGTTCGGTCGCGAGACCGAGTTCGAATACGCGGAGAACCGCATCGGCTACGCCATCCTGATCCTCCGCGTCACGATGGGGTGGGTCCTGTTCCAGGGCGGGATCACGAAGCTGATCACCTACCTGGACGGCAACCCGGAGACGAACTGGACGGCGGCGGGCTACCTCGCCAACGCCATCCCCGCGGGCAACCCCCTCGGTGACCTGTGGCTGACGATGGCCGGCAACCCGCTGGTCGACGTCCTCGTCATGTGGGGGCTCACCCTCACGGGCATCGGCCTCATCCTGGGCGCGTTCGTCCGCTGGAACGCGTTCTGGGGCGCGGTCATGATGCTCATGTTCTGGGCGGCGGCCCTGGAAGGCGGCCTGCTGGCCGGACTCCCGCTCGCGAACGGCTGGGTCATCGACGACCACGTCGTCTACGCGGCCCTGCTGTTCGGCCTCGGCGCCATCGGCGCGGGCCGCATCCTCGGCCTGGACGCCTACCTCGAGGACCTCGACCTGGTCCGGAACAACGCCTGGCTCCGCTACCTGATGGGGTAGCGGGCGAGGCGATAGCTGCCTGATCCACCGGGGTCGCCGGCCCCCTTCGCTCGCCGTCGGCACGACGCAGTTTTCCTTTCTCGACAGTTCTGCCCCCGAGAGCGACGCCGATCCGTGAGCTACAAATCCGTCCGTCGTCCACTCTCGACAGTGCCGCCGTTTCCCGATTCCGACGAGCGACTCGTCCTCGCGGAGACCTGCGAGCGCTGTCCAAACCTCGTCGAGAGCCGCGAGTGCATCTCCTGGGGGAACGGGCCCCTCGACGCCGAGGTGATGGTCGTGGGCGAAGCACCGGGCGAGGGTGAGCCAGACGTCCCGCAGTGGCGGGGCGGCAACTGGACGGGGATGTCCTACACCAACCGGCGTTCGGGTCGAAAGATTCGCGAGCTACTGGCCGACGCGGGCTACGGCCACGGGGACTGTTTCTTCTCCGCCGCCGTCCGCTGCCACCCCGAGGGGAACCGCGACCCAACCGCGGCGGAACTGGAGAACTGCCGACCCTACCTTCGGGAGGAGATCGACCGGATCGAACCCCGAGCCGTCGTTACGACGGGCAAGCACGCCACGGAGAGCGTCCTGGCGATGGAAGGCAAATCTATCGACGGCTTTCTGGACAGGGTACTCGACCCGAAACGGTGCCCTTCGCTGGGCGTGACCGTGGTCCCGATTCTGCACCCCTCGTACCAGGAAGTGTGGATTTCGCGGCTCGGATACGACCGGGCGGAGTACGTCGAGGAGATCGAGGAGACGCTGGCCGAAGTTGCGCGTCCGTAGCTCCTCGGCCTACACGTCCGCCTCGTCGAGCCACCCGGTCGCCGCCTTACTCAACGCGCCCGTCGTCGACCCGACGTTGAGTATCTGGTAGCCGTTCGCGGCCTTCTCGTTGGCGTCGTCCATCCCGAACGCGAGGTTGCCGACCGGGACGCCCGCGTCGGCGGCCTTCGACCGGGCCGTCTCGACCGCCTCCTCGACTTCGGGGTGGTCGGCTTCGCCGGGGTGGCCCAGCGAGACGGAGAGGTCCAGCGGGCCGAGGAAGACGAAGCCGAGTTCGGGGACGTCGAGGATGGCGTCCAGGTCGTCGATGGCCGCCTGGTTCTCGATAGTGACGCCGACCATTACCTCCTCGTCCTCCGTCGCGGCGTAGTCCTCGGCCGCCCCCCAGCGACTGGCGCGCGGGTTCGCCATCCCGCGCCGCCCGGGTTCGCCGTCCACCTCGAAGTGCGCGGCGTCGACCGCCCGCTCGACGTCCGCGGCGCTCTCGACCTGCGAGACGAACAGGTTGCGCACGCCCACGTCGAGGCACTTCCGGACCATGCTCGCGCTCGCCGCCGGCACGCGGACGAGTAACTCGGTGCCGGTGCCCTCCGCCGCCCGGAGCAGGTCCTCCAGGGCCGCGCCGTCGCGCGGACTCGGCCCGCCGTGTTCGAGGTCGATCCAGACGAAGTCCATCCCGGCGTCGCCGTACAGTTCGACCAGCGTCGGACTGTAGGCGCTGTCCAGCACGCCGAGGGCGACGTCGCCCGCCTCGACCGTCTCGCGCAACTCGTTGGTTCGGTGATCGTTCACCATACCGGAAGGTGGGGCGTGGCGTGGAAAAACGTGCGGCAGCCCGAGAGGAGTTTTTTGTGAACGGTGGAGTGTCGAAGTCGTATCCAGGCGTCGGAACGGAGACCAACAACGACCGGAAAGCCCTCGACCCGCTCGCTAGCAGCGAGATTCAGAAGTGACGACCAGAAAGCCCTCGGCCCGCTCCGGTCCCGGGGCTTGCTGCGCGCGCTCGCTCCGCTCGCGTGCTTACTGCGCCCGGGTTCCCGGACCCCGCCTCGCCCTTTCAGTCCACCAGGTACCGCAGGCAGCCCTGCCCTTCCCCGGGTCGCCCGTCCTCACCCGCGAGGGGTTCGGCCGCGCTCCCGGCCACGCGGTGTGGTTGCGGAAGGAAGCGGTCGCGCCGACGTCCGGCGCGACCGGGGAGGAATGGTGGACGATTCGCGAGCGCGGGCCGGAGGCCGCGCGAGCTATGCGGCCTGGTGGATTGAAAGGGCGAGGGCCGGTGAACGAAGCACGGACCCGCAAGGACCCGAGCGAAGCGAGGACCGCAGCGTGGTCCGCGCGAGTTCAGCGGGCCGAGGGCTTTCCTTCGTGGTTGACGATCGAAGAGTTTCGATAGCGCGCCAAAGGACTCCGACGTTAACGAACGGCCACCCTCGCACTGTACACTGGCCACACCAACTTTCATAGAAGAGCCACTCCCATCGGCGAACATGAGCGCCGACTGCATCTTCTGCAAGATAGTGGCCGGAGATATCCCGGGCAACGTCGTGGCCGAGACGGACCAGGTACTCGCGTTTCTGGACGCCAACCCGCTGGCGCGCGGGCACACGCTGGTCATCCCGAAGGAGCACTACCACCGGCTGAACGACGTGCCCGACGACGTCGCCACCGACCTCTACGGGACGCTGCACGAACTCGTCCCGGCGGTGGAGGAGGCGGTCGACGCGTCAGCGACGACGGTGGCGTTCAACAACGGCGAGGCGGCCGGCCAGGAGGTCCCGCACGTCCACGGCCACGTCGTCCCGCGCTCCGAGGCGGACGGCGGGCGACCGATCCACGCGCTGGTCGAGGACCGGCCGGAGGGGGTCTCCGACGCGGAGATGGACGACGTCGCCGACGCCATCCGGTCGAACCGGTGAGCGCGCCCGCGACGCCGGCCGGCGTCGGCCGGGGCGACTCGGGCCGCTGGGTCGGCCGGGACGACGGGGGCGACTCGGGCGGCGGACGTGACGGGGGCACGCTCGACGGCTGACGGGCCGAGGCCAAGGCTTTTCTCCGGGTACGCACTGGGGACACACGAACAAAGCGGACGGACGACCCCGCGCGGGCGGTCCGTCCACCACCATCGCACATGAGTGACGCGACGCCAACCATCGGGGCCGTCGACGGCCCGCCCGGGATCAGGATCACCGATCCGATAGAGAACGCCCAGTTCACGCTCCTCACGCCGGATCCGGTCGAACCGATGCCGGCCGACGGGGACGAGTTCGCGCTCCCGGTCGACGCGGCGGTCACGCTCGAAGCCACGGCGATAGAGACGCCGTACCTCGTCGACGTCTGGGTCCGCGACGCGGACGTGAACCTCGTCGCCCAGTGTACCAGCGGCGAGTCGGTGTCGCTCCCACCGGACGAGTACTACGTCGAGATATCCTCGGCGAAGATGAAGCTCTACCTGCGGGTGGCCGGCGGCGTCGACGTCGAACCCTGCGACGGGAAGGTCCGCCTCTCGTTCGCGGGGGCCGACGAGGTGACCGTCGGCGCGCGCTCGTTCCACGAGCGACCCGCGGCCACCATCCGGACGACGAGCGACCCCGCGGACGTCGCGGCGGCGCTGTCGCATCTGGGGTCGGCGCTCAAGACGACGAGTTGCGAGCGGTCGTTCCCGACGCTCCGGGGCCACCCGCCGCTGATCGAACTGGGTCCCGAACTGGCGATACCCGACGGCATCGAACCGCCCGAGACGGGCGTCACCGTCGAGGTGCCGCCGCGGTTCGACTACCTCTTCCCCGTCGCGTCGCTGGCCTACTACCTCGGCGCGACGGTCGAAATCGGGGACGAACCGGTGCTCCACGCCGACGGGGCGGCGTTCCCGCTCGACGCGGACGGCGACTTCGAGGGGACGGTCTCACGGATCCTCCGGCAGGTGTTCCTGCTCGACTGCGTCACGCGGACGGAGGGGTACTACGACGTCGACCTCCACGAACGCCGCCTCGTCGAGGAAGCAGTCGACCTCGACTTCGCGGCGCTGTACGACGAACCCCTCGCCGCACAGGTCCGGGCGTACCTCGACGTGCCCTACGACGCCGTCGTCGACGCCGTGCCGACCTGGAAGCTCACCGCGGACGTCACCGCCGAACCGGACCACGTCGCCGCCCTCCCCTTCCTCGCGAACGAACTCGCCGCCGTCCGCTGTCCCGCCGAGGCGGACCTCCAGGCCCGGTCGCTCGACGACTCGACGCCCGAGGTCCGCTCGTTCTTCCGCGCGCGCCGCGGGTTCGTCCGCGGGTCCGGCACCGACGCGGGGGCGCTGTCCCGCTCCGAGAGCGTCCCGTCGTCGGCCAACGACCTCGTCTTCGAACCGCCGGCGACCGACAGCATCGAACAGACCTACGTCGGGCCGGGCATCCCGCTCGGCGCGAGCAAGATATCGGTCGACCAGCTCTACCGCCGCCTCGAGGTGGACCCCGCCTCCGACGAGCGCATTCGCGTGCTCGTGGTGTGCAACGACGCGGAGATGCGCGCGGAGAACGCCGTCGGCGACATCTACGGCATGCGCGAGTGGGTCGAGTTCGACATCACCACCCGCGAGGCCGTCACCGCCGACGAACTGGCTGACCTGCTGGCCGAACCCTACGACTTCCTCCACTACATCGGCCACGTCGACGACGACGGCGTCCGCTGTGCCGACGGCCACCTCGACACCCGGACGCTCACCGACGTCAACGTCGGCGCGTTCCTCCTCAACGCCTGCGAGTCCTACGAGCAGGGCCAGGGGCTGGTCGACGCCGGAGCCCTCGGCGGCGTCGTCACGCTGACCGAGGTGCTCAACAAGACGGCCACCGAGATCGGGCGGACTATCTCGCACCTGTTGAACCACGGCTTCTCCCTGCTCTCGATGCTCGGGTTACTGGAGGACAACCACCGACTGGCGCAGCGATACATGGTCGTCGGTGACGGGAACATCTCGATCGTCCAGAGCGAGTCCGGAACCCCGGTTTCGATGGCCGTGGAGAGGATCGACTCCGATTCGTTCGACGTGGAACTGTTCGGGTATCCGTCGAAGAGCTATCACCTCGGAACCCTCGGGTCGATCTACGTCACCGACGACGACGTTCGCTGTCTGAACTCCGGTCTCATGCAGGAGTTCACGCTCTCGGGCGAGGAACTGGACCAGGCGCTCGGCATGGAGACGATTCCGGTGAAAGTAAACGGCGATCTGACGTGGAGCGACGAGATATCTGCGTCTGAAATCGATTAGGGACCGGCGGTCGAGCCCATGATAGCGCCCGCGGCACCGCCGGCCTGCGTCAGGAGGAGCATGGTCATGAACAGCGCGCCGAGGAGTTTGGGGTGTGATGCGACGAACTCGCGGGTTTTGGATTCGGTCTGTGTCATATCCACTTGGGTGATAGCGAGGCAGTAAATTCAATTTATCTAAAGAAAATGTATATATTAAGCCTAAAAATAACGGGAACCATCCGAACCTAAACTGAGAAATCGTCCCCTAACCCGGTCGCAGTCTGGTTATTATCCCTCACCACAGGGACTGGTTTTATCTAGAAAATACTTATGGGGGAGTAGAGCGGTATATCCTACTACGTAGAATGGCGAAACTGGGTCTACCGGGTGGGGCGCACGGATGACGTACTGGCCACACCTGGATCAGTCGGAACTCGACGACGCGACGAACGTCCTCCTCGTCGCACCGGAAGTCGGTCACTCCGTCGAGACGCTCTTCTCTGAGCTACTGCTGTCGCTGGAGTCGCCGCCGGACCGCGTCGTCGGCGTGACGATGTCGAAGTCGCCGTGGGACTTCCTCGAACCGTGGCGGCGGTCGTTCCCGACGGGGTCGGCCTCGTTCTCGTTCGTGTCGACGAACACCGTCTCCCGGTCGGTGGCGGCCGACTCGGGCGGCGACTGGTCGGCGACGGCGGGGTCCGACGTCACCCGACTGGACGACGTCACGCCGGTCGACGCGTTCGGCAAGGCCATCGCGGACCAGATCGGCGAGGACGGCGAGCGGACGGCGGTGTGTTTCCATTCGCTGACCGACCTGCTGGAGTTCGTCGACGTCGAGACGGCGTTCCAGTTCCTCCACGTCGTGCTGTCGCGCGTCCGCCAGTCGGGCGCGCGCGGGGTGTTCCACATCGACGCCGGCGTCCACGACGCGGAGACCATCGTCAGACTCTCGACGCTGTTCGACCTCGTCGTCGAGTTCGACAGGAGCGAACCCCCGCGCGAGGGCGGCGGCGTGACAGAGGGACGTTCGTGACCGACCGCGGCCGACCGCCCGGGGGAGGGCGGTCCGCCCGGCTAGCGCGACAGTGACAATGGACAGGACTCACAGGGACGACGCCGAACTCGGTGTCGGGACGACGAATGACGCGGTACTGGTGTGTGCGTCGGACGGGGACGTCAGGGCCGACGTCGCGTCCACCCTCCGGCAGGACTACCCGGTCAGGACGGCCGAATCCGAGTCCGACGCCGTGGCGAGCGCCGACGGACACGTCAACGTCCTCGTCGTCGACGTCACCGACGACGCGTTCGACGTCGACCGCATCGTCGAGGTGGCGAACGACCGGGGCTACCGGTTCCAGATAGCGGTCGTCGTCGACGACGAACCCGCGGCGGCGGTGCGCGACCGCTGTGACGGGGTCGTCAGGAAACCGATCGACGGGCAGGCGGTCCGGTCGACCGTTCGGCTGTTACACCGTCGCGGCCGCTACGACGAGATGCTCGGGCGGTACTACGCCCTCTCGGAGGAGTACGCCGCGCTGACGACGGACCCGGAGGCCGACGAGGCGGAACTGTCGTCGCTCGAGGAACGACTGGTACAGTTGCGCGGCGAACTCGACGACGTGGGGGACGCGCTCGCGGACGAGGACGCGTTCCAGGTCGCGCTCGACACCGACCGCCGGCCGTCATCCTGACGGCGGCCCGCGTCGCCGTCGTCCCCGGCCGGACCGCGAATATGTATTGACACAACGGTTCCACGGGTCGACGGTGTAGCCGTCACCGATGGAGGCGCGCTGCCCCTCGTGCAAGGAGCGAACGGGAGCGTCCGTCGAGAAGGAGGTCCTCGACGGTGGCGGACTCTCGGTGGTGTTCGAATGCGTGGAGTGCGGGGAGCGGTGGAACGTTGTCTTCTAGCCCGCCTTCGCGTCGCCGACCGGGTCACTCGACCGGTGACGAACGCTCCCGTTCGCGACCGGGGATCCTCGACCGGGAGCGGCCCGTACTCGCCGTACGGCGACCGGGTTCGTCCCCTAAAGAGATAGGGAACGATCCCTTCCGTAAGTACAGCATACTACTGTTCAAGAGCGTGGTTGGGCGCGTTCACGTTCCGACAGTCGCGGCTTACCGGCCGAGGGACGCGTCCGTCACGACCTCTCTCGCGGTTTACCGCTAAATACTCCATTATGGAACACTATCGCCGGGCGTCCGACGCCGAAACCACCGACGCGGCCGTACACCCGTCGTCGATCGACGACGTCGACGGCGGGGGGCCGAACGGTCATCTGGCGCTCCTCTACGAGAACCGAGACGGACAGTTCGCGACGGCCATCCCGTTCGTTCGCGAGGGACTGGAACGCGGCGAGCGGTGTCTGTACGTCGTCGACGACAACGACGTCGCGGACGTCGTGGACGCGATGGAGGCCGCCGGAATCGACGTGGAGGCCGCCCGGGACACCGGACTGCTGTCCCTGCACGCCACGGCGGACGGGGCACCCGGGGACGGGTCGTTCGACCCCGGGGACGCGACCGCGTGCCTGGACGACGTCGTGGCCGAAACCGTCGAGGAGCGCGGGTTCGAGCGCGTCCGGGTCGCCGGCGAGATGACGTGGACGCTCGACGGCGACGGCGGGACGGACCGCGAGGCGCTCGCCGCCTACGAGGCGGCGCTCGGTGACCACGTGCGCGGCGGGGCCGTCACGGCGCTGTGCCAGTACGACCGGACCCGGTTCCCCGGAGCGGTCCTCCGCGACGTGGTCCGGAGCCACCCGCAGTTCGTCGCGGACGGGGAACTCCGCCGGAACTTCGACTACGTGCCGCCGGCGCAGTCGTTCACCGAACGGGCGGACGCGGCGGTCGACGACCGGGTCGAACCGCCGTCGCTTCCCATCGACGGCGACGGGGCGTCCTCGTCGGACGGGCCGTCCACGTCGCCCGCCCCGGACGGCGATGACGGACGGGCGGCAGCGGGCGGGGATTCCCGCCCGGTCGACCCGACGTCGGCCCGTCGCCGGGCGCTGGCGAACGTGCGACGCGTGCTCGACACCGACCGCGTCGGCGTCTACCTGTACGACGAGTCGACCGGCGACCTCGAACCGCGCGACGGCGCGGCGGACGACGTCGGTCGGGAGGACGTCGAGGACGCCCTCTGGGAGGCGTTCGTGACCAACGAGACGCGGGTCCTCGGCGGCGAACGCGGGGAGGACGAGGGGAGACACGGCGAGGGAGAACGCGGGACGCTCGTCGCCGTCCCGCTCGGCCGCCACGGCGCGTTCGTCGCGGCCGTCGACGCGGGCCCCGGCCGCGACGTTTGCACGCGGTTCGTCGAGACGGTCGGTGCGAACCTCCGGGCCGCCCTGGACCGGGCGACCCGCGAGCGAGTCGTCGACGACCCGGACGCGACGGGGTCCGGGACCGCCGCTCGCTCGACGACCGTCGCCGACCTGGTGCCGGACGTCGTCCGGGCGCTGGCGGACGGTACCTCGCGCGAGGACGTCCGCCGGGCCGTCTGCGAGCGCGTCGTCGACGTCGACGGCTGGCGACTGGCGTGGGTCGGGACGACCAACGCGACGAGCGAGCGCGTCGACGAGCGAGCGGCGGCGGGCGCGGCGACGGCCTACCTCGACGAGGTCACCGCCGACGTGGGCGACGACCCGGCGACGGAACCGGCGGGGCGGGCCGCCGCGACCCGTTCGACGCAGGTCGTCGGGGACGTCCCCGACGACGGGGACGGGTGGCGTCGGGCAGCGGCGGCGCGGGGACTCCGTTCGGCCGTAGCCGTCCCGCTCGTCTACGAGGGCGTCTCATACGGCATCCTGACCGTCTACGGGGACGAACCGGAGGCGTTCGGGGAGCGCGAGCGCGACGTCCTCGAGGCCATCGGGCGCGCGGTCGCGTTCGCCTGCAACGCGATGGAGCGGCGCGACGCGCTCGTCAGCGACCGCGCGACGGAACTCGACCTGCGGGTGCGCGACGAGTCGGCGCTGATAGCGTTCGTCAGGGGAATCGGGAACCCGGTTCGCGTCCAGGGCATCGTCCCACGGGACGGCGACGACGGGGGCGACGGCGGCCGGTTGCGCGTGTTCTTCACGGTCGCGGGGACGACGGCGGCGGACGTCGACGACGCCGCGGCCGACGCCTCGCCGTTCCGGTCGCTGTCGCTCGTCGCGGACCGCGAGGAGGAACTGCTGTACGACGGCGTCGTCGACGGGGACGGGTTCGTCGGGACGCTGCTGGACCACGCGGTGGTGCCCCAGTCGCTCTCGCCGGACGGCGACGGCGGCCGACTGGTCGTCCGCGTGCCGCCGTCGAACGACGTCGCGTCGTTCGTCTCGATGCTCGACGACCGCTACCCGGGGACGGAACTGCGGGCGCGGCGGGAGGTCGAGCGGACGGCGGAGTCCCGGCACGACTTCCGGTCGCGCCTCCGCGAGGAACTCACCGGCCGCCAGTGGGACGCGCTCCAGACGGCGTTCCTGAGCGGCTACTTCGAGTGGCCCCGGGAGCAGTCCGGCCAGGAGGTCGGTGCCCGCCTCGACGTCAGCCAGCCGACGTTCAACCGCCACCTCCGCGACGCCCTGCGGAAGGTCCTCACGCCGATATTCGACGAGGACGGGAGCGCGGCCCGGGGGGACCGGGACTGACGGACGGGAGCCACTACCGGGGGGACCGGGACTGACGGACGGGAGCCACTACCGGGGGAGTTCTACAGACGTTCAAAGAGGGGGTTTCCGGGTCGGGAGCCAACCCGGGACCGTGATCCACGAGTGAGCGACACGCGACGCTCGGTGACGACCACGACCGTCGACCCGGAGGCGGTGAGTCGCGCCGTGATCGCTGCGACGTCGGACGCCACCGGACGCGACGTGACCGAACTGCAACCCCTGTTCCGGGCCGTGGACCCGGACGCGCTCGACGCCCTGCTCGCGCCCCGGTCGGCGGAGCGAGGCGGCGGTCCGCTCGGCATCGCCTTCGCCTACGGCGGGTGCCGGGTCACCGTCGAGCGGATCGAGGACGGGACCGCCTCGGTGACGGTGGCTCGGACCCCCGAGGAGTAGATCAGTCCGGGAGGGGCGGCCCGGCGGTAGCCGGCCTATTACCATGCCCGGCGGGCCGGACGGTTTCCCCGATGGGAGACACGTTGCGAGCGACGGGGTTCGAAGCGACGGCCGGCGACGGGGTCGAGCGCCGGAAACGGCGACGGACCGGGGGCGCATGAGTCGGAAACTGACCGGCGGCTTCCTCTCCATCCTGAACGCGAAGCTGCTGGTCTCGGTCGTGGGCGTCCTCTCCCTGCCCCTCGTGGTGCGCGCGCTCGGCGCGGACGGCTACGGCGACTACGCCTTCCTCATGTCGACGTTCTCGATGCTGATGATCCTCGTCAGTTCCGGGGTGACCGAGGGGGTCCAGAAGTTCATCGGCGAGGAGCGCGACCTCGAGGGGTGGCGGGCGCAGGTGGCCGGCTTCTACCTGAAACTCGCCGTCGCGCTGGCCGTCGTCGGGAGCGTCGCCCTCGCCCTGTTCACCTGGACCGGCCTCCTCGACGGCGTCCTCGACCCGGGCTTCGAGACGTACTTCTACCTGCTCGCGGGCCTCGTCGTCGCGGCCCAGTTGCGCGCGTTCGTCCGGCGGTCGCTCATGGGCGTCGGACTGGAGCGGTACTCCGAGTCGCTGGTCGTGACGGGGAAACTCACCTGGCTCGGCGTCGGCCTGGGCCTCGCGTGGGTGGGCTTCGGCGTCGCCGGCTTCCTCGTCGGGCAGATAGCCGCCGCGCTGGTCGTCGCCGTCGTCGGCGGAGCGCTGCTCGCCCGACGGATTCCCGTGGGTCGCGCGCTGCGCTCGCCCGCGGAGTCGTTCCCGAAGCGGGAGGTGCTGTCGTTCAACGGTCTCAATATCGTCCTCGTCCTCCTCCTGATGTCGCTGTTCCACGTCGACGTGATGATGCTCCGGGTGCTCCAGGGGAGCGTGCAGACGGGCTACTACAAGGCGGCGCTGGCGCTGGCGGAGTACATGTGGCTGGTGCCGATGTCGCTCCAGACGCTGTTGCTCCACTCGACGGCCGACCTGTGGACCGACGGCCGTCTGGACCGGGTCGAGGAACTGGCCGCGACCGTCACCCGGTACGCGTTCCTGGTGACGGCGCTGCTGGCCGTCGGCGTGTTCGCGCTCGCGGACCGCTTCGTCCCCTTCTACTACGGCGCGGAGTTCGTCGTCCTGTTACAGCCGCTGGCGCTGCTGTTGCCGGGGGCGCTGGGCTTCGCGCTCGCGCGACCGCTGTACGGCATCAACCAGGCCAGCGGCGACCTCTCGCCGCTCATCGTGGCGACGGGCGTCGCCGCCGTCACCAACGCCGCGCTGAACTACGCCCTGATCCCCCGGTACGGGATGGCCGGGGCCGCCGCGGCGACGAGCGTCGGCTACGGGTCGATGTTCGTGGCGCAGGTGGCCTGCGCCCGCCACCTCGGCTACGACCCGCTGTCGGGGCTCCGGCCGGGTCGACTCGTCGCGACCCTCGCAGTGAGCGCGCCCGTCGTCGTCGGCCTCGACGCGGCCATCAGCGGGCGACTCCTCGCGTTCGTCGTCGTCCCGCCGGCCGGGTTCCTGGCGTTCGCCGCCGCGGCGCTGGCCACCGGTGCCGTCGACCGGGCGGAGGTGCTGGAGGTGGCGGCGCTCCTCCCCGACCCGTTCGAGCGCGGCCTCAGGCTGCTCGTCCCGGAACCCCCAAACGGCCAGTGAGCGGCGCGCGCGTGGCCGGTATAGCCGGCCTATACCGGCCCATCCGGGAGGTAAGGCGTCGTTACTGCCGGCGTTGTGGCAGCAGTCTCACGTGTACCGGCACGTAGCTCCGATCTACCTGGTAACCAAGACACTGTAAACGGCTGTATCGTTCGATCAATCGGGGCTATCGGGTGAGCGACCAGCCACGTTCTCGCGACAACGTTTAACCGAAAAGTCGGGAGAAAGCCGTGCACAGTGACCCGAAACGACGAAGAGAGTGACGGTAAAGACAGGTTACTCGACAGGCGGAGCGTCCTGTCGCTGACGGGGGCCGCCGCAGCTGCGGTCGCGGGAGTCGGGACGGCCAGCGGTGCCGCGACGCCCTCGAAGTACATGCTGCTGGACACGACCGACGCGACCGGCCCGTGCGACTACGTCGTCGAGGCGACGGAGGCCATCGAGGTCGTTCCGACCGACGCGAACACCGTGACCGCGACGAGCGACACGCGCGTCGCGGGGACCGTCGACCGCGGGTACGTCGCGCTCAGGTACGATGGCTGGTTCTCGACGATGGAGATAGACGGGCGCGCCTACGTCCGCTTCGGCGACGCGGCCAAGCAGCGGTTCCCCGACACGACCCGGGTCGTAGCCGTCAGTTCGCCCACCGAGGTGGACTACGAGTTCACCGCGACGGGCCCCATCGAACGGATACAGGACGGCTCCCGGATGGCCGCCGAGACGAACAACGACTCGATCAGCGAGAACGACGACGGCACCTACACGGCCAGCGGCTACACCGGCAACGGCTACGGCGACAGCTTCCGGGTCGAGGGCGACGTCACGGCCTTCACGCCGCTGGAGGGCGAGTTCACGATAACCGTCGACGGCCAGGAGACGACCGCCTACGAACTCACCGGCCAGGAACCGGACACGGCGAAGCAGATCGTCGTCCGCTCGCCCACCGAGGTCGACTACGAGTTCACGACCACGGGCGCCGTCGAGCGAATCCAGGACGGCTCCCGGTTGGCCGCCGAGTCCCGCAACGACACGATCACCGAGAACGACGACGGGACGACGACGGTCAGCGGCTTCACCGGCAACGGCTACGGCGACAGTTTCCTGTTCCACGGGGACGTCACCGCGTTCACGCCGCTGGAGGGCGACTTTACGATCGTCGTCGACGGCGAGGAGACGACGGCCTACGAACTCACCGGCCAGGAACCGCCGGAGCCCAAGCGCCTTGTCGTCACCTCGCCCACGGAGGTGGGCTACCAGTTCACGGCCGGCGGCGAGGTCGAACGGGTCCGGGACGGGACCAGACTGAAGGCCGAGATGCAGAACGACACCGTCACCGAGAACGACGACGGGAGCCACTCCGTCCGCGGGTTCACCGGCAACGGCTACGGCGACAGCTTCGACGTGACGGGCGATATCTCCTCGTTCTCGCCGATGGAGGGCGATTTCACCATCACCTACGACGGCGAGGAGGTGTCGGCCTACGAACTCACCGGCCAGGACCCGCCGGCGAGCGACGGGCCGGCCATCGGCGGCGGCGAGGGGTACGGGAACGCCGTCCCCGAGTCCGCGGCCGACGTGGTCGCCTCGACGAAGGCCGAACTGAACGACGCGCTGCTGTCGGCGTCGTCGGGCGACGTCGTCTACGTCGACGGCGACGCGCGCATCGACATGGGCGACAGCGCCTTCACGGTGCCCAGCGGCGTCACGCTCGCCTCCGACCGCGGGGTCGACGGCTCCAGCGGCGCGCTGTTGCAAACCTCGGACTACCCGCGCGGGATGTTCAGGCCGCAGGACGACGCCCGCGTCACTGGCCTGCGCGTGAGCGGCCCCCACCGGGACTGGGTCCCCCACAATGACTCGACGGCGTCGACGGGCGTCCGTGTCGAGGGGATGGGCGTCGAAGTCGACAACTGCGAGGTGTACGGCTGGGGGTACGCCGGCGTCCTCACCGAGGACGACACGCACGTCCACCACTGCTCGGTCCACCACTGCTGCATGGAGGGACTGGGCTACGGCGTCGCCACCGTCGGCGCGGAGAAGCCCGTCGCCGAGTACAACGAGTTCTACCACAACCGCCACAGCGTCGAGAGCAACGCCAACGGCTTCGTGGCCCGGTACAACCTCGTGAAGGGGCCGGCCATCTCCCACGTCTTCGACCAGCACCGCCCCGGCGGGTCGACCATCGAGATACACAACAACACCGTCGAGGTGGTCCAGAACGAGTACAAGGACAAGAAGGTCCCCGCCGTCGCCATCCGCGGGGTCCCGGACGACGTCGCGGACGTCCACCACAACTGGTTCCACAACCCCGACCGCCCGCGCGACGCGCCGAACGGCTGGACCGACGAGGCGGTCATCCAGGTCCACACGAACCGCTGGCGCAACGTCCGCACGGCGAACAACCACTACGGGAGCGACGAACCCGCGAGCGACGTCGGACACCCGCGGTAACCGTTCGCACTGCGGCGACCGGGCATCGGCTACAGGTAGCCTAGCTGGGCGAGGTGTTCGCGGGCCTGGTCGTCAAGGTCGTCGTCGCGCTTCTTCGCGTACTCGTCGCTCGACTCGCCGGCGACGACCCGTTTCCGCGTCTCGGCCTCCGTCACGAACCACGGCACCGTCACCATCTCCTCGACGTAGAGCCGTGCCGGGTGGCCGAAGCTCTTGACCGGGAGCGGGCGCTCGCGCTCGCCGAGCAACATCCCGTGGTCGGCCGTGATGACAGACTTGCCGACCAGATCCGTGAGCAGGTCCTCCACCTCGTCGAGGACGAGCGCGAGGTTCTCGCGGTAGATTTCGCGGAGCGTCTCCTCCGGCGTGTCGATGACGCCGCGGAACCGCTCCGACAGCGGGTTCGGCCGGTAGTCGGGGAACTGTTCCCTCCCAAGGTCGCCCAGGTACGGCGCGTGGGGCTGGACGAAGTGGACGATCAGGCGCTTGTTCGGGTACTCCGCGGCCGTCTCGCGGGCCTGGCGGGCGACCGCCGCCGGGTCGACGCCGTCGTCGCCGTAGTCGATGTCGTCCGACCAGACGTCGACGACGTCGTGGAGTTCGACGTCCACCTCCCCGCGGAACACGTTCTCCTGGTACAGCATCGTCGAGGCGGTGACGTAGACGACGTCGTCGAGGGTCTTCCCGTGGAAGTTCCCCCGCAGGAACTCGGCGGTGGCCGACCCGCGCGAGGTGCGGCGGTCGAGTTCGCCGTCGACGTCGTACCCCCCGATCTGTTCGGCCAGCGAGTCGTACCGGCAGCCGTCGAGGATCAGCAGGTTGTCCCAGTCCTCCTCGAAGATGTCGACGCCGTCGGGGTTGTAGTCCCGGCGACCGGCGCGGTCCCAGTAGAGGGTGTTCAGCTCCCGTATCGCGCTCTTCGGGTGTTTGAGGCCGTTGATAAGCTGACCGGGGGAGTACATGCCTTCCCGGAGTGGCTGGTATCTAATTGGTATCCGCCCGCTACGGGCGCGAAGTCAGTCGCTAGCGTCGCCGCCCAACGCGAGGTTCGCCGTCTCGACCGTCGAGTCGACCGTCCGGACGGGTCGGCCGGTGACGTCGACGGTCGTGTCTTCGACCGAGCAGTCCCGGCAGCCCTCGAACGAGAGGCCGTCGCGGTTCCGTCCTGTCCCGCGTATCTCGCAGTCCCGGACCGTCAGGCCCTCGCGCTCGCGGACGCTCACCACCGTCCCGCCCGACGCCGCCCCGTCGACGGTGACGTTCTCGAAGGTGGACCCCGTCGGGAGACCCGTGGCGGTCAGCGGCAGGACGTTGACGGCGTGCCGGTCGTCGGCGTCGACCCGGATGCTCGTGTCGCGGACCGTCGCCCGCCCGGAGTCCGTGTGGATCACGAGCGCACCGAACCCGTAGCCGGCGTCCTCCCCGAGGACGATTTCGCAGTCCTCGACGACCTGGCCGTGCTTCCCCCGGAGGCGGAGGCCGCGGGCGTTCAGCGCGTCATCGGGGCTCGGGGGGACCCGGTCGACGACGATGCGGGCGCCGCGGACGGTGGAGTCGGTCGTGCCGACGCGTACGTTGGCGATGTTGTTGTTCCGGTAGCGCCCGCCGACGACGTGGACCGTCCCGTCCGCGCCGCGGTAGCCCGGCATGTCGCGGCCGGGCGCGGAGGCGTACAGGCCGTTGTTGGGGAAGTCCTCGACGACGCAGTCCTCGAACCGGAGCACCCCCGCATGGTCCTTGTCGACGTAGAGGCCGATGGCGTTGCCCCCGTCGTGGCCGCCGTCGGGCAGCGCGAGGTTCCGCACCCGGCCGGTGGCCGCGGCGTCGCGGACCGCGAACGTGAACGCCGCGGGGTTGTCCGGGAGTGACCGGTCGGGCATCTTCCCGGCGATTCGGCAGTCGCGAACGTCGAACGCGCCCCCGGAGACGACCCGCGTCACCCCGCCGCGTCCCGGTTCGCGGAAGTCGAGCGTGAACCCCGAGAGGAGGAACGACCGGACGCCGAGGAACTGGAGGAACAGGTGGCCGATATCGGTCGCCGGCGACGCGGGAACGATGCGCGTCGCGTCGGCCCCGTCCGAGACGAGTCCGGCGTTGGCGACGTCGCGGGCGGTGAACGACCGGACGGCGTAGCTCCCCGGCGGGAAGTACACCAGCGTGTCGTCGGCGACGACGCGGTCGAGGACGGGGTCTATCGGCTCGGAGGCGTCCGCCGCCGCGCCGGCGGCGGCGACGTTCACCACCTCGTCGAACCGGTCGCCGTACGCCCGACGGAGGCGGTCCGGCGACGGCGTCCCCGAACCGGCGACCGAATCGGTTCCCGGCCAGCCCTCCGTCTCCGGCGGCGTCCCGGTCGCCGACTCGCCGCGGAACCGGCACCCGGCGGTGGCCGCGGCGAGGGCGACGGCCGCGCCGCGACGGAGGAAGTTCCGCCGGGAGGAGCGGTCGGGCGTCATCCGTCGCGACCCCGGCGGGGGCGGTCGGTTCGCCCGCCGGTCCGAAAGGGGCGGCCGATTCGCCCGTCAGTCATCGCCCACCGTCCCGCCGTCGGGGCGCTGGACCGGTCGCCGCTCGGCCTCCGCCTCGACGGGGTCGGGTTTCTGGACGAGGACGGTCGACTCCACGGGGAACCCCGCGCGGTCGCGGGGGCGGAGCAGGAACCCCCGGACGAACCCGGCGGCGGTGAGGACGTACTTGCCGACCCGCTGGACGGCGTAGCCGGTCCCCTCCCAGGCGACGTCGGCGGCGAACAGCACGACGGAGACGCCGAGCCACGCCACCGCCAGCGACGGCCCGGCGAGGGCGCTCGCGGCACCGAGCGCGACCCAGCACGCGAAGAGGCCGGCGAGCAGGTGGCGCGCGAGGAGTTTCCGCACCGTCCGGGCGGAGTCGAGGTTCTTCCGGACCGCCTGGCCGAGGCCGAAGTAGTAGCCGTTGCGCCACCGTCGCAGCAACTCGGCCGCCCCCGGCGTGTAGGGGTGGGAGGCCGCCACCCCGGGAAGCCGCCGGAGTTCGTACCCCCCGTCGGTGATCCGGTAGCCCAGTTCGACGTCCTCCAGCGACCGGAGGTACGGGTCGAAGCCGTCCACCCGTTCGAGGACGGCCGCGTCGTAGAGGGCGACGCCCCGGAGCGCGCCGACGGACTTCGAACCGGACGACGTCGCCGCGTCCGAGCGGTCTCCCGCCGTAGCGTCGCCACGCGTGTGCGCCTCAGCGCCGTCGCGAGGCGGTTCGTTCAGGTGGCCGTCGACGCCGGCGACGCCGTCCCGGTCGCGGACGACGCGCCGGGCCCGTTCGAGCCACGACGCGGACAGTCGCATGTCTCCGTCGACGAACAGTATCTGGTCACCGCTGGCGGCCTGCTGTCCGACGTACCGGCCCGCGCCCGGCGTCGTCAGGTCGTCGTCCGGAATCCGGAGGATCCGCACGGGGTAGTCGCGCGCCAGTTCGACCGTCCGGTCGGTGGAGTTCGAGTCGACGAGGATCACCTCGGCGGCGGCCTCGCACGCCGCCAGGACGGACTCCAGGCACGTCTCGACCCGCGCCGCCTCGTTGTAGGTGACGACGACGACGGAGAGCGAGGGGAGCGCGGACCGGTCGTCGCCGGGGCCGCCGTCCGGGCCGCCGCCGGGGCCGTTCCGCGGGCCGCTCCCCCGTCCCAGCGCGAACCGGTCGCCGGGGCCGGCGTCGAACTCACTCGCCACGGTGCCCACCTCGACGGGGTAGCGTCGTTCCCACGTGGGATCACCCGTCGGTGACGGTCACGGGCAGGGTCAGGACGCGGTGCGCGGACTCGCGAGTCGGGTCCGCCGGGGCGCTCCCCCGGTAGAGCAGGAACGTCAGGACGAGGTCCTCGCCCGCCACCGGGGGCGTCAGGCGGACGGGCTCCACCGACGCCTCCCCGGGGGCCACCGTCCGCGACGCCCGGTCCAGTTCGCGCCTGTCGGTCACCGACGCGTTCGCCCCGGGCCCGGACCGCTCTTCGAGGACGGCGACGGTCGCGTAGCGCCGCGGTTCGTCCCCGTGTTGCTTCACGCCGAGCGAGACGTTCACGGCGGCCCCCCGCTCCACCGTCTCCGGGTAGCCGGTCGCCGCGTAGTCGCCCTCGGCCGTCTCCTCGACCAGGTAGAACTCCGTGCCGGCCGCCTGGCCGCCGGTGACCGCGAGCGCCGCGCTGCTGACCAGCAGCAGGGCCGCTATGGCCGCGCAGCCGAGGGTTATCCCGTCGGTCGGGACGCCGGCCAGGAGCGAGCGGTCGTGGGACGACGGGCCCGCGTCGCCCGTGCCGGTGGCGGACCGGGGAGTCGCCCGCCGCCGGAGCGCGCCGACGAGCGCGGCCGACGCGGTGACGGCGGCGATAGCGGCGACGACGGGCACGAGGGCGACGCCCACGACGAAGTTGCACGCCAGCGCGACCAGCGGGACGACGGCGACGCTCGCGACGACGGCCAGCGTCAGCCGTTCGAGTCGGGAGAGGCCCCCGTGGTCCTGGCGGACGCCGAGGCGGTCCCCGGACGTCCCGCCGTCGCCGGCCCGGTTCGTCGCCGGGACGAGGGCGGTCACCACCGCGTACCCCGGCGCGAAGACGAGCAGGGGGAGTGCCAGCGGGACGGCGACCGGCGTCGGCAGGTCGCCGGGCAGGGCGACGGCGAGCGCCGCGAGCGCCGCGTAGCCGGCGACGGCGGCGAGGTCGTGGTTCGATGCGACGAGTGCTGTGGAGTGTGGTCGGTCGTGAGACATCCGTGCGTGGGTTAGAGCGACTGGGGAGCGCGACAGTACTGGACCTCGGAGTTCGCGTAGAGGACGGCCTGGTCGTTACCACACACCGTCTCGCGGTCGAGGCGGACGCCGAGCCAGCCGTCGCCGTACCTGACGACCGGTGCGCCCGCGGACTGGTAGCGCCGGTAGACGGCGGCGTCGGCGGAGACGGTCCCCGACTCGGTGAGGCGCATGGCGTCGGCCGGCACGCCGCGCCAGCGGTCGAACACCGTCCGATAGGGGTGGTCCGTCCTGATCGTCGGCCCCGACGCGGGGTGTATCTCGTCGACGGTCCGGACGGCGGCGAGTTCGGACTCGGTGTAGGAGTAGCGGGGGTACTCCTCGTCGAAGACGGGGTCGCCGGGGGTCGCCTTGTGCGAGACGAGCATCGCCCCCGGGAACGCCAGCGCCAGGACGAGCAGGCCGGCGACGACGGCCCGCGAGGAGAGGCGCGTGGCGAGGAAGCGGACGCCGACGGTCGCGACGATGGCCATCGGCGCGTACATGAACGCGTACCAGCGGCCGGGGAGGAACAGGTTCAGGCCGAACAGCGGCAGGCCGAGCGTCACGACGAGCATCGCCGCGGCCGCGAGGACGTAGGTGAGCGATAGCTGCGAGAACCGGTCGCGGCGGACCACCGTGAGCGACCCGAGGACCAGGCCGGTCAGCAGCAGGAAGAAGCCAAGCGAGTCGAGGGCGTCGACCCAGACAGGGACGGTCGTCGCGAGTCGCTCGATGGCGGCCGACGGCGCGTCGGCCGGGCCGACCAGGTCCAGGAAGCCCACCGACCCCGCCAGCGCGCGGCGGAAGCTCCCGACCATCGTCTCGATGAAGGTGCCGGACCGGTACGGCGTGAGCGCCCAGTTAGTGATCGTGAGCCCGCAGACCGCCAGGAACGCCGGCGTGACGTTCGCGGTCCGGGCGGCGGTCGGGACGGGCCCGCGCGAGGCGTGGGCACCGACGAGTCGGACCACCCACTGTGCGGCCACCGCCGCGCCGAGGAAGACGAGCGTGACGAACGCCGACACCTGGTGGGTGAGGACGACGGCGAGGCCGAACAGCACCGTCAGCCCGAACAGCGGCCCGTCCCGCTCGACGAAGAACAGCTTCGTCACCCCGTAGACGACGGCGAGGAAGAAGACGAGGCCCATGCTCGTCGGGATGAGGTGGACGCCCCACCGGACGACGTGGTCGCAGACGGCGTAGATGGCGACGGCGAACAGCGACCACCTGACGGGGAGGAACGGGCGCGTCGTCAGGTAGACGAGGACGACCGATATCGGGAGAGCCAGTCCGAGCGTCGCGTAGACGGCGAGTCGGATCGAGGTGCCGAACGCCTCGGCGGCGACGACGGCGAGGAGGTGGTACAGCGGCGCGGCGAGGTACTTGACGTCGCCCATGGCCGAAAGCGACCCGCCCTCGCGGACCGCCGCCGCGTACGTCGTCACGTGGGTCCAGCTATCGACGCCGATCAGTCCCGGCGTCGTGGCCAGCGCGGCGAACCGGAGCACCGCGGCGAAGGCCACCACCTGGGCGACGACGACGCCGGGTCGCAGCGCCTCGTCCCTGACGAACAGTATCTGGACGAAGACGAGTGCCCCGGCGGTCGCCGCCACGGAGACGAAGGGGAGGGTCAGGCCACCGGTCGCGGTGGCGACGAGTCCCATCGCACCGATCCCCAGGATGGCCGCGCCGCCGACGGCCCTGCTCGCACGGTCGGAGAGTCGCCAGCGGACGGAGACGGCGCGCTCGCTGCCGTAGCGGACGGCCACCAGGTACAGCGCGCTGGCGACGGCGACGAGCAGGGGGACCACCTGGACGAACAGTTCGTCGGTCAGGAAGCGCAGGGGAAAGAGCACCGCCGCGAGGACGAGTCCTGCGACGGCCCCGAGGCGGTCGACGCGCCCCGCCAGCCAGCCGTCGCTCCTGACGGCCCGGTTACTCATGCGCCCCCGTCCCGGGGCCGGCGGGGCCCCCGATGGGTCGATCCGCGGGGCGGGTCCGCCCGCGTCGCGCCCGCACCCACGCGTCGGTCCGTGCTCGCGGTCGCCAGGTCGTCATGGATCGGACCTCGCCGCGTTCGGCCATTGTTAGTCGGCGTCTGCCGGCAGGTACCTGGGTCGAAACGGCGTGTTTCGTCGACCCCTCCCGCATCTATACGCTGCCTACTCGTGCGGCACGTGATCAGTGACTGGGGTGGACGCCGTCGGTCCCGGTGGTGCGTCCGCCGGACGAGTGCCTCGCCGGGAAAAATACAGTGGGCAGAACGCGAGTACCCCTACCCGCTGCCCACCTCGTACTGCGAGGATTTGGGAAGTATGTAATAGGTTTTGTGGTCTCGTTCCCGTCGATAGCGCCGTAGTCCCCCGATTCCGCGCGAGCGGGGCGGATGCAACGTCGTTATCCCCGTCGGTCCCCTTCACTCGACAGCAATGATCGAGGGACTGGACGCGGACGTCGCCGGGGCCGAGGCGGCCACCGAACGCCGGGACGAGGTCGTCGAACGGGTCACGGAGCACGCGAGCACGGTCGCCCGCGAACTGTCGATACTGCAGGGCGGCGACTACGGGCAGGCCTCCTTCGACACGGACCGGGGGACGTGGACGCTGAAGTACGAGGCCGGCACCGTCCAGTACCTCCGGTTCGAGGACGGCGGCACCGAGACGTACGTCGTCTCCTCGAAGCAGCAACCGGAACCCGAGGCGCTCGCTGCGGCGATGGCGGACTACGGGGCGTTCGTCGACGCGTTCAACGACCACGTCGCCTCCCTCGACGGCGTCCTCGACGACGTGTCCGTCGAGTTCCCCGAGGTGGCCTCCACCGAGTCCGTCGTCGCGGAACGCGACCGCATCCTCGGCCGCCTCCGGGACTGCGCGAACCGGATGGCCGGGGAACTCCACCGCGTCGAAGGGGCCGGCTACGGCACCTTCGAGGCCCGCGTCGACGGGAACCGCTGGGAACTCAAGTGGGAGGACGGGCGGGCCCAGTACCTCCGCGTCGGCGGCGAGGGCGGCGTCTACCTCCTCTCGCAGTACGAACCGCCCGCGCCCCGCGACCTGCGACGGTACGTCGGGGACGCGCCGGGGTTCGTCGACGAGTTCAACGACCACGTCGAGGAGATATCGGCCGAACTGTCGACGGTGTCGCTCTGAGCAGGGGCTGTCCGGTCGCGGCGGCGACCCGGCTACGAGAACACCTCGGCCACCTGCCGCAGCAGTCGTCCGGCCGTGTCGTGGCCGTAGTACCGGACCGTCTCGGTCCGGCGCTCGAACTCCAGCCACCCCCGCGTCTCCAGTTTCGGGATGTGGACGTGGACGAGGGCCGTCGATATCTCGCTGCAGTCCCTGTCCGGCACCCGCTGTTCGAGGTGGGCGACGAGTTCGCCGAGACTCGCCGTCGGTTCGCTGGCGAGGCGCTCGAAGTAGTGAACGATCGCTCGACGGAGACTGTGACACAGCGTGTCCAGAACCTGGTCGACAGTCGGTGCCTCGGAGGGGTGGTAGTTTGCGGGACTCATGCTATCCGGTGTACCTCACGGGTGACTAAAGAAAGTAATTGCCGAAGTAACAGGTCGCCAGCCGGTCACTACCCGGCGATGGCTCTGGAAGGCTGGATAATCGTGGGCAGAACGCGAGTACCCCTACCCGCTGCCCACTTCGTACCAGTACGGTTCGGGGTCGACGGAATATGTCTTGTGGTTCGGCCAGTTACTCGCGACTCTCCGCCCGGACGCCGATCGTTTCCCCGCGACGCGCCGGCCACCCGGACCTTTTTATCGCGTGGCGGAGCAGTGAAACACGATGACCGTGACGACCGCTTTCGTGGGGGTTACCGGGGGTGCCGGGACGACGCGCCTGAGCGTCGAGTGTGCGGCGACGCTGGCGCGCGAGGGCCACAGCGTGGCCCTGCTCGACGCGGCCCTCGGCACCCAGGGACTGGCCACGTACGTCGAGGGACGCATCGACCCCGACTGCACGCGCGTGCTGACCGACGAGGCGGCCTTCGCCGACGCGCTGGTGGACGTGTGGCCGACGCTCGACGGCCACGCCGCGGCCGCGCCGGCCCACGCGCCGTTCGAGCGCGTCGCCCGCGCCAAGTCGGCCGAGGCCGCCCGGCGCTTCGAGAACTGCGTCGACCGCGCCGCCGACCGGTTCGACCACGTCGTCGTCGACGTGCCGCCGGTGGCCGACAACCAGTCGGTGGCCGCCGCCACCGCCGCCGAGCAACGGGTGCTCGTCGCGCCGGACGCCCGCCGCGGCGGCGACCTCCTGCCGCGGATGCGGGGCCGACTGATCGACGTCGGCGCCAGTCCCGACGCGCTGGTGGCCAACCGGGTCGCCGGCGACGCCCCCGCACACCTGCCGGAGGCCGACCACGTCGTCCCCGTCGGCGACCCGGACGCCGTCACGCCGGCCAGCGCGACGCCGGACGACGAGTTCGCCGTGGCCGTGAGCGAACTGACGGCGGCGCTGTTCGACCGCGACGTCGAAGTGGAACTCCCCTCCGGCGGCCTGTTCGACTGAGCGGGCGCGTCGGACGGGTGTCCGCGGGAGAACCGGCGGAACGGCCGCGACAGGCGACGGTCACATGAAGTCCGCGATGCCGGACTGTTTGTTGTGGTCGTTCTCGAAGACGCGCTCGATTGAGCGCTCCAGGATCTCCAGGCGCTGTTTCGTGTACTCGCGACAGCCGAACTCCTCGGCCACCTCGATGGCGGTGTCGATGTACTTCGTCACCGACCCCTCGTGGACGGTGAGGTTGACGCGGCCGCCACACTCCCGGCAGTTGCCCGACAGCGGCATCCGGCGGTACTTCTCGCCGCAGTCCAGACAGCGGGTCTCCTGCCTGGAAAAGGCCCGCAGGTTGCCGATGATGTCGGGCATGAAGTGGTACTCGATGATGCGCTCGGCGACGTCCGTCTCGTCGACGGCCCGGAGTTTCCGGGACAGGGCCAGCTGGGCGTCCATCTTGTCGGTCATCGACCCGAGCGTCTTGTACGCCGAGAGGT
>CAZMGU010000022.1:0-26995 GCA_964565905.1 uncultured Halobacteriales archaeon
GGTCCACGCCGCCAGCGACGTGTTCGGCGCGCTGTACGACCAGGGGAACCTCGTCGGCGTCGCGGCGTTCGACACGGTTCCCTGCTGGTTCGCCCCCGGCGCGGGGAGCGAACACCGCGAGCGCGCCCGCATGCTGTTCGCCCAGCATCCGGCGCTCTCCCCGCGGCCGCCGAACCGACAGGACAACGAGGGGCAGTACATCGACCCGATGACGCACGTCAGGCGTCGCCTGCCGAGCAACTCGCAGGTGTTCCTGTTCACCCCGCTCGCTGACGACTACGCCTCGGAGGTCGCCAGGCGACTGGACTCCGAGGGGCACCTCGTCACCGTCATCAGCCCCGACGTGACGGTCGACGAGACGGTCGGGCAGCGGTTGACGCGCGTCGAGCGCGCCGTCCGCGTCCGGTACCTCCGCGAACGGGGGCTCCGGGTCATCGACTGGCAACCGGACGAACGACTGTCGCTGCAGTTCGACAAAGCACGAAAGAGGTGGGCCTAATGAGCGTACAATTCACGGACGACGACGTCACGGCGGTCGAGGTAACGCACTCGCCCGCCAGGTTCAGTAGCGTTCTCGCAGTCGCCGCCGCGCTGTTGGCGGTCATCGCCGGTAGCCTGGTGTCGACGCTGGCGCTGGGCATCGGTGTGTTCGGCCTGGGCGGCGTCGCCGCCGGGCTGTTCGTCCTCGAGTCGAAGCGGTTCGTCTCGGCGGGCATCGCGCTCGTGTTCGTCGCCGTCGTCTTCGGCGGCGTGCTCGGCAACCCGGCCGAACTCGTCCTGCTCGCGAGTCTCGCGACGATAGTCGCGTTCGACCTCGGACAGAACGCGTTCAGCGTGGGCGCGCAGATGTCGGCCGAGACGGAGACCCGGCGCGGCGAACTGGTCCACGCGGCCACGAGCGTCGCGGTCGGTACGCTCGCCGCGGCCGGTGTGTACGCCGTCTACCTCCTCGCCGCCGGCGGCCAGGCGATCGCGACGCTCGCGCTCCTGCTGCTGGGCGCGGTGTTGCTCGTCTGGGCCATCCACTCGTAGCCCGCACGTGCAGTCGGGGACGACCGGTCCCCGTGACGCTCCCGCTCTCTCCTTCGCTATCCCGTCCGGCCGCACGTCCGACGTGGACGCGGTTCGCGGTGTGCTCTCGGGCCCGTATCGTACCGCCGTGAGGCTCCCGTACGTATCGCGGATCTGGCCACCATCCCGCAATCACACCGTCACAATTAATAGGGCCGGTACGGCTCATCTTACCATGGCACAGACAGAGTTGTCGATCCAGGAGGCGAGCGACGAACTGGACGCGGTGATCGACGAGATACGGAAGTCGGTGATCATCGAAGAGGAGTTCCTGGAGACCGTACTGGTGGGGCTGCTGTCGGAAGGGCACGTGCTGCTCGAGGACGTACCGGGGACGGGGAAGACCCTCACTGCGAACGGCTTCGCGTCGGCACTGGGTCTCTCCTTCTCGCGCATCCAGTTCACGCCGGACCTGCTCCCGAACGACGTCACGGGGACCTACATCTACAACGAGCAGGACGGCGAGTTCGAGTTCAACAAGGGCCCGATATTCGCCAACGTCGTGCTGGCCGACGAGATCAACCGCGCGCCGCCGAAGACGCAGGCCGCACTGCTCGAGGCGATGGGCGAGGGCCAGGTGACGACCGAGGGCGACACCCGGCAGCTCCCCGACCCGTTCTTCGTCATCGCGACGCAGAACCCCGTCGAGCAGGAGGGTACCTTCCCGCTGCCCGAGGCACAGGTCGACCGTTTCAACATCAAGTCCTCCATCGGCTACCCGGACACCGACGGCGAGGTCGAACTCCTGCGACGCCGGAACGACCGGACGACGTCGACGCCGTCCATCGGGGGCGTCCTCGACCACGAGCGCGTCGAGGCGCTCCAGCGCGTCCCGAACTCGGTCACCGTCACCGAGGACATGCTCGAGTACATCGCGGCCGTCTCGCGGGCGACCCGCGAGGACCACCGCGTCGAGGTGGGGATGAGTCCGCGTGGCACCCAGCGCCTCTACGAGTGCGCCCGGGCACACGCCGTCATCGAGGGCCGCGACTACGTCACCCCGGACGACGTCAAGGCCGTCTCGCAGGCGACCATCGCACACCGCCTCGTCCTCACGGCGGAGTCCCAGGTCAACGACGTCGACCGGACCGCCATCGTCGACGAGGTTCTGGAGGAGATTCCGGTGCCGACCATCGAGGCCGCGGCCTGAATCGCGAACCAACACACGACAACACACTGACCAACTACAATGGGTGTTTCACAGGCAGTCCGGAATCCGCGGTCGTTCGTCGCCAGAACGGGCCGTATGTATCGCGCGTTGCTGTTCGACCCTCGGACGTTCTACGACGAGTACGCCGGATCCGCCGGGATCGGACGGGAGGTACTGCTGGTCGGGATCATCGGCGTCGTCGGGACCCTCGGGAACTACTTCGCGCTCGGTGAGGTCACCACGGCGTTCCAGGACGCCGGCGTCGTCATCTCGCAGGACACGAACTTCATCCTCTGGCGGATGATGATATCGCCCCTGCTCGGTATCCTCGGGCTCTGGTTCGCGCTGACCGTCGCGCTGTACGCGGTCTCCTGGCTGTACTCGGAGGTCGGGAAGATATACACCGTCTGGAAGTGGTCGGCGTGGGCGCTGGTGCCGCTCCTGTTCGCGAACGTTATCCACGCCGCCGCGGTCGCCTACGTGACGCTCGACCTGGACGTCGAGGACGCGCTCCCCATCCAGACGACGCTCCCCGCCGACCGCGCCGCACTGATGTGGGCCGAGGTTGGCGGCGACCCGATCGTGGTCGGGGCGACGCTGGTGTCCGTCGTCTTCGTCCTCTGGAGCGGCTACATCGCCGCTCCGGCGATAGCGAAGGTCCGCGACCTGGACACGAGCGAGGCGTACCGCGTGGCCGCCGTTCCAACGCTCGCCTACGTCGCGTACGTGATACTGCAGGTCGTCGGGTCCCTCTGACGGCAAGATATAAGCCATTACTGGGTAACTTTCAACACAATGCGATACATTATCAGACGGTTGGCGCAGGCTGTCATTACGATAGTATCGGGGTTGTTCATTACGTTCTCCCTGTACCGCCTGATGCCGGGCGGACCGGTCGAGGCCATCATGGCAGACCTCGCCCAGGACATGCGGGACGGTCAGGGCTCGATCAACCAGGACCGCCTCGCACGGAGAGCCGAACAGCTGACGGGGATCAACCCCGACCAGCCGATTCCGGTCGCGTTCTACGACTACGTGTTCGACATCGTCGTGAACCAGGAGTTCGGTCGGTCGATCCTCTACCAGCGACCCGTCTTCGACATGCTGTTCGAGGCGTTCCCGTGGTCGCTGTTCATCAGCCTCTACGGGCTCATGCTCGGCTTCGTCGCCGTCGTCATCATCGGCGTCATCATGGCGTGGTACGAGGGGACCAAGGTCGACTCCGGGCTCACGGTGTTCATCCTGTCGATGAACGCCATTCCCTACTACGTGGGTGCGATCGTGATGCTGACCTTCCTCGCCTTCCAGTGGGAACTGTTCCCCTCGGGCGGGCGGGCACCGCCCGGAGTGAGTGCCGGATTCACGGTCGAGTACATGACCGGGATCCTCTACCACGCGGCGCTCCCCATCGCCACGAACTTCATCCTCGGCTTCGCGGCGGGGGCGCTCGGGATGCGGGCCAACACCGTCAGGATCGTCGGGTCCGACTACCTGCGCTCGGCTCGACTCCGCGGACTCAGCACGAACCGCATCCTGACGCGCTACCTCACGCGGAACGCCATCCTGCCGATCTACACCTCCTACATGCTCGGCATCTCGTACATCTTTAGCTCGAACGTCGTGACCGAGCAACTGTTCCAGTATCGCGGTGCGGGGTGGCTGCTGCTGGACGCCGCGACGAACCAGGACTACCCCCTCATCATGGGGTCGTTCCTCTGGTTCGCCCTGATCACCATCGCCGCGATCATGTTCATGGACCTGACCTACGGCCTCATCGACCCGCGGGCCGAAACCGGCGGAAAGAGGGAGAGCTACTAACGATGTCCGAACGAGAAACTCAGAGCGACGGCGGGATCACACGGGAGAACATCTTCGGTTCGGGCGGCGAGACCGAACGGTCACGCACCCCGCCCGCCGAACGGTTCCGGCGGTTGCTCGACATCTACCTGATCGCCCCGGCCAAGATCGGCTGGAGCGACTGGCGAACGCGGATCGGCGGGATCGGCGTGGCGTTCTACCTGCTGATGGGGACGGTCGGCGTCTGGCTCGTCCCCGCTCCCAGGATCAACGAGGGGCCACGCTACCTGGGCCCGTTCCAGGACTGGTCGATGCCGTTCGGCACGACCCAGATCGGTCGCGGCGTGTTCAAGCAGGTCGTCCACTCGACGCCGGGAATGTTGATGATGGCGCTCGCGGGCATCGTGTTCGCGGTCGGCGTCGCGGTGATCGTCGGCATGGTCGCCGGGTACAAGGGCGGCGTGCTCGACACGGTGTTGATGACGATCACGGACATCGTCATCACGATCCCCGGGTTGCCGCTCATCGTCGTCCTGTCGGCCATCTTCGCCCCGAAGGAGCCGTTCATCGTCGGCGCTATCGTCGCCATCGACCGGTGGCCGGGCCTGGCGAGACAGTTGCGCTCACAGGTGTTGACGTTGCGGAGCGAGGACTTCGTGGAGTCGGCCCGCGCGATGGGGCTGTCGACGCCGACCATCGTCGGGCAGGAGCTGACGCCGAAACTCGCCCCGTACATCCTCATCAACGCCGCGGGGACGGCGACCGTGGTGATCATGACGAGCGTCGCCCTGTACTTCATCGGTGTGCTCCCGTTCAACACGCTGAACTGGGGCGTGATGATGAACTTCGCGTACGAACAGGGGAACGCGGTGTCGAACCTGGGCCACGCTCACTGGCTGTTCTTCCCGCTGATCGCGCTGGCGGGGCTGAACTTCTCGCTGGTCCTGTTCTCGCAGGGACTGGACCGCGTGTTCAACCCGCGACTGCGCGCCCGTCACTCGGGAACCGTTCCCACCGACGAAGAGGAAGGAGACGACACGGGGATGTTCTGACCAATGGCTATCGATCAACCACAATCCACGGCCGAGGAGACGACCGACGACGACCCGGCGGACGACGTCGTCATGGAGGTACGGAACGCGAAAGTACAGTTCGGCATGAGCCGCGGGCAGGCGTGGGTGCTCAACGACGTAGACATGGACGTCTACCGGAACGAGATCATGGCCATCGTCGGCGAGAGCGGCTCCGGGAAGTCCATGTTCGCCTCGGCGCTCATGGACGCGGTCGAGGACCCCGGCGTCCTCACGGGCGACGTCACCTACTACCCCGAGGACGGGGGCGCGGACGACGACACGCTGTCGGCCGACCAGATCGGTTCGTTCGACCAGGCGGCCGGCGACGACGCCATCGACGTCCTCGAACTCGACGGCGGCGAACTGAAGCAGTTCCGCTGGGAGCAGGTCGCGATGGTGTTCCAGGGGGCGATGAACTCGTTCAACCCCACGATGAAGATCCGCGACCACTTCCACGAGACCATCCGGGCCCACAACGCCGTGCTCGAGGACCGGATGAACCACGTCGAGGACCTCTTCGAGTCGCTCTACCTCGACCCCGACCGGGTGATGGACTCCTACCCGCACGAACTGTCCGGCGGGATGAAACAGCGGGCGCTCATCGCGCTGAGCCTGGTGCTCGAACCCAACGTCCTCGTGATGGACGAGCCGACGGCCGCGCTCGACCTGCTGATGCAGCGTTCGATCATGTCCATGCTCCGGGACATCCGCGACGAGTTCGACCTCACCATCGTGTTCATCACGCACGACCTCTCGCTCGTCGCGGGACTGGCAGACCGCATCGCGGTGATGTACGCCTTCGAGTTCATCGAGGTCGGTGACACCCGGTCGCTGCTGCGGAACGCGGCCCACCCCTACACCAGGGCGCTGTTGCGGTCGCTGCCGAGTCTCGACTCCGACATCGACGAGATGGAACCGATCGAGGGCGCCCGGCCCGACCCCGTCAACATCCCGACGGGCTGTTCGTTCCACCCCCGGTGTCCCATCTCCGACGACCGGTGTGAGATCGAGGACCCGGAACTGGTCGACGTCGACCCGGACCACGTGGCGGCGTGTTTCTACACCGACCAGGCGCGCAACGAACTCGAGTACACGCTCGACGACGACACCGTGGAGGACGCGTAAATGAGTACAGAGGAATCTACCGACGAATCCATCGGCGAACCGGACGAGGACGCACAGACCGACGAACCGCTCCTCTCGCTGGAGGACGTCGAGGTCCACTACAAGACGGGCAGTATCATCCAGAGCTACCTCTCGGACCAGACCGTCAAGGCCGTCGACGGGATCGACCTGGAACTCGAGGAGAACGACATGGTCGTCCTGGTCGGCGAGTCCGGCTGTGGCAAGACGACGCTCGGCAAGACGGCGGTCGGACTCGAACGGCCGACCGGGGGCAACGTCAGCTTCCGGGGCCAGGACATCTGGGAGGCGAAGCGGGACCCCCAGGGCTCCGACATCGAGTTCAGCGAGATCCGCCGGTCGATGCAGATCATCCACCAGGACCCGGCGAACGCGCTCAACTCGTCCCGCCGGGTGAAGGCGCTCCTCGCCGATCCGCTGAAGAAGTGGCGAACGGAACTCGGCCCGCAGGAGCGCCAGGAGACGATCTACCGGTTCCTGGAGTTCGTGGACATGATGCCCCCGGACGACTACGCGGAGCGCTACCCCCACCAGCTATCCGGCGGGGAGAAACAGCGCGTCGCGCTCGGCCGGGCGCTGCTGATGAACCCGGACGTCATCCTGGCCGACGAGGCCATCAGCGCGCTGGACGTCTCCCTGCGCGTCGAGATGATGGACCTCATCCTCGACCTCCAGAAGACGTTCAACACGTCGTACCTCTTTATCTCGCACGACCTGGCCAACGCGCGGTACCTGGCGAAGCGGGCCGGCGGCCGGATCGCGATCATGTACATGGGCGAGATCGTCGAGATCGGTCCGCCCGACGAGATACTGAAGAACCCGACGCACCCCTACACGAAGGTGCTCCGGTGGTCGACGCCGACCATCGACCCGGACGTGGCGAAGGCACGCATCGACGAACAGCCGCCCGTCCGCCGCATCGACGTCCCGGACCCGGAGAACCCGCCCTCCGGCTGCAAGTTCCACACCCGTTGCCCGGAGGCCCGGGAGACCTGTACCACCGAGTCGCCCGAACTGTACGACGCGGACGGCGGGACGGAGGCGAGCTGTTTCCGGGCGGTCGACACCCATCACTACTGGCAGAGCAGCGAACTCGAGGACGAGGACGACGACTTCGCCGACGCGCAGATCGGGCAGGCGGACTGATCGCCGGCCCGCGCGCCGGCCGCTGCCGGCAAACGGTCCGCGAACGCAAACCCTTTTATCGAACCGCTAGCATCATCGGACAACATGGCACGACAGATGGCGAACGGACCGATGGCGGTCCTCTCCGACGAGTCACAGCGAACGGCGGGTGACGACGCCCGGTCGATGAACCTCGAGGTGGCCCGTGCGGTGGCCGAGGCCGTCAGGACGACGCTGGGGCCGAAGGGGATGGACAAGATGCTGATAGACGACGGCGGGAACGTCATCGTCACCAACGACGGCGTCACGCTCTTAGAGGAGATGGACGTCGACCACCCGGCGGCGGACATGCTCGTCGAGGTGGCGAGCACGCAGGAGGCGGACGTCGGCGACGGGACGACAACCGCGGCCATCGCGGGCGGTGAGCTACTGTCGGCGGCCGAGGAACTGCTCGACGACGGCCTCCACCCGACGACCATCGTGGGTGGCTACCGCGAGGCGGCGGCGATAGTCGAGGAGACGCTGGACGACATCGCCATCCCGGTCGACGTCGACGACGACGAGACGCTCCGGCGGCTTGCGGAGACGGCGATGACCGGGAAGGGCGCCGAGACGGACAAGTCCCAGCTCGGGAAGTTCGTGGTGGAGGGGGTCCGTGCGGCGACCCGCGAGGACGGCTCCGTCGACCGGGACGCCGTCGTCGTCCGGACGTTCGACGGCCGGACCGTCGAGGACTCCTCCTTCTTCTCCGGGATCATGTTCGACCAGAACCCTGCGAACAAGAAGATGCCGACCGAGCAGTCCGACGCGGACGTCCTCGTCTACGACGGCGAGATAGAGGTGTCGGAGGCGGGCGTCGAACCGGAGTCGACCGTCAGTAGCTTCGACCAGTACGACTCGTTCGTCCAGCGCGAACGCGACGAGATAGAGGGCAACGTCGAGACCATCGTCGAGAGCGGCGCGGATGTGGTGCTCGTCGCGGAGGGCACCGACGACCTGGCGGAGGGGCTGCTCGCCGACGAGGGTATCACCGTGTTCAACCGGGTCGACGAGGAGGAGCGCGACCGCATCGCGTCGGCCACCGGCGCGACGCGGGTGACGGACCTGGACGACCTCACGCCCGAGGACCTGGGGTACGTCGGCCGACTCGAACAGGAGCGGATCCGGACGCCGACCTACAAGCACCAAGCGCCGCCCGAGAAGTCCACCTTCTTCGACGATCTCCCGGTGGGCGAGACGGGGACCATTCTGCTCCGCGGTGGCACCGACCACGCGCTCGACGAAATCGAGCGGGCCGTCGGCGACAGCATCGACGTGCTCGTCACGGCCATCGAGGAGGGGGAGATACTGCCGGGCGCCGGCGCGCCGGAGATGGAGCTCTCGCTGGCGCTCCGCCGGGGCGCGGACGGTATCGAGGGCCGCGAACAGCTGGCCGTCGAGGCGTTCGCGGACGCCATCGAGGCCATCCCGCGGACCCTCGCCGAGAACGCGGGCCACGACGTCGTGGACGCGCTGGTCGAACTGCGGGCGAGCCACGACGGCGGGAACCGGTCGGCCGGACTGGACGCCGACTCCGGCGAGATAGTCGACGCGCTCGAAGCGGGCATCGTCGAACCGCGGCGCGTCAAGTCGACGGCGCTCGGGTCGGCCGTCGACGCCGCGACGATGATCCTCCGCATCGACGACGTCGTCTCGGCCGGCGACCTCTCGACCGGCGGCGACGAGAACTGACGGGCGGTCCTCATTTCTGCGGCGCGGTCAGGAGTAGTTGTGTTCCAGTTCGACGACGTTGGCAGCGCCGAGGACGGCGTTCGGCAGTTCGTCGAAGAAGCGGTCGTCGTCGACGCGATGGATGGGACAGGAGACGCTGATGGCGGCGATGGACCGGTCCCGGTCGTCGGTGATGGGCACGGCGAGACACCGGAGGCCGGTGAGTCGCTCCTCCCGGTCGACGGCGTACTTGCGCTCGCGCACCTCGTCGAGTTCCTCGAAGAACCGGTCGCGGTCGGTGATGGTCCGGTCGGTGACCGCCGGCATCCCGTGTTCGTCGAGGACGGCCGACACCTCGTCGCGCGGCCGGAACCCGAGGATGGCCTTCCCGAGCGCCGTACAGTGGAGGTCGACCTCCTTGCCGGCGTAGGTGTCCAGGTCGACGGCCTGGTCCCCCTTCGCCTGGTAGAGGTAGATGCCACGGCCCCGCTTCTCGACCATGAGGTTCACCAGTTCCCCCGTCTCGTCTGCGAGTCTGTCCACCGCCGACCGGGCGGTGTCGTATATCTCGTTGCGGTTGCGGGCGTAGGCCCCCAGGCCGAGAAAGGCCAGGCCGATGTGGTACTCGTCGCCCTCCTTGACGACGTACTCGCGCCGTGCCAGCGTCGTCAGGTGGTTGTGGACCGCGCTCTTGCCCAGGTCGACGCGCTCGGCTATCTCTGAGACCCCTGCCCCGTCCAGTTCCCGGATGAGTTCGACTATCTCCAGGGTCCGGTCCACCGTGCGAACCGGATGTTTCGGCTCTGCCATACAGTTGAGTGGTAGAACGTCACCGTATATGTTCCCTTTGGCAGAACGGCGTTCTCCATGTAATCGCCGCCCACGTCGCGCGGCCCGCCCGGGCGACAACGCCCTGCTCCGGGATTTAAGTGCGTGGTCACCCCTCCACTGGTATGACCGACGCGGCGTTCGACCCCGAAAACGCCCTGTGGTACGACGCTCCCGCCGACGAGTGGCTCGAGGCCCTCCCGGTGGGGAACGGTCGGCTCGGCGCGATGGCGTTCGGTCGACCGGGCCGCGAGCGCGTCCAGTGCAACGTCGACACGCTCTGGGCGGGCGGACACGTCGACCACGTGAACCCGGTCGCCGGGGAGCACGTCGAGCGCGTCCGCGAGTTGCTGTTCGACGGCGCGGTCGAGGACGCCCAGGCCCTCGCCGACGCGAAACTGCTCGGTGAGCCGCCCGAACTCCGCCCGTACCTGCCGTTCTGCGACCTCCGCCTCGACCTGGGACACGACTCGGCGGACGTGCGGAACTACCGGCGGGAACTCGACCTGCGCGACGGGACGGTGGGCGTCCGGTACGCGGTCGGCGAGACGACGTACACCCGCGAGTACTTCGCCACGGAACCGGACGACGCGCTGGTCGTCAGAGTCGAAGCGGACGGCCCGGGGACGGTCGACGCGGCGCTCCGTCTCCACCGCGACCGCGGGGCGCGAACGGCGACGGTGGGCGACGACGAGGCCGTCCTGCGGGGGCAGGTGATCGACCTGCCGCGCGACGACGGGAGCCCCGGTGGCTGGGGCCTCCGGTTCGAGGCGCGGATGCGGGTGCGGGCCGGCGGCGGAACCGTCGCGGCCGCGAGCGACGGCGACGAGCGCGTCCCCGGGGAGTGGGAACCGGACGAGACGCTCGTCGTGAGCGACGCCGACGCCGCCACGGTCGTCCTGACGGGGTTCACCGACTACGAGCACGACGACGTCCCGGCGGCGTGCGAGAACGCGCTCACCGACGCGGCGGCCCGGTCGTACGATGACCTGCGGGCCGCACACGTCGCGGACCACCGGGAACTCATCGACCGCGTGTCGCTGGACCTGGGCGACCCCGTCGACGCGCCCACGGACGAGCGACTGGCGACCGTCGGCGAGGGAGGGTCCGACCCGCACCTGAGCGCGCTGTACTTCCAGTTCGGACGGTACCTCCTCGCCGCGTCGTCGCGACCGGGGAGCCAGCCCGCGAACTTGCAGGGTATCTGGAACGAGGCGTACGAACCGCCCTGGAACAGCGACTACACGGTGAACATCAACACCGAGATGAACTACTGGCCGGCCGAGGTGACGAACCTCGCGGAGTGCGCCGAACCGCTGCACGAGATGGTCGGGGAACTCCGCGGCACCGGACGTGACGTCGCCGCGGCCCACTACGACTGCGGTGGATTCGCCGTCCACCACAACGTCGACCTCTGGCGGAACGCGACGCCGGTCACGGGAGCCTACTGGGGGCTCTGGCCGATGGGCGGTGTCTGGCTGTCCCGCCACCTCTGGGAGGCCTACCGGTTCGGCCGCGACGACGAGTTCCTCCGGGAGACCGCCTACCCCGTGCTGAAGGACGCCGCACGCTTTCTGCTGGACTTCCTCGTCGAGCACCCAGAGGAAGACTGGCTGGTCACCGCTCCCTCCATCTCGCCCGAGAACGCCTATCGAACGGCGGACGGCCAGGAGGCGACCGTCACGTACGCGCCGACGATGGACGTCCAGCTCGCCGACGACTGCTTCTCGAACTGTCTCGCCGCCGCGGAGCAACTCGGCGTCGACCCGGAGCTCCGGACGGAGATCGCCGCCGCCAGGGAACGACTCCCGCCGATGCAGGTCGGGGACGGCGGCGCGCTCCAGGAGTGGATCGAAGACTACGAGGAAGTCGACCCGGGTCACCGGCACATCTCGCACCTGTTCGGCCACTACCCCGGCGACGCCATTACGAGGCGGGAGACGCCCGACCTGGCCGCGGCAGTCGAGCGGTCGCTGGAACGCCGCCTCGACCATGGCAGCGGCAACACGGGGTGGAGCGCGGCGTGGTTCGTGGCTCAGTTCGCCCGCCTCGGCGACGGCGAGCGCGCACGCGACCACGTCCGGAAACTCCTCGCCGACTCGACCGCCCCGAACCTGTTCGACCTCCACCCGCCGTTCCAGATCGACGGCAACTTCGGGGGGACCGCGGGCGTCGCCGAGATGCTCATCCAGAGCCACGGCGACGCGATCGAACTCCTGCCGGCGCTCCCGGACGCCTGGGCCGACGGAGCGGTCACCGGCCTCCGCGCGCGCGGCGGCCACGAGGTGGACCTGTCGTGGTCCGACGGCGCGCTCGACCGGGCGACGGTCCGCGCCGACGAGACCGGCGTCTGCCGTCTCCGTTCACCGACGGCACCGATCGCCGCCGTACAGTGGACCGACGACGTGGACGGAAACGACGCGAACGGCGGTTCCGTCGAGCGAGACGGGGACGTCGTCGCGGTCCGGACGGACGCCGGCACCTCGTACGACCTCCTGACTGACCGCGACGGGTGACGGCGTCGTCGCCCTCGACGGAACCGTCTCGCTCTTCCGGAGTCCCGCCGTCGCCGTACGTGGGGCCACCGACGCCGTTGCCCCGCCGAGTTCTGCCGCGGTGCTACCAGTGAGCCTCTCGCGCAGGTCGAAAACGGCTCGAGTAGCGCGACCTGTCGCACGTTCCGGCGTCCGGTTCCGGATCGGTTGGGTCGTCAGTCCATCGAGACGGTCACGGGGCCGTCGAAGTTGAGGATCACTCGCTGGGCGACGTCGCCGAAGAGGACCTTCCCGGTCGGGGAGCGCCGCCGACCGACGACGAAGACGTGGTCGCACTGGTTCTCCTCGGCGGCCTCGAGTATCGCGTCCGCGCGGCCGTCCTCGTCGGTCACCGCGGCGCTGACCTCCAGGTCCCGGTCGTCGCCGAGGACGTCGGCGGCGAACTCGCGGGCGAAGTTCCGCGCGCCGTCGAGCGCGTCGGCCCCCCCGTAGGAGGTGTGCTCGGCGGATTCGACCGCCTCCAGCGCCTCGGCGTCCGCCTCGTACTCGTCGGGGGTGATCCACGAGAACAGGACCAGTTCCGCGCCGACGCCGTCGGCCAGCTGGCCGGCCTCCGCGAGCAGTTCTGCGTGTTCCTCACCGTCGTCGACGACTACAAGCGCTCGTTCCATGTTCGGATACGTGCGGACTCTCCGCAATAAGTTTTCCTGGCGATAGCCGGGTGGTGACACCGCTACCGGTTCGGCGGCGTCACCGCCGCCGAGCGAGCAGCGCCACCCCGGCGAACGCGACGAGGGCGACGAGGACGCCGAACCCTGGTCCCCGGGCCTCCGTCGCCGACGTGGCTTCGCCACCGTCGCCGCCCCCCTTAGCATCGCCCGTCGCGTCCGTCGCCGTTCCCTCCGCCTGTGCGACCGCCGAGAGGGTCGCGCTGGCGTTCCCGGCGCGGAGCGCGTGCTCGCCCGCGCTCTCGACGGGGAGCGAGAAGGCGACCGCGCCGGCGTCGCCGGCGGCCATCTCGACCGACTCCTCGACCCGGTCCTCGCCGTCCACCGCGAGGGAGACGGTCGCAGTCCCGTTCGTCCGGCCGGTGTTGGCGACCATCGCGGTCACCTCGACGTCGTCCCCGGCGGCGTGCTCGCCGTCGGCGACCCAGAGTTCCTCGACGGCGACCGCGGGGCGCTCGACGCCGACGGTGTAGTTCCCGACCGCTCCGGCCCGGGCGCGGTAGACGTAGGCGTCCTCCGTCTCGTTCACCCGTGCGGTCTCGACGGCCGCCGAGTCGCTGCCCGTCGAGCGCCGGAGCGCCACGTCACCGACGTCCGCGTCGACGTCGGCGAGGCCGTCCTTCGCGACGCGGAACTCGACCGCCGCGCCACCGACGGAGTCCGACCTCGTCTCCCGGACCGCGAGGCGGGAGAGCGCGTCGAAGTCCCGGACGGTCGCGTTCGCGGCGTCGCCGGTGACGTTGCCCTCGGCCGTCACCGAGAGGGTGAACGACCCGTTTCCGCCAGGCCGGACGGTGAGCGCCTCGTAGCCGACGACGCCCTCGCTGGCGTTCGCGTCGAGGTCTATCGTCACGTTCTCGCCCGCTGCGGCGTCGCCGACGTCGACGACCCGCGTCGTCGCGTTCGAGCGCCGGACGTCGACCGTCGTTCCGGACCCGTTCGCGGACGCACCGTCACCGTCCTCCGTGGACGTCGACTCGTCGTCACCCGAGTCGAGGGGCGGGTCCGGGTCCGCTGGCGGGTCCGGATCTGCTGGCGGGTCGGCGTTCTCCGGCGGATCCGGATCGCTCGGCGTGTCGGTCTCGGTTTCGGTCGTCTCCGTCTCGGTTTCCGTGTCACTCCCCGTTTCGGTGTCGGTTCCGGTAGCCGTCTCGGCCGCAGTGTCGGTTTCCGTCGCCGTCTCCGTGTCGGTGGCCGTCTCGGTCGCCGTGTCCGACTCGGTTTCGGTCGGCGTCTCCGTGCCGGTTCCGTCCTCGGTGACGGTTATCTCCGTCGTGGCGACGCCGAAGTGCGTCGAGGCGTTGCGGTCGATATTGACGTAGTCACCGACGCGGAGGGTGACGTTGTAGGTTCCCGGTTCGGAGAATCGGTGGTCGCTCCTGACCCCCTCCTCCGTGTGGAGCGTCTCACCGGTGGACGCGTCCTCGTAGGTCCAGTTGTACACCCGGATCCGGTCGTTGTCGGTGCTCTCCGAGGCGTCGAACTCGACCCGGTCGCCGACGACGGCGGAGTCGGGGCCCGCCAGCACCGCGTTCGGCTTCTCGACGGGGAGTATCTCGATGGTCTCCCAGGCCCAGTCGGTCTGGAGTTCCACCGTCTGGACGCCGACGGCGACGTCGATGGTGTCGTTGAACTGGCCGTCGTACAGCGTCCCGTAGTACGTGTCGGTCCCCAGGTTCTCCTCGTCGTAGAACCAGTGGTCGGGACTGCTCTCGCGAATGAGGTAGTCTATCTCGTCCTCTGAGGTCGAATTCGAGGCGTTCATGAAGTACGTCGATCCCCACTCTATCTCGTCGGGCGCCGAGAGGCTCGCGTTGGGGTTGGGGTGGGCCTCGTCGCCGTACTTCGTCTCGACGACGACCTCTCTGGTCGTCTCGTCAGTGTTGCCCGCCCAGTCGGTCACTTCCAGGGTGACGTTGTACGTCCCCGGCACGGGGAAGGAGTAGTTCTTCGCGCACTCCGTGCTCCCGCCGCCCCAGCCCAGGCCGTCGCCGGACTCGCGTTCGACGGTCGGCCCGAACTCGAAGGTCCAGTCGCAACTCGCGATTCCGCGGTTGTCCGTGCTGGTGGAGTTGAACCAGGTCCACTCCTCTCGGTCGACGACGAAGTCCGCGCTGGAGTCGATGGAGGCGTTCGGGTCCTCGGCGGCGGTGACGTTAATGGTCTCGTTCGTCCACTGGACGTCGTTGACCCCGTCGCCGACGCCCAGGCCGACGGTGATCCGGTCCTTCGGGCCGCCGTAGTTCTTCCAGACGGCCGACCTGTTCGTGGAGGACTGGGATCCGTCGAGGCGCTGGCTGTAGTTCCAGTAGTAGGTTAGGTTATCGCCCTCCGGGTCGCTGGAGGCGGACCCGTTCAGCCGGTAGAGTTCGCCGTTCTCGATGGTCTCGGGCACGTCCAGCACCGGCGTCGGCGGTTCGTTCTCCGTCTCCTGTGCTAGCGTGGGGCCGACGACGCCGGCCGGGACGGAGAGTACCAGCAGCGCGACCAGCACCAGATTGCTTGCTCGCGGCCGTCGCGTCACGCCGTCTCACCTCCCGGTCGCCAGTCGATGCGTCCCGTCGCGGAGGGGTTCCGTGCGTCGCCGTTCGGAGTGGATCGCCCGTACATATCTCGTGACGGTACCGTCGCGCTCGACGCGAGGGTGGTACCTTGTCAACTCGTTGTCCGAAACGGGGCATTGTTATGCAGCGAGTGGGCCACCAAGTGACGTGGTAGTTACCAGCGGTATACGCGCCCTACCGCCGTCACGCGTGCGTCGCGACCGTCCGGTACCGACGAGCGAGCTCGCTACGCTCAGTCGCCGGCGCGCTCGCGAGACCGCTTCGTTCCACCGACGAGGCCGGCGATGGCCTCGCGCTTGAGCAGGACGAACCCGGCGAAGACGACCAGGAACCCGACGACGGTAGCGGCGGTCATCGTCTCGTCGAGCACGAGGACGCCAACGACGGTGGCCACCACCGGGACGAGGTAGGAGACCAGCGACGTCTCCAGCGCGCCCCTGACCTCCAGCAGCGTGAAGTAGATGAAGAAGGCGACGGCCGTCGCGAAGATTCCCAGGTAGGCGACCGCCGCGCCGGTCCTGACGGTGGTCGGGAGCGCGAACGGTTCGCCGATGGCGGCGCTGGCCGCGTGGAGGAGGAGCGCGCCGACCAACATCGACCACCCGGAGAGGGCGGCCCTGTCGAGCGTCGGCCGCGCCCGCTGGACGATGACTCCGCCGAGGGCAACGCTCGTCACCTGCAGGAATATCAGCGCGCGCCCGACGACGTCCTCGCCCAGCAGGTTCGCCGGGTCCGGCCGGACGATGAGGCCGACGCCGACGAACCCGAGAAGGATACCCACCGCGCCCGTCGCGGAGACTCGCTCCTCGGGCAGGAGGCCGAGCGCCCACAGCGAGGTGAGGATGGGGACGAGGCTCTGCATGATGGCCGCCACGCCGCTGGGCACCGTCTGCTGGCCGACGAACAGGAAGCCGTTGCCGGCGACGAGGAAGAGGCCGCCGCCGAGGACGGCCGTCAGGTTCGCCGTCCCCGTCGGTCGCCAGTCGCTCGTTCGGGCGAGCGCGTAGCCCAGCAGCAGGACGGCGGCGGCGTCGTACCGGTACGCCGCGAACAGCACCGGTTCGAGCGCCTCCAGTCCCACCTCTATCGCCAGGAAGGAGAGCCCCCAGAGCGTGGCGAGGAGGACGAACAGGCCGGTGGTGACGAGCCGTCTGTCCACGGATCGAGTGGCGGCCGTCGGACGGTTATCCCTCTCGATTCCGGATCGGATCCCCTCGTGTCGTCGCGGCGACGACGCCGCCCACCTTTCAAACCGCCACAGTTCCTAGGACGGTCGATGCCAGACGAACCCGACTCCGAGGACGCCCGCGCCCGTCTCGTCGGCCTCAACCACGTCGCCCTGGAAGTCGGCGACGTCGAGGCAGCCCTGGAGTTCTACCGCGACCTGTTCGCGTTCGACCTCCGTGGCCGGACCGACTCCGGGGCATTCCTCGACATGGGGGACCAGTTCGTCGCGCTGGCGGAGGCGGACGGTTCGCAGGAGGGAACCGAACGAGTGCCCGACGACCACCGCCACCTCGGACTCGTGGTGGACGACGCGGACGCCGTCGAGCGGCGACTGGAGGAGTGCGGCGTGGAACGGCTCTCCACCGGCGGAGTGGACTTCCGGGACCCCTGGGGCAACCGGATCCAGGTCGTCGAGTACGGGGCGGTGCAGTTCACGAAGGCCGACCACGTGCTCCGCGGGATGGGTCTGTCGGGGCTGGCGAAGTCCGACGACGCCGTCGCGGAACTCGCGGAGAAAGGGATGGCTCCCGAGTGAGCCGTCGGTCGTCCGCCGAAAACTGCCCTCGATCAGGCGCTCTGCTCGTCCACCGACACCGCTCCGTCGGCCGTCACCGTGACTGCACAGCCGTGATACGAGAAGCGGACCTCGCCGGTCGCGCCGGCCTGGAACAGACTCACCAGCGCCTCCTGGTCGATGACGTTGTAGAGCGGTTCGAGATCGAGCGGGTCGACGCCGGTGGCGTCCGCGACGGCCTCGACTATCGTCATGCCCAGCGTGTCCGCGTCGTCACCGGAGATGGCGTCACCGCCCATCGTCGCGGCGTCTATCGATATGTGTCCCATGTATCAGTTGAAGCGCCTTCCGTAGTTAAGGCTGGTGGGGAAATTCAGCGACAGCGTAACTGATTCTAACTTCGCTCCTTTTTCCGAAACGACGCTCGTTACGTTAACGATTCCACCAGTACGTGTTCAATCGCCGTCGTCGACGACGGTCTGGCCGAAGTGGTTGAACGGTTGCGCGAACGCCTCGTCGATCACCTCGGAGCGAACGACCTCCAGGCCGCACTCGCGGATCCCGTTGGCGATGGTCGAGACGTCGTTCGTGCTCGTCCCGATGGCCTCGACGTGGTAGTTCTCCTCGCCGGCGAGCAGTTTCTTCACGCTGACGACGCCGTGTCGCTCCAGCACCGCCTCGGCCAGCGACTCGGACGGTTCCTCCGCGATACAGGTGAAGAGCACGTGGAGCGGGTAGCCGGCCTCGCCGTAGTCGATCTCCGGGTGGTAGCCGCGGATCACGCCGGCGGCCTCGAGTTTCTCGACGCGGTTGCGGACGGTGCCCGGTGAGACGCCCACCGCGTCACCGATCTCTCGGGCCGTGTTGCCCCGGGCGTCCTGCTGGAGCAGGTGGAGTATCCCGCGGTCCACCTCGTCGAGGTTGTAGTGGTCGCTGCTCACGATTCGATATCCGCGGCCGATCTCAATGAGCGTTTCTCCGGCGGGTCGAGGCGTGTCCGCCCCTTCTCCCCCACGCGTCTCCCGTCACTCCACCGGGCGGAGTCGAGTCAGCAACAGACCCGCGGCACACATCCCACCGGCACCGAGCAGGAAGGCGTCTGACCACCCGACGCTGGCGATCAGCACGCTCGCCGCGACGCCGCCGCCGACGCCGCCCCACACCTTCGCCGTGTAGAGGACCGCGTAGTTCTCGGAGGAGCGCGCCCGGCCGTAGTACTCCCCGACGAGGGCCGGGACGATGGAGAACACCGGACTCCGGAAGAACGCCGCCGCGCCGAGCGCGACGACGAACAGCGTTCCCCGACCTACTGTCCCGGCCCAGACGGTCAGCGCGACGGCGACCCCCGAGAGGACGAGCGTCGCCGCGGCCGTCCGCTCGCGACCCAGGCGGTCCGAGAGGCCACCGATGACCAGCAACCCGCCGCTGTCCGCGAGGGCGACGGCCGACGCCGCCACCGTGACGACGGCGGCGGAGAGGCTGTACTGCGAGGCGTAGTCCACCGCCTTGCCGATGAACATCAGGCCGACGCCGTTGACGGCGACCAGCATCGCGTACAGCACCCAGAACTGCCAGGTCCGGACCGCCTCGCGCCAGGAGTACCCCACGTCCGCCTCGCCGATTCGATCTTCCGCCGACTCGTCGGTCCCCCTCCCGTCAGCCCCGTCGCCCCCGCCGACCCTATCACCCGGGTCCCGGAGGATCAGTGCGCCGGCGAACGCGACGACTCCGGTGACGGCACCCAGCGCCAGGAGCGTCCCCGCGAAGTCCGCCGCCACCCCGTCCCGGACGAACGGGATGAAGAGGACACTCACCCCGCCGTAGGCCATCGTGACGACGCCCGTCGCCAGGCCGCGACGCTCGGAGAACCACTTCACCGGGGTGTTCACCGCGACGGTGTAAATCGCCCCGGCACCGGCGCCGCCCACCGCGTACGCGAGCGCGGCCTGCCACGTCGCCGTCGCGTACCCCGTGCCGAGAAAGCCCACCCCGAGGAGGACGGCCCCGACGGCCAGCGGGACTCGCGGCCCGTAGCGGTCGCGAAACCACCCCGCCGGGAACTGCGACAGCGTCTGGGCGACGACGTACAGCGTATAGACCGTCCCGAGCGTGGCCTCGCCGGCACCGAGTCGCGCCCCGAGCGCCGGTCGGATCGACGACCAGACGAACTGGTAGGTCCCCGCCGCGCCCAGCGCCGCCGCCGTGACGAGGACGAACGCCCACCGGTACCGACCGGAGCTAGCTGCCATCGTCCGTCGGTTTCTCGCTTCCCCACTTGAACGGTGGCATCTCGGGTCGCCGACGGGAACGGCCAGAAGTGACTCCTAGTAGGGGATGTTGGGGTCACACGACGGATACGGCGTACAGGGAGGTTCGTTGCCGCCGCTGCTTCCACCGTCGTTCCGAGACAGTAGTCCACTCCCGTCAGCCTCTTGGCGCCCAAATGCAAAAATTACATATTCCACTACGCTTGGTCAATTAGGGAACTGTTGTATTTACTCTAGCTTGAGCATCACCACTGCAAGTGCTGTAATGATTGTGAAGCTGACAAGCAGGCTAATCACAAATTCAGTCATATCCATTGATTGGCCCTCTGGAACGATTGCAACACTAACTAACAAGTAACAAATGAATATAGCAACTGGCGGTACTATTAGTAGAAAAATGATGGGGAGGAAAGGATGGTTTAGTTCATTCTTTCCAAGCAATATGTTGATTCGAGACTCCCAGTCAGTCATGCTGGGGTATCATGACTCCTACAGTAATACTTTTTTGCTACTCATCAAACAAAGATATTTAGATCCCATTATCCGATACAGCTAGCACTTTCTATTAATGGCTGTACTGAACACTGGAATAAATTATTAAACAACGACGTTTGCTGACCGTGAGCCTTGAGATCGTCCTAAAAGGTGACATCGTCGGCCGCCTGTTTGGTGACGACGTTGGCGAACGACGGCTCGTCCTCGAAACTGAGGTTCGTTGGGATGCGGTCGTTTTGACCGACGTCGGCTACTTTCAGCGCTCCCCGTCACCGGCCGGTCGAACGACGGTCGAGAGTTCGGTCCGCCCGCGCTGGGTCGTCGTCCGGATGTCGAACGCGACGGCGAGGACGTGCGTCCAGCCGTCGCGGTCCTGCACGACGACGCCGTCGACGGCCTCGCAGGGGCCGAACTGGCGGTTCGGGCCGTCGGGACAATTCCCGTTCGCCCACCGGGTCCCGAGCGTCGCGTTGTAGGAGATGTCGCGGGGGATACCCTCCTCGACCCGGGCCGTCTCGACGGTCGCTATCCGCGGAGCCAGTCGCGTGGTGACGGCGTCGACGGCCTCGCCCCGCCGGGACCACCGGTAGTCCCCCGGGACGTCCGCGCTCGCCCCGTGAACGCTCCGGACGAGTTCCGAGCGCGCTCCGGCGGACGGGTCGTCGTGGCCGCCGCTCGCCCGGACGTCGGCGTGGTAGCCGAGTTGCATGAACGCGAGCACCATCGCCACGACGGCGACGGCTACCAGCACCGCGGCGACGAGGACGAGTTGTCCGCGCCGGGTCACACGTACCACACCCGTATGGTCACCGGGCCGTCACCCGTGGTCACCGTCGACCGTCCCGTCGGTGCGTCGCCCGGAACCGGGTAGCCGACGGCCCCGTGTGGCGTCTCGACCCGGAACATGAGGTTGTCCGGGAGGATGCCGTCGACGCGGTCACGGAGTGCGGCCCGCTCGCGCTGGAACGACGGTTCCGACGCCGCTATCTCCGCGAGCCGCGTCGCACCGCCGTGACGCGGAGGCTCGTTCGACAGTATCGTCGCCGCGTCCCCCGCGTAGGCGTCCAGCTGCGGTTCGCGCGTGTCCGCCGCCGGGACGCCCAGTGCGAATCCGAGGGTCACCCCGAGGACGAGGACGACGCCGATGGCTGCTTCCAGGAGCGACAGCGGAAGCTGTCCTCTATCCATCGACCGTCACCACCACCGTCGTCTTCGTCGTCCGCGGTGCGCGGTACCGGACGGTGACGCTCCCCGCCGGAAGCCTGCCGGTCGCCTCGAAGCGGAACTCGGCCGTCGCGTAGCGGGAGAGGGAGACGTCGAACTCCCCGTTCAGTCCCGTCCGGTTCCGCAAGACGACGCGCTCGTTCGCTCGCACGGTAGTCACCGTCGCGTCCGCCGGCGGATCGATCCGCACCGACGCTCTCCCGGTCCGGCGCGGCAGCGTGACGACGCGGTCGAACCCCAGCGTCGGTCGGACGGTTCGCGTCTGGCCGGCTTCGACGACGGCGAGCCGTCGAAACGTCGTCCCGCCGGCGGGGTCACCGACCTCCGCGGCGGTGGAACCGTCGACTACCACCCGGACGGCGTACCCGTCGACGGCGGGGAACGACCGCTCCAGTTCGGCACCGTCGAGTCGGTCGACGCGCGACGCGTTCAGCACGTTCGCTCGCTCGGTGAGAGGCGACTCCACCGAAACGATACGTTCGGCCAGCGACGACGCCAGGCGTCGTTCGCTCGCGTCCCGTTCGGCCCCCGCGAGCGCCCCGTCGGCGACGGCCAGTCCGAGAGCCGTGACGGTCGTGAGGACAAGTAGTGCGACGGCGAGGGCCGGGAGCGCCGTCTGACCGCGGTTCCGGAGCGGGTCGCTCTCGCCGTCCCCGTCGTCCCGTCGACCCGGCGTCGATAGCCGGGGACGCGAGCGGTCCGGACTCACGGCTCCCCCGCTTCCAGTTCGACGGCCAGGCCGCCGGGGACGGTTCGCACGCGGACGACGGCGGTCGATCCGCTCCGCCACTCGCCGCTCACGCGCGTTACGATCGAAGGAAGCGCCAGGCGACTCCGGTGGGTCACCGGTAGCTCCGGGTGTTCGAGGACGAGCGACCGGCCGTCGACGCGGACGACGTACTCCGTCCCGCGGATAGTCGTGGGGAGGGAGACGGCCCGGGTGCGTTCGACCGTTCCCGGGGTCGCCGGGACCGACCGTTCGACCTCCTGGCTCGCCGTCGCGAGTACCCGCTCGCCCGTCTCCGTTCCCACGGCGTCCCGGTACGCCGGAACGGCGTTTCCGTACAGCGTCGCCGTCATCCCGCCGACGAACAGGACCACTATTCCCATCGCGATGGTCTTCTCGACGACGGGCGTGACTCCCCGGTTATCCATGGCCGACCTCCAGTCGCATCTCGTGAACCACGAGAAACCCCTCCCGGTCGCCGGGGTACTCGACGACGACGCTCGGAACGCCGTCGTCGTCGAAGTCCCGAACTGTCGAGGTGGCGTCCATCCGGTTGGCGTACCGCTCGAACGCGTTCGTCGCCGACGTCTCGATAGCGACGCGGTACTCGCCGGTGCCGAGCGATTCCCGGTCGTGCGAGACGTTGGTCTCGAGCGGTGCCGTGACGCCGCCGGTGCCACCGACGCTTCCGCTCCCACCGAGTCGCGGGACGCCCACCACGAGGACGTCGGATCCGCTCGTGATCGGTGGCCGGCGTTCCAGCCACGCCGACTCGTCGCGTCCGCGGACGACGGCACCGCCGACGTACGCGACGCGGCGGTCCCCCGACTCGTACACCAGCGCGCCGGCGTCGACCGTTCGGCGGACGCCGCCGTCGTCGAGGACGCGAACCTCCCTCGGGACGACCGAGACGGTCCCCTCGGTGAACGTCACCTGCCCCCGCCGGACGCCGGTCGTCTCGACGGGCCGGAGTGACGACGAGAAGTCGGCTGCGACGCTGGTCGCGTCCGCGTGGCTCGTCTGGTCGTCGACGATAGCCCCGATGCTGGCCGTCAGACCGCCTATCGCGATGGCTGTCAGTCCGAGCAGGAGGACCACGCCCACGACGTGTGACTGGGCCCGGTACCCGCACCGGCCCGAGGATCCGGTTCGCCCGGCGTTCCGCCGGTCCGGCCCGATCATATCATCCCGACCCCCGCGAACACGACGTACGCGATGGTCACCAGCGCCGAGGAGTGTAACAGCGCCTCGTAGAACCCGCGACTCGCCGTGCCGGCGAACCACCCGCAGGCGAGCATCGTCGCCTGCGTCACGACGTAGAACCGGTACCGGTCGCGCGGCGGATCGATGGCGTTCGGGTCGATCGAGAACCCCTGGCCGCCGGAGACGGTCGATAGCTGGGCGAACCCGTCCAGCACGTAGGTATTGACGGCGACGACGATGCCGACGACGAGCAACGCGGTGGTCCAGCCGACCGCGACGTAGACGAGCAGGGCCGACCGTAGCGCCTTCCGCTGGTGGTAGAGCGTGCCGATTTCGGTCTGTAGCGTCTCGAAGACGTCCTCCGCGTCGCTGCCGGCGTCGAGCGCGCCGACGACGAGCCCGATGGTCTGTTCGGCCATGGTCGTCCCGACCGAGTCGACGAACCGGTCGAGCGCCGCGGCCCGGCCGTCGGTCGCGTCGCTCGGCGGACTGGCGGTCAACCCGAGCGTGAACGCCAGGTCGTCGACGTCGTCCTGGAGCGCGCCGAGCTCTACCTCGGTCGCCACGCGTTCGACGGCGTCCGCGAACGGGCGACCGAGGCTGACGTGGCCCGAGACGGCGTGGACGAAGTCCTGTATCTCTCGGTCCTTCGCGTCGTCGAGGCGCGCTCTCCTGACCGAGACGGCACCGACCGGGAGGCCGAACGCCGCGTAGGCGAGCAGGAGGACGTTCTCGACTCGATACCCGATGAGCCAGAGTCCGGCGGCGACGCAGACGCCGACGGGTGCCAGCACGACGGCGGCGCTCGCCGGGTTGTCGACGGCGCTCTCCAGCAGTGCGAGCAGTCCGTCGGGCGTCTCGTACGTCGGCGAATTCGCGTTGTGTGGCCGGAGCGTCGTGACGACGAGCGACGCCGTCACGCCGGCACTCAGCACGAACGCGGCGCTGCCGAATATCATCAGCCCGCGGACGGTCGTCGTCCCGACCGGCGTGACGACCGGATCCGAGAGTCCCGGCGACAGAACGCCCATGACCGTCACTATCAGGACGAGCAACGCCGGCAGCACCAGCAACACGACGAACAGTTCCGCGACGAGTTCGAGGTACCCCGTCGCTCGCTCCTGCCGCCGGGACTGCTCGTGGGAGAGCAGCCGACCCTCCATCTCCAGGTACCCTTCGAGGGAACTCGAACTCTGGTTGGCGTGTTCCCGGAACTTCAGGAGGAAGGGAGCGAGCAGGTCCCGCGACGGCGTCTCGCTCGCGACGCGTTCGAGTCCGTCGTCGAGGCTCCCCGTCAGCGTGGCCCGGTTGAGAGCCCGGCGGAAGGCGACGGCCGTCTCGCCGTAGGCGTCCTGGTCCGCGACGCGGCCGAGCATCGCCCGCTGGTCGTGTTCGCCGCACGCGAGCACGCGGAGGTACCGGACCGCGCCGGGGAGCGTCGCCTCGATGTTCGCCCGGCGAGCGGCGGCGGCCCACCGGAGATACGTCCCGCCTGCCCGGACGACGAGCCACCGGGTGAGGACGGCGACGACCCCGCCGGAGGCGAACGCCAGCGCGAATCGAGGCACCGTCGGCCAGGCAACCCGGTTGACGACCGGTAGTCCGTCCTGCAGGAACGCGACGCCCGCGTCCAGCAGGGTCGACGGCAGGAGCGTGAAGGTACCGACGACGACGAGCGCGACGCCGACGCCGGCACCCCAGGCGAGGCCGTACACCCGCGCCAGATAGAGGTCGAACCCCGTATCGAGGTTCGCCGCCCGGTACCACTCCCGGTCGCGGTCGTGGCCGTCGCCGTCGGCGTGCTGTGCGAACAGCGCGTACAGGCCCCGGTCCAGGGGATTGAGCTGTCGCGGTAGCTCACTCCTCCCCATGCTCTCCCTCCGTCCGGTCGACGCTCGTCCGTCGGCGTAACCGCTCGACGGTCGCCGCCTCGTTGGTCTCGAGGTCGGCCAGCACCGAGAACAGTTCGTCCACGTCGGAGATTCCCTCCCTGACGAGGTAGCGGACGTACCGGTGCCGGCGGTGGTACATCGCCTCGACGTCGTCGACGTCGGTGTCGAGTTCGTCGGCGAGTCGGTCGAAGGCGGCTATCCGCCCGTCGCCGTCGTCGTCGAGCGCCGGGTGATCGTAGGCGAACCGGTGGGTCCCGTCCAGGTCGCGCCAGGCGGCGGCGACCCAGTACACCGTCGTCCCGTCCTTCCGTATCGTCCCCCGACGCCCGTCCTCCCGGTCGAGTTCCCGGTACGTCGATTCGTCGACGAGTTCGATCACCTCTCCGACGTAGCGTTCGTCGTCGTTCCGTCGCGGGAAGACCAGTAGATCGATTTCCCGGAGCAGGTACGCTGGCAGTCCCTGCTCGACTATCCGGTTGACGAGCGTCTCCACGTCGTCGGCGTGCGTGGTCCCGATCAGCCCGTGACCGGTGTTGAGCGTCTCCGCGAACGTCTCGAAACTCGCGGGCGTGTTGACCTCCGCGATGACCTCCACGTCGGGATTGAGGTAGTTGCACTCGGTCATCAGGTCCGCCATCGTCACCCGCCGGTGGTCCCGCTCGTGCTCGCGCGTCGACAGCGAGACGCCGGTCTCGTGGGGGATGTACACCTCGCGCGACCCCTCGTCGATGCTTATCGGCCGGTCCCGGTACGGGATGAACGGCATGTGGGCGTTCATCAGCGTCGTCTTCCCGACGCCGGTCGGCCCGCAGAACAGCACGATGCCTTGGTGTTCGTACAGCAACCAGAGGAGCGCGACCAGTTCCGTGGAGATGGACCCCGCCTCGACCAGGTCGACGGGCGTCATCGGGTCGGGCGACTGCTTCCGGATGGAGATGTGCGGGCCCCCCTCCGATATCGTGGGCAGGGCGACGGCACACCGGATGGTCTCGTCGACGCCGTCGGGGCTGAGGTTCACCTTCGCGCTGGGCGTGGAGGCGTTGAGTTCGGTGCCGTCGTCGGCCGCCAGTTTGGTGACGACGTTGGCGAACGACCGTTCGTCCTCGAAACTGAGGTTGGTCGGGACCCGGTCGTTGTGGCCGACGTCGACCCGCGGGACCACCTTGATGCGTTCGCCGACGCGGTTGGCCTCGACGTCCTCCAGCGTCGAGTCCCGCACCGGGACGGTGAGTTTCCCGTAGCCGACCAGGTCCCGGAGGACGTAGTAGAGCAGGTCCTCGAGGCGGTCCTCGGCGAACCGGTGATCGATTGGCGGGACGGTCAGATCGTACTCGGCCAGCGCCGTCCGGACGCGGTACGCCAGCGCGTCGAACCAGGCGCGCGTGTTACGGATGGTTAGCTGGCGGGAAAGCAGGGTCCGGGCCCGCTCGCGGACGAACCCGACCTCGTCGTCGAGTACGCCGTCGATGCTCGCCTCCCACACCCGCGTCTTGCACTCCTCGATCAGTTCCTCGTCGCCGGGCAAGAGGTCCGGTTCCCTGACGGCGTACTTCGTGGCGAAGGGGTCGTCGCCGAGCAGGTTCTCCCGGTAGACGATGACGGGCACGTCGAACTCGTGGAAGGCGACGGTGTGCTGTTCCACCCGTTCGCTCGCGAACCGTTCGAGGAAGGCCGTGTCCGGCGTCAGGTCGGTCCGCGCCGGCGCGAAGTCGTCCGTGTGGACGAGGACGCAGTCGTCGGTGACGTCGCCCACCTCGATGCG